>NZ_CP010515.1:1231239-1539049 GCF_003431325.1 Acidilobus sp. 7A | reverse complement strand
GGCCCGGTAGGGTAACCTACTACTTCTGGTTAACGGAAGAGGCCCTGGACTTATTAATAGATTTGCATTAAGGCCGCTGGAATGCGCCCTGAGGGTCCCGCGGCGGTATTACAGGCTCCTAGACGGGACCAGGACTGTGCACCTCGGACCACAGCTCCTGGGCTCCCCAAAGGAAATTATAACGCACTTGCCGAGGCTCTCAACGTCTATGATCACCCCGCCCTCGCGCCTGCCAACTAAGATGACCCCGGCCGAGGCCAGCGCTGACCTGACGAGGTCCTCGGTCAGGGTCCCCTTAAGCGGCTCTCTCGCCTTGAACTCAAGCCTAGCCCTGAGGCCGCTCAGCCCGAGGCCTGAGAGGGCCTCCTTAAGTTTAACAGGTATGGCGCAGGCCAGGACCGGGAGCACCCTAGCTATGAAGGCGTGATTATACATTAGAAACTGTACCGCCAGCCCCTGAGGGTCCTGGCCCGAGAGGACCTCGAAGACCCCCCTGTAGCCTGTCGCCTTAACCTTAGCCGCCGGGTCTCTTGCTACGACGGTGTCCATGATTTCCTCAAGGGCCCAGTAGTCCCTGCCAGGGAGCGATGTCGCCACTAGCCTCGGGCACTCGCTGCAGCCGAGGGACAGTACGGCCTCAGGGGGCACTCCGAGCACCTTGGGCTTCTGGCCGTGCAATATGTCCTCCCAAAGGCTATTAAGAGCCTGTGGGCCTCGTCGGCCCTCTTAGGGCCAAAGAAGTTCAGCAGGGCCTCAGAGACCTCCTCATAGCTGGCGTTGGGCCTTATAAGCCCCCACCTTGCCGCTATCCTCCTGGCGTGCGTGTCCACGGCAAACCTGGGGATCCTCCTGTAGAGCGACAGGTAGACGTCAACGGTCTTCATGCCAATGCCCCTTATTGAGAGCAGAGCCTCCCTGACCTCATTTATGTCGCCGCTCCTGAGGAACTCCTCGCCCCTCTCAAGCACGAGCCTTGCGAGCCCCCTTATCGCGTTGGCCTTCTGCCTGACCATGCCTGCCCTCCTTATCATGTCCTCAAGACCGTTGCCAATCTCGAGTATCCTCCTCGGGTCAAGTCCCGTGCCTCTCTTCAGGTTATCATAGGCGGCTATGGAGTTCCTGTCATTGGAGTTCTGACTGAGCACTATTGCCACGAGCAGGGCGAAGGGCCCGTCAGGGAGACTGTGCAACGCCGTGAAGTCCTCAGGCCTTATGGCCACGGCCTTCCTCAGCAACACATACACAGTGGCACCGTCAGCAGATATCCTGCCCTGCAGAGGCCCTCCCTGCGTCACTCTTATTAAATAAGGCTTTATGCTTAGAGCTCGGCTGAGCGGATTTGATAGAACTCATAGTTCAGCCCGTCGGCAGGGTCAGGCCTGAGGACGCCATCTACGTGGCCAGGGAGATGCCCAAGCACTTCCCAATTAGCATAAGGGTATACCCCACCATGTGGTCGCTTCAGCCGCCGGCCTCGGCCTACGAGTGGTCCAGGATGCAGTACAGGGCCTTTGATATAAATGAGTGGCTGAGCAGGAGCCTGGGCCCCCTCCTAAAGGGGGGAAGGTTAGCCCTAGGCCTAGTGGGGGCCGACGCGTTCGTCAGCGGCCTGAACTTTGTCTTTGGCCTCGCCGACCCGGAGCTCAGGGTGGCAACTGTCTACACTGCTAGGCTTGAGGACAATGATAATGGTAGGTTCCTCTCAAGGCTCCTCAAGGAGTCCATACACGAGGTCGGCCACCTGTTAGGCCTTGAGCACTGCCCCAACAGGGCGTGCGTGATGTCATTCAGTAACGACGTTGAAGATGTCGACCTGAAGAGCCCCGACTTCTGCGACTCCTGCAAGCTGAAGCTCATCAGGGCATACAGTGACAAGGACCTCGTGCCTTGACGGAGCCGTCCTCCGCGGTCCTCGAGCTTAAATGTCAACGACGAAGCGGAGCTTCCAGCAGCCGTCCTCCTGCACGAACTCCATCTGAGAGTAGGTCATGGCCTTCACTATGATCCTCTGCTCGTGCCTAGAGGGGTCGAACCTCTCCCCCCATACCCTGGCGACCAACCTCGTGCCGTCGTCGCTCAGTTCGCAAACCCTGAATACGCTGAACACAAGGCCATCAGCGTCTGTCTCAACTAGGAGCTGCTCTATCCACCTGTATATAGTGTTGTAGAGGTCAAAGCCGTTGACCTCTACGTCAACGCGCGTGAGCGGCCTGACCTTTGAGGTGTCAGTCATTATCTCATACACCGCCAGGCCCGCCTGTTCGAGCGCCTCCTCCCTCGTCCTGCCCCTCGCCTCTATGAGCACGTCAGCGGTGTGGTCAAGGAAGCTGTAGCCGGGCACTCCAAGACCCCCACCTGCCTCAGGCTTTTTACTTCGGGTAAGATGTAAAAGCTTTGAGGAGTCACCCCCATGTCCGAGACCCTTAACATAGTCGGCGCTGGGCCCGCCGGGGCCGCGGCCGCCTACGCAGCCCAAAAGTTTGGCATCAGTGCAGTTGTCTACGAGGCCAACCCAAGGCCTGCGGTGAAGCCGTGCGGCAGGGGGGTGCCCACGATCTCCGACATGCCGTTCGAGATCCCAAGAGAGAGAATTATAGCGAGGATAAGGGGGGCCGTACTCTATGTCGACGGCATAAAGTCGGTCGAAGTTAGGGGCTCCGTAAACGGCTACATAGTTGACAAGGAGGGCATGATAAGGGACATTATAGAGTCGTCGGGCGGCGAGCTTGTGACCTCAGCGCCCTACAACCCCTCCAACGGCACCGTGAGGGTGGGGGGCGAGGTAAGGGACCTTAAGTCAGGCCTCCTGGCCGGGGGCGTCGCTTTCTACAGCGGCGAGAAGATACAGGGGGTTCAGGCAATAGTTAGGGCGCCCAGGCTTGATAGCATGGACTACCTCTACATAGACTTTGACACCAAGCTAGTTGGATATTATTGGATCTTCCCGGCGGAGGAGGGGGTCGAGATAGGGGTCGGCGGCTTCGCCGACCCAGCTTCTCTGAGAGGACTGCTGGACCGCTTCATAGAGGCACGTAGGGACCTCCTGGGTAACGGTCACGTGCTAAGCGTCGCCGGGGCGCCCATAGCGGTAGGAGGTCTCTCGCTGGGCTCCATCAGGGGCCTCCACAAGGTCGGTGAAGCCGCTGGCTTCGTACTTCCCCTAACGGGCGAGGGCATAAGGCCCTCAGCTATATCAGGCTACGAGGCCGCGAGGGCCTACCTAATGGGTCAGGACGTGAGCGAGACCCTCCGCTCGCTCAAGGTAAGCAGGGCGATAAGGGTGCACAGCTCCATACTCTCAGCTCTGAGGAGGCTAAGCCCTGAGGACAGGAGGAGGTTCATGCTTGAGATACCTGCGGCCGTTCACGAGGAGGTGGCGCTCGGCACCATGGACATGGGCAGGATAGTGAGGGCGCTCGCGGCCAAGCCGCTGCTGGCGGCCAAGCTAATGAAGTACATCTCCCTTAGATGAGAGCCGTTTTTAGTCCTGCCACGACTAAAGTTTATGATGCGCCTTGAGGAAGCAGCAGACGCCAACGGTTGACGAGAGGGACCTGCAGCTGATAAAGTTCCTTGAGGAGGAAGGCAGAATGCCGTGGAGCGAGATAGCCTCAAAGATGAACGTAAGCGAGGCGACGGTTTACCTGAGAGTGAAGAGACTCTTAAACGAGGGTGTCATAAGGGGCTTCACAGTGAGGACTGACCCCTCAAAGCTGGGCCTTGACGCCACCGCCTTCCTTCTAGTCAGGGTGAGGGCTGACAGCATAGCAAAGGCGAGGGAGATGCTCAGGGGGCTCTACTTTGTTATCGAGGCCTATGAGACCACGGGGCCCTACAACTTCCTCGTTAAGGTCCTGGCCCCCTCCCAGAGGGAGCTCTCATCAGCCATAGAGGCCATAGCCTCAACCCCAGGGGTTGTCGAGGTCTCCTCCATACTGGCCCTAAGCGAGGTCAAGCAGTCTTTCAGCATAAGCAGCGTCTACGAGAGGTGGCTAAGCGCTAAAAGCTGAGAGGATTACTGTGCGCGCGGGTTGAAGCAACTTGGAGGCCAAAGTAACAATCTACTTCCATCCCTCCTGCGCGACAAGTCACGAAGTGATAAGGGGCCTTATGAAGGCTGGGAGACTTCATGAGGTGAGGCTGCTCAGAATCAACTCCCTAGGAGCTGTAAACCTCGGCGTCCTGAGCGTCCCCTGGATCGTCGTCAATGGCGTGCCGGCCGCCACGGACCCTGTCACATCTGACGACGTCATCCAACTCCTTGATGGCATCAAGGTTGACCCCGGGGACGTCAGGGAGGCCTTCATGAACGCTGTCCTCCACAGCTCGCTGGCCTCAGCTGTTGCAGTGCTCCACGGTTCCATAGAGCCCGTCATAACAAGGAGCCTGGTCAACGCGGCCGTCAGGGGCCCGGCCAGCGGCGTGAGCGTTGACGAGGCGGTTAACAGGATCAGGCAGGCAGCGTTGGAGCTCTTCGAGGGGTGGAGGGACAAGCTGAGGAGGGCCCTCGCTGTTAGCTTCGTGAGAGAGCTGTACTGGGCCTCAGGCGGTAGCATCACGGCAGATGACTTGAGGCAGCTCTCAAGGCCCGAGGTAGTTGGCCTCTGGTTGCTAGGCAAGGGAAGCCTTGGGAGAGCGGCGCTGCCCTTCAACCCAAGGGGTTCAGCAGCTGAGGACCTGGAGGCCATGGCAAAGTTCGTAGCAAGGACGGCCTCAGGACTCCTTGAGAAGGTCAGGGAGGAGCAGGAGGGCATATACTCTGACAAAGAATACATGAACGTTGTTAAGTCAGCCCCTGAGGCGGCCTAGGCTCAGGACTCCAAGACCTTAAAGTCAAAGCCGTCTGACTTCAACATTTGAAGCGCCTCAGGTATAGCATCAGGATCGGGAGCCTCCACGAGGGCCTCGATGAGGGCGTAGCCTGGTGTCAGCATGGGCGAGAACCTGTCGTGCCTTATGTCTATCACGTTGAACCTGGCGTCGGCCAGCCTCCTCAGGACCCTGTCAAGGTAGCCCGGCTGGTCTGGCACTGCGCCCACTAACTTTATGAGCCTCTTGGTCCTGAAGAGCTCGTAGTTTATTATGTTGGCCAACCTGCTTAGGTCAACGTTGCCACCGCTTATTAGCGCCACCACCCTCTTTCCCTTGACGTCAACCTTGCCCTCTATGAGGGCCGCCAGCGGCGCCGCCCCAGCGCCCTCAGCCAGCGTCTTGCCCCTCTCAAGCAGGAGGAACATCGCCCTGGCAACCTCCTTATCATCTACTGTGACTATGTCGTCTACCAGTTCCCTTATCAGTTCAAACGTCAGGTGGCCAGCAGACTTGACTATCAGGCCATCCATAAGGCCTGAGGGGGCGCCCGTAATGTTCACAGGCCTGCCCTCCTTAAGGCTCATGGAGTACTTAGGCACGTAGGAGGGCTCAACCCCTATAACCTTGACTCTGCTGCCAAGCCTCTTCTTCAAAACGACCGCGTTACCCGATATGAGGCCGCCCCCGCCTATTGGTATCACAACTACGTCCGGCGGCTCCTGCATCTGCTCAAGTATCTCGAGCGATATGGTCCCCTGGCCAGCTATTACGGCTGGGTCATCATAGGGGTGTATCAGCGTGGCGCCCGTCTGCTCCGCTATCTCGTTGGCCTTCTTCATCGACTCGTCTACAACGTTGCCATGCAGCACGACCTCGGCCCCATAGGACTTAGTTGCAAGTATCTTTGACAGCGGCGCCACGACCGGCATAACTATGATAGCCTTGACGCCGAGCAGCTTGGCAGCGAAGGCAACCCCCTGGGCGTGGTTACCGGCGCTGGCGGCAACGACGCCCCTCTTGGCCTTCTCTCCCAGGGTCCATATCTTGTAGTAGGCCCCCCTTACCTTGAATGAGCCCGTCTTCTGGAGGTTCTCCAGCTTGAGGTAGACCTCGCCGCCTGTCATCGATGAGAACGTCGAGCTGAGGTCGAGCGGCGTCTCGTGTATAAGTCCCCTAAGCACGTCCCTAGCCCTTATGGAGTTCTGGTAAATATCCTCCACCAGATTACTCTCCAAGGCCTTGACACCAAGCCTACCTTGGCGTGAGAAGTATAAAAGGGGTATATAATGGAGCCTTAGGTCACATTATGAGCTACCCGCCCAAGGGCAAGGCTTTCCGCCCTCTTTGAACCCCCTTATTTATAAGTGAAGCGAGACGAACACGAGGCTCCTGTACTTTCTGATAATCTCCAGGAACTCCTCAATTCCAAGCTCGCTCACGCCGTTGGCGCTGTAGTCACCCCTGAGCATTATCTCGGCCAGCCTCATCTGCCACCTGTTGCCGACAACCGTATACTTAGCAATCCCTGACTCGGTCCTCATGTAGTGGAGAAGCAGCGGGATGGCCATGAAGTCCCAGAAGTACTCTGGGACCTGTGAGAGGAGCCTGTCAACCTCCTCCTGGTTGAACTCGTGAAGGGTCCCGTCGGTGAGCTCTATAAATGGGGTCCCCTTGAGCTCCCTGAGACTCAGCTGCCTCGTGGGCCACGAGGCCTGGAGCTTCCTGACCTCCTCCCTGTAAATGTTAACTACGTGCTTCGCCGGACTCTCCTCGCCGCTCACATCAGGCCCTCCTGTGATAGACTGCGTAGACCATGGCGTGGTCCTTGTCGAATGGGTCCAGGTGCACCACGTCCCTTATCTCAAAGCCCTCCTCGACCAGGGTCCTCATCTCCTTGAGGTAGATGTCGCTGGGCTCACTCGTCACGTCTATGCTTCTGGCCTTTATGGCCAGGAGCAGGTAGCCGCCGTCCTTCAGGAAGAGCCTCGCGTTCCTCGCAACTATGCTAGCCTGGTCAGGCTGTGCCACGTCTGCGTACAGGCCCATGGTTGTGCCTACCAGATGCCTGTACCTGACGGGCTCCCTGGCGTCAGCCAGTATTGGCAGTATGTTCTTCCTCTCTGGCACTATCTGAAGCAGGTCCCTTATGACCCTTGGGGAGAACTCAACGCCGTAAATCACGCCCTTTGGGCCTATTATGTCGCTTATGTGGCTAGCGGTCGTGCCGCTGGCTATACCAAGGTATAGTATTGAGTCACCCTCCTTAACTGGGAGCTCCTCAAGCCCCTTCAGCAGCGCCGCGGCAAGCTTGCTGCGATAAACATTCCACTCCCTGTACTCGACGCCCTCGTAGGTGTAGAGATGCTCCCCGTAGACCCTCTGACCTGGCACCAGGTTCTTGGTGGCGAGCCTCAGGCTCCCGTCATCAAACTCGACAACGTAGACGCCCTTCCACAGGTCATGTTCGTAAACCTTCACTTATATCACCTCCCTCTGCCCCTGTGCCTGCCCTCCCTCTCCCTGCCTCCCCTCCTTGGAGGCGCCCGGAACCTCTGCTGAGGCTGCTGGGCAGCCTTCTTCTTCGGCGGCGCGGCGTAAATCTTCTTTATCTCATCTATCCTCTCCCTCAGCTCGGCGTTGAGCCTGTCGCCCACGAACCTGCCGCTGAATGCGTCAACCTTAGCAGCTATGGCAAGCTTGGCGGCGAGCGCCCTGGCTATCTTACCCCTCTGCCACTTGGGGGCCCTGAAGATCTCAGGGTACTGGAATATTATGCCATGCTTGGGGGGCCTGCCGCCTGTCCTCAGCGCCCTGAAGAGGGCCTTCTCTGCCCCCAGCACCTGTATAGTGCTTGCCGGCATGGTGGCTAGCCTGTCAAGGCCACCCGCCAGGCTTATGAGCCTCGCCCCCAGCAGGGGGCCCACGAGCTCCGTGATGTTCGGAGCCACCTCTTTCATTATCCTGTTCACGTAGCCCTCCAGCTGGTCCCTCAGCTCGTAGAGCTGAAGTATTATGCTGGCAAAGGTCCTTATGGCCTCAAGGTCGTGTTCTGAGATGTCAGCTCCCAGGCTTCTCTTAGAGGCGTCGAGTATCTTCCCGGCCAGCTGCTCTGGCACGCCAAGCTCCTTCAGGCTGCTCTCAGAGAAGTTCTCCCTGCTGCCTAGGCTTGCGACCAGCTTAACGTAGAGCCTGTGGTCCTCAACTATGTCATTAAGTTCAGGGAAGTGAACGCTGTACCACTCCCTCAGCCTGTTGACGAACAGATTCACGGTCTTATCTATGTCGTCAATGGTCCTTATCGAGTGCGCCGCCAACATGTCACGCTTCTTCGCAGCCCCCATGAGGCCCCTTCTGGTAAACTCATAGGTCACGCTGAGCTCAAAGGGGAGGACCTCCTCCTCGCTCTTGACAAGCCCCGACTCTAACAGGAGCTGAGGGAGCCTTGACCTCACCGACACCGCCACGGTGTTGCCCTCGGCAGCTGAAGCCTTGAGGCCCTGCTGGCTCAGGTACTTGGCCTCCTCCTCGCTCTCAACCACCACCTCCTCTGGGCTCATCTGCTTCAGCTTCTCAGCGAGCTTAGCAAACGTCTCGTGAACCTCGCCGCTCGATATCTTCATTACGCAAGCCATGAGGTCGTCCAGGGATTTGGGGGCAGGCTCGAAGGCCACCTCCCTGCCAGCCTCGTCAAGGGCGTGGCTGCCTGCAATCGTGTCAACTACGTAAATTTTCAAGCCTTTCACCGCGTCTGGGTAGAGTGTAAGCTAAGGGAAATTATAACCTTAAGCGGTCGCCGAAGGGACTTAGGCGAAAATCCTTTTAAGCTGACGGCGATTAGAGTGAGGCGGTGAGCGTCGCTTGCCAACGCACGGGTCAATGACTAAGGCGGGCAAGGTCAGAAAGGCCACACCTAAGATAGAGCCCAAGCACAAGAAGAACGAGCCTCCACGCATGAAGAACAGGGTAGAGTTTGTCTTGAGGGTACTCAAGGCCTCGCAGAAGAAGGCCGCCCCTAGGGCGGCTAGATGAGAAAGCTCAAGGGTCGCTTCAAGACATATGTTAACCTTCACTGGACCTATAGCGTAACGCTCTCTACCTACATTATTTTGGCGCGCCGGCTTCGCCTCTGCCAATATAGCCTCGACGGCACACGAATAGTCATCAAAATCTTAAGCCATTGAAACGGGAAATTGAATTCCAGAAGAGCCTAAACCGCCCCCATGAAGGCTTTATCCTTAAAGCTACATAAATTGTCGACGCTCAGCCTCAGACGCCTTATGCCGTAAGGTTGGCGCGACAGCCATCCTCAAACCTTCTTTAGAAGCTGGCCGAGCCCAGGCGGTTCTTTATTTACTCTTACCCTCCACCACACCTGCGGTGGGCAACATTACCTCAAGGCCTGTGGAAGCTTACCATGGCTACGTGGGTGAGGTAGCCAGGCGACTCGTGGAGGCCTCAGCCAAGCCGGGTGACCTGGTTGAGATAACGAGGCCAGACGGCTCCAGTTTCATTGGCATCCTTATGCCCAGAAGCGAGTTCTCAGCTGACGACATAGTTGTCATAAAGCTTGACAACGGCTATAACGTGGGTATAAGGCTCTCCGGGGGCGCCTCGCTCAGGGTCCTTAGTTCTGGTGAGCTAACGGCGCACCCAGGCGAGCCGGTAAGCCTTGCCGAGGGTGAGGTGAGGCCGCCAAGCGAGAGGGTGCTCATACTCGGTACTGGCGGCACCATAGCGAGCAGGGTGGACTACGAGACCGGGGCCGTCTATCCATACATGGATCCAAAGGAGCTCTCGGCCTCGGTGCCTGAGGCCTTCAGATACGCCAACATTGACGCCATTCAGTTCATGTCAATATTCAGCGAGGACATGACGCCCCGCGCGTGGGAGGCCATAGCTGACGAGGTGGCCAAGAGCTTCAGGAAAGGCTACACTGGCGTCGTGGTCGCCCATGGCACTGACACCATGGCCTACACGGCGGCGGCGCTCTCCTTCGCCTTTCACGGAGGCCTGCCGGGCCCCGTGGCGCTGGTCGGGGCCCAGAGGAGCAGCGACAGGCCGAGCAGCGACGCTGCCTTCAACTTAACAGCAGCTGTGCTGGTTGCAGCAAGGGCTCCCTTTGGAGAGGTCGCAGTGGTAATGCACGGCGAGACAGGCGACACGTACGCCCTGGCCCACAGGGGCACTAAGGTGAGGAAGATGCACACGAGCAGGAGGGACGCCTTCCAGAGCATAAACGACCTGCCGCTCGCCAAGGTGTGGCCGTATGAGGGCAAGATAGAGGTCCTCAAGGGGAGCTACCGCCCGCGCGGCGAGCTGAGCCTTGAGAACGGCTTTGACGACAGGGTGGCCATGGTGAAGTTCTATCCAGGTATGACGAGTGAGGTCATAGACTTCCTCGTCGACAGGGGCTACCACGGCATCATCATAGAGGGCACAGGCTTCGGGCACATAGCCAACTCCCTCATACCCTCCGTTGAGAGGGCCGTGGAGTCAGGGGTGCCCGTGGTTATCACCAGTCAGACTCTCTTCGGCAGGGTTAACCTGAACGTCTACAGCACGGGGAGGCGCATGCTGCAGGCCGGCGTGATACCAGCTGAGGACATGCTACCGGAGACTGCGTACGTAAAGCTCTCCTGGGTGCTCCGCAGGACAAGGGACCTCAAGGAGGTCAAGACGCTAATGCTGACAAACATGGCTGGAGAGATAAACCCGAGGCATGAGCTGAGGCTGTTCCCGAGGTGGTACCATGAGCACGAGTGATGAGCTGGACTATGAGGTCCTGGGCCTCAAGGTAGGCCTTGAGATACACCAGCAGCTTAAGACGAAGAACAAGCTCTTCTGCAGCTGCCCAGCCGAGCTCGCGGAGGAGGCGAAGGAGAGCTTCGTCAGGAAGCTCAGGCCCACCAGGAGCGAGACTGGGGAGGTTGACGTTGCGGCTCTCTTCGAGTACAGGAAGGGTAAGGCCTACAGGTACGGGGCACCGAGTGGCCACTACTGCCTCGTCGAGTCTGACGAGGAGCCGCCGCACACAATAAACAGGGAGGCCGTGGCCATAGCTATAGCTGTGGCTAAGGCCTTGAAATCCACTGTAGTTGACGAGATACATGTCATGAGGAAGATAGTTATAGACGGCAGCAACACCAGCGGCTTCCAGAGGACCGCAATAGTGGCCCTCGGCGGCAAGATAACTGTCAACAACAAGGACTATGGCATCCAGACCATAGTTGTCGAGGAGGACGCCGCCAGGAAGACCGGGGAGAGCGGGGCTGAGACCAACTACATGCTCGACAGGCTGGGGATACCCCTCATAGAGATCTCGACGGCGCCCGACATGCACACGCCGTCCGAGGCCAGGGACGTGGCCCTGGCCATAGGTATGCTGCTCCGCATGACAGGTGCCGTGAGGAGGGGGCTCGGCACCATAAGGCAGGACCTCAACGTGAGCATAGTTGGAGGCGCCAAGACTGAGATCAAGGGCGTCCAGACGCTGGAGCTAATAGACAAGATAGTCAAATATGAAGCCATGAGGCAAGTGAACCTGCTAAGGATAAGGGATGAGATGGTGAGGAGGGGGATAACGAAGGACGTGATAGTCATGGAGCCCGTTGACGTGACAGAGGTCTTCAAGTCGACCAAGAGCAAGGTAATATCAAAGGCCCTCTCGTCGGGCGGCCGCGTGTTAGCTGTGAAGCTGCCGAGGATGAAGGGGCTCCTCGGCACCTACGTGCAGCCCGGCAGGAGGTTCGGCACTGAGATAGCGGACTACGTCAGGTTCTGGGCTGACGTCCAGGGCCTGTTCCACAGCGACGAGTTGCCCAGCTACGGGATAACGCAGGAGGAGGTAGAGGCCGTCTACAAGGCCCTAGGCGCTGACCCCAGCGCTGACGCGTTTGCAATGGTGGCTGAGAGGGAGGACAGGGCGCTCAAGGCTATCTCCGTGATAGTTGACAGAGTCAGGCAGGCACTCGACGGCGTCCCAGAGGAGACTAGAGCCGCTAACGAGGACGGCACAACCAAGTACATGAGGCCCAGGCCCGGCAAGGAGAGGATGTACCCTGAGACCGACATACCGCCGCTCAGGGTCACGCCTGACCTGCTGGCAGAGGCTGAGAGGCTTGTGCCTGAGCCGCCGGAGGCCAAGGTGAGGCGCTTCGTCGAGAAGTACGGGATTAGCAGAGAGCTGGCGGAGAAGGTAGTAGCAGATCCCAGGCTGCCTATTATAGAAGAGATGATAAACAGGTATAGCTCTTCAGTGACGCCAACCCTTATAGCGTCCATGTTTGTGACGTTGATGAAGGGGCTCAGGGGCAAGGGGGTTGACGTCGACTCTATCGACGAGGACAGACTCGAGGGCGTGGTCAGACTGCTGGCCCAGGGCTCCATAGCTAAGGAGGCCATAGAGCCGATACTGACTAAGATGTCGGAGGACCCAAAGATCACCGCCGAGGAGGCCGCTAGGCAGCTCGGGCTTCTCGGAATGAGCAGGGAGGAGGCCGAGAAGGTGATAGACAGGATAATAGCTGATAACATGGAGCTAGTAAAGCAGAAGGGGGAGGCCGCCTTCAGCACCCTCATGGGAAAGGCCATGGGAGTGTTGAGAGGCAAGGTTGACGGCAAGGTGGTCTCGGAGATGATAAGGTCGAAGCTGAGGCAGCTCAGCTCACGCTGACCTCCTCCCCGCCCTGAGGGGAGAGGCCTTCGCCCCCTAACCCCCATCCTTTGTGGGCCCGCAGCTTGTGTAGAGGGACGTGGCATACTCCAGCAGGTCGCCGGCGCTGCCCTCAGGGATTTCTATAATGTACTCCCCTCCCCTGAGCGCTAGCAGGGGCAGCTGCGCACCTGTGCTATCCTCGAGCAGGATCAATAGCGGCTGCCCCTCGGCGTGCCTACTAGCAACGGCCTCAAGCCTGACGGAGTTCAACATGAGCGATGGCGGATCCTTGTAGTCAACTGCCACAGCCACTCCTCTAGCCCTAACGCCCTCACCTGCCTCCCTGAGGTACCTGGGCTCCGTTGCCCCGGCGACGCAGCCGTCGACCCACTCTGAGGACTTGGTGACCCTGTAGGGTATCGGAGGCCTCTCGCGGCCTACCAGCGAGCCCACGCCCAGCGCAAGCCTCAGGGGTCCTGAAGTTGAGTCCACGGTGGCTATAGAGGGTGACGTGACAAAGACCGCGCGGCTTGAAAGCGCCCAGTCCCTGAGAGACAGCAGCTCACGGCGGCTCAGGCTGAACACCTCAGCCGTCTCAACAACGTACATGCCTGTGTCGACCCTCGGCATCCTGCTCGCCCGCTCTTCGTGTAGTCCCTGTCCTATTAACATCAACATAACGTTAGGCTCTCTAGGGAGGCTGACGCAAGCCCGTATTTACAACTGAAAGCCTCGCCCCTCAGGGCGGGGAGGAGGTCAGTTCCATGAGAACAGCGTAGTTTCCCCTTAGTCAAAGCACATCGTAACCAGAGCCCAGCGCACGGGTTAACCTTAATAGGGGTTGCCCTGCGTTAAGCTGGTTGGGCTGGTAGGAACGGGTACAAAGCTTTACCTGGCCCTTGTGGCGGCCTCAGCGCTGTTGGGATTACTCGTGTTCTCAGCAGCACTGGCGCTATCCACTTTGTACAGATGGCCCCAGGCAGTGGCACCCCTCCTGGGCGTCGCAACTGCGGTTGCCTCCTTCTTCACACTCAGGGCCGCCGCGGGCGAGGTCTGGACCTGGCTCACCGATATAATCTCCACGGCCGTCAGCCCCGGCGAGGAGGAAGAGGAGGACTACGGGGGAGAGGACGTGGACGATAATGAATATGATGATGACAGCGTGTTTCTGGTATACTATCTCATCACAAACGTGGCTAAGGAAATATACAGGCACATAAGGCAGGTCAGGCTTATAGCCTACACTGATGACTTAGTCATATTTTACCCCAACGTTGTTGACTATGGCGATGAGAACGAGGAGGAAGAGGAGGACTACAGGGGGTCTGAGCTGGAGGAGCCTGAGGAGCCTGAGGCCGAGCTTAACGGGGAGTCGCTGACCGTTAAGCTGCCAGCCCACCACTTCCACAACCTGACAAGGATAGCTAAGGGAGGCGACGGCGAGGTCGCCATAGTTAGCAGCGAGGACGAGCTGAGGAGCCTCTACCTCGTGGCTAAAGCCATAGCCGAAGCTGAGATCGATGACGAGGGCCTCGCCTCCTACAGCGCTTATAAGGCTGTCCTGAGGATGGTTAAGGAGTCAAAGCTTGAGGTGCCGCAGCGCCTCATGGACCTGATGCCCTTCGAGAGCAGGGAGCTGAGGAGAAAGGTAAGGGAGCAGGTAATGGAGGAGGGCATGATCTAACCCCTTGGGCCAGGCGCGCCCATGTACCATGGCTGCACGTACGGCGGGTAGGCCTGCGGCGGGTAGGGCGGGTAGTAGGGCTGCTGTGGCTGCATGAAAGCCCTCTCGTACTCCCTCCTCACATCCTCGTCCAGCAGGTGTAGGTAGACCTGCGTTATCCTTATGTCGCTGTGACCGAGCAACCTCTGAAGAACTGGGAGGCTCATGCCCCTCCTCAGGGCCTCCGTGGCAAAGGTGTGCCTCAGCACGTGGGGCCTGACCCTACTCACGTCGATGCCCGCCCTCCTCGCCATCGACTTGACCCTGTCGTAGATGGCCTGGTAGCTGAGCTTAACAACTCTCTCGTTGGGCTGCCCGGGCGGCAGGGCTGAGAGCACAGCGCGGGCCACTTGACCCAGGACAACTGTCCTCTCCTTGCCGTACTTACCCCTCACCCTCGCCTCACCTCTGGCCAGGTCTATGTCCCCCCAGGTCAGCCCCACGACCTCCCTTGCCCTGAGGCCTGACTCAGCCATAAGCGAGACTATAAGAAGGTCGTAGAGGTCCCTGGCCTTTGACATCATGACCTCCACGTCCCTCCAGCTCAGGGCACCGCTAAACTCGCCCCTCCTGCTGGGCTCTGAGGGCAGACCTGAGACGCCGAGCCAAGAGAGGAACCTCCTCACGAATACCGAGTAGTAGTGAACCGTGGAGCTCCACCTGCCGCCTCTCGGCCCCATTGGCCCCCGGGACCTCATCGCTGTGAGCCAGGCTATGTAGTCCTCAGCTTTGACGTTCGACGCCGCCCTGTCCGCCCCGACGTATGAGAGGAAGGACTGAAGGGCGGCCCTGTACGACTTAATTGTAAGCCTTGAGGCGCCAGAGAGCTGGAGCGCGTAAATGAATGCTTCAGCCGCATCACCCAGCCTCCTTGACGTTATGTCAGAGGGCGGCTGCTGAAGTCTCTTCGCGGGCAGGCCTACCACCGCCCTGGGACTTGGTCAGCTGGCCGCGCTAGGGGTCGCGGGTCAGTGTTACGGCTGTCGCCAGGCTCTTTACAAAGGAGAGGGTTAGGGGGCGAAGGCCTCTCCCCTCAGGCGGGGAGGAGGTCAGTTTTGGTAAACCCTTGGACGCTACGCTGAGGCCCCTGTCCCCCTCAGCACCGAGTGTGCGGAAATCTGCTTACGAGCGGGCTCCTTGACAGGCCTAAGGTGAGACCGTGCTGAGGTGCCCTAGGTGCGGCTCCCAAAGGCTGGCTTGGAGCGACGAGACTGGTCACCTGGTTTGCCAGGACTGCGGAGCCATAATAGAGGACCTCATTGACGATGGGCCCCAGCCCCAGCGTGGGCAGCAGGTCCGCGTTGCCATCCCGGCTCCCCCGCTCGGCGAGCTTGAGCTAGCCCTGAGCGACGCCTCTGAGAGGGCCATCAGGAGAGGCAAGCTCGTCAGGGTTATAAACGGGGTCATAAGGCTTAGGTCGCCTGCCACTAAACATGATGAGGAGGCCTCAACAGCCCTGAGCATAATGGAGTTCTTCCCGGAGCTGAAGTCTAGGACCGAGAGGGTCAGGCTCGGTATAGCTCTCTACGCGACCCTCAGGGCAATGGGCCTCAGCTCCTCGAGGGCTATTGCTGAGGCCGCCAGGAGGTCTGGGGCCTCCCCAAGGTCTATAGAGAGCGCGGTGAGGAGGCACAGGGAGGCCTTCATAAGCTACTCTGAGCTCGTGGGGGCCGCCCTGCTCGAAGGGAGGGACCCATTAATTAAGGCCAGGACCTCCTGAGGACTGGGCTGAGCGCTTGCCGGACCCGGCCAGCGTTGCCAAGAAGATACATGTGCCCTCCTACAGCGAGGTGCTGCAGCGTATCAAGAACAGGTACCCCCACAACGTCAGCACCTATGAGAGGGAGAGGAGGTCCATAGAGCTAGTCAAGGACGTAATAGTCGGCAAGACAGAGCCCGTAGTACAGCTCAGGGCCCTACTGAGGGGGCTTCACCCGTTCTATAGGAGACTGCTCTCCATAAGCTTTGACCTTGAGCAGCTGGAGGAAGACATGGAGTGCGTCATGAAGGCCAGGGCCCTGGCCCAGAGGCTGTGGGAGAGCTACAGGTACGCACTGTTGGCAGCTGAGAGCGAGAGGGAGGCCAGGGCCATAGGCAGGGAGGCCAGGGGCAGGATGATGTCGCAGCTCAAGAAGTGCTCTAGGGGGCTGGAGAGGATAAGGGAGGCAGTGAAGTTTCTCGCAGGCCTACCTGGCATAGACGTGAGCAAGGACATAGTTATAGTGGCGGGCCCTCCAAACGCGGGCAAGTCAACGTTCATATCAACTATCTCGAGGGCAAGGCCTGAGATAGCGCCTTACCCCTTCACGACAAAGAACGTCATAGTTGGCCATGCCGATTTTGAAGGCTCAGAGGTGCAGGTGATAGACACGCCGGGCCTCCTCGACAGGGACCCCTCCGAGATGAACGAGGTTGAGCTCAGGGCCCTCGCAGCCCTTGAGGAGTTGCCTGGCGCTGTGATATTCCTAGTGGACCCGTCGCCCGAGGCGACAATGCCTATCAGCTCGCAGGTGAGCCTGCTGAATCGCGTAAGGTCAATCCTTGGCCAGGGGCGCCCAATAGTGGTTGCCATAAATAAGGTGGACTATGTCGAGCCGTACAGGGTCTCGCAGGCCGAGGATGAACTTAAGAGGGCGGGCATCAGCGAGCCCCTTAAGATATCCGCTAAGGAGAGAGCTGCATGCATGGAGGCCCTAAGGCTTGCCATAAAGGGCCTCAGCCAGAAGTCTGACAGTTGATTAAGGCTGGGAGAAAAAGGCTAGGCGAGAAAAATAGTGCCTCATATCCAGCCTCTGAGCTTCATTGCCCTGACTACCTTGTCCACTGCTATGGCCTGCGCCGCTGACCTCATGCTGTAGGCGCCACCCATGCCTCCCAGCTTGTTTTCCCAGAAGTTCCACACAGCGTTGAAGTTGTCAGCCATCTTCTGCATGAGCTTGTTCTTTGCCTCCTCCTCGGTTATCCAGCCTCCCATCCTGTTGTTGACCCACTCTATGTGGCTCATAACAACGCCACCTGAGTTAGCAAGTATGTCAGGGACTATGACGACCTGCCTCTTCACCAGCACCTGCTCGGCCTCAGGCGCCGTGGGCCCGTTGGCGCCCTCAACTATGAGCTTAGCCTTAACCTTGGGGGCATTCTCAGCTGTTATCACGTTCTCAACGGCGGCCGGGACAAGTATGTCAACGTCCGTCGTCAGGAGCTCCTCATTCGTTATCCTCCTCTCGACGTCAGGGTAGTCTATAACAAAGCCTGACCCCTTCTTAGTTATGTACTCCTTGACGGCCTCTGGGTCAAGTCCCCTGCTGCTGTATATGCCTCCCTTTATGTCTGATATGGCAACTATCTTCGCG
This sequence comes from Acidilobus sp. 7A, assembly GCF_003431325.1. Lineage (NCBI taxonomy): Archaea > Thermoproteati > Thermoproteota > Thermoprotei > Acidilobales > Acidilobaceae > Acidilobus > Acidilobus sp. 7A. The sequence continues at coordinate 1,521,507 of NZ_CP010515.1, read as the reverse complement.
CCCATCTCCTTCAGGAACTTGGCCGTGTAGAAGCCCACGTTGCCGAAGCCCTGCACCGCAACGGTCTTGCCCTCTATGCCTCCCCACAGCTTCTTAGCGGCAGCCTGAGTGACTGACGCCACGCCCAGGCCAGTTGAGTATATCCTGGTCTCAAGGCCGCCCAGCTCAAGGGGCTTGCCAGTCACGACGCCGAGCTCCTTGCTCCCCATCTTCATCTGATAGGCGTCAATGTACCAGGCCATGGTCTGCGGGTTCGTGTTAACGTCAGGCGCCGGTATGTCAAGGTCGACGCCGACAAAGGGGGCTATGGCTGAGAAGTAGTTCTTCGAGAGCTGCATCAGCTCGAACTGGTTTAGCTGGAACGGGTCGACCTGTATTCCTCCCTTGGCACCACCGTATGGCAGGCCGGCCAGGGAGTTCTTCCAGGTCATCCACGTAGCTAGAGCCATGACCTCGCTCAGGTTCGTCTCAGGGCTGTACCTGACGCCGCCCTTGTATGGGCCGAGGGCGCTATTGTGCTGGACCCTCCAGCCTATGAAGACCTTGATGCTGCCGTCCCTCATCATTACAGGTACCTTTACCTGCACTATCCTCTCAGGGGTAGCAAGCATCTCGTAAACTTCCTTACTCAGCCCAAGTATGCTGACAGTTACCTGGAGCTGTTTCTTGGCCTCCTCATACGGGTCAAGCCTTGAGGTCAACCCTCGCACCTCACATGTATACAGAAGTGACTCCACTAGATATATAAGCTCTTACTAAAAAAGGAATTGGGTTATTCTTATAGGCTATAAAAGAAATACAATCAAAAAAGTGGACCCTTATCCAACTGACCTCCTTCCTGTAATGAAAGTGTGCGCGTTACCCAGAGCGGCTCATTGCATTTCTCCATCGGTTCGGAGGGCGCAGGCGCGCCCGGGCCCCAGAGCGATCGGGCCGCAAACAAACACTATTTCCCTTCCCTAATTAGAGAAATCCTATTAAAAGTCTTCTCTTTAGGAAGTTTAGCGCCTATGTGATAAAGGTTTTTATAGAGAGAACGCCCTTCTCTAATATGAGAGTGGTAGCATGAGTGAGGGCAGGAGAGTCCTGATAGACGCCCGCGGTCTCGCGTGCCCTGGACCAATAACGGAGATAGTTAAGGCATACAGGAACGTGAAGAATGGTGACGTCCTAGAGATATGGGCCACTGACCCCGGCTTCAAGCCCGACGTGGAGGCCTGGATCAAGAGGACTGGGAACCAGCTGGTTGAGCTTAAGGAGGACAAGGACAAGATAGTGGCCGTCATAAAGGTCACGGCAAAAAAGTAAATTAAAAACTATTTTTTATTAAATCTCCTTCGCTACCCTCTTGACCAGCAGGTAGGCCAGCGGTATGACCGCGATGGCGAAGGCGATCGCGAGGCCCCAGCTGAACGCGTAGATTATGTTAGTTACGTTGGTGAAGGGCTGGACTATTATCGCTATGGCTATGAGCAGGAATATCAGGTAGAGGAGGAACCTGCCGTAGCCGGCGACGTCCTTGAGCTCAGGGTGAGACTTGAGCAGCTGGTCAACTACCGTGTCGGTGATGGTCAGGGTCGCAACCAGTATCACCGAGGCTATTATGATGTCATAGAAGAGGTAGGGGTTGATGAAGTGTATCCAGTAGAATATGGAGAGCTGGACCGCTATCGTTATTATTACGGCGTAGAGGCCGAACTTAAGTATGTTGAAGATGGAGGCCAGGAACGGGCTGCTGGCCCCTCCCACCTGCCTCTGGATGTAGTCCACCAGTATATTAATGAGGGCCACGCCGAGGGTCAGCAGGATTATGGCGCCGGCCAGGGACGGCAGGTAGTTGGCTATCTCCTGCATGTAGACTGTCGCCGGTCCCAGCTGCAGGATCGAGAACGCTATGGCCAGCGTGACCAGTATGATGAAGGCCTTGACGGCGCCTACGCTTAGGCCCAGGAGGCCCTTCACTTCAGGGTACTGATCAAAGTACTTCAGCGAGAGGGCCCTCCTGAGGACGGCAGCGACTCCGTAGGCCACTATGACGCCAATTATGACGATTATTATGAACTCTATTATTGACGGAAGCGAGTGGGTAAGGGTATATACGAGAGGCGAGTACCATGCCATATTAGGTCGCCTTTTCTTAAGTAAAGGCTTTGGTTTAAAAACTTAACTGTGAATACTAAAATATTCTACGACTATTCCATGTTTTCGTCTGTATGCACAGAACCTCATAGAGTTTTACCCGGTCCAGCCGCTCACACTGACGGGTAGCCTTGAGGGGCCTATACCCTTCCCAGCCTGTGGTGGGCGTCGGCTCCCTGGTCCTGAGGGGTCAGGAGGTACTCTTGGTCAGGAGAGCTGTGCCGCCTGATCAAGACAAGTGGGCTATACCGGGCGGCAAGGTTGAGCTCGGGGAGAGACTTTATGACGCTGTGAAGAGGGAGCTCGAGGAGGAGACGGGGCTCAGCTGCGAGCCCCTTGGTGTTGTAAATGTTGACGAAATAATAACCCAGAACGAAGGCGGCAGGGTCATGTTCCACTACGTCCTCGTGACTGTCCTTATGAACAGGTGCCTCGGTGCCCCCAGGGCCGCAAGCGATGCCCTTGAAGTTAGGTACTTCCCCATAGTTGAGGCTACATCAAGGAATGACGTGGCAGCCTCCACGAAAGGCTTCCTAAGGAAGCTGTCCCTGGGCATGGTGCCCGTTGAGAGGCCTATAGCCGTTGAAACTTCAAGCTCCAGGTGAGAGCCGTGCAGTGGGACAGCTTAGCGGAGCTACCAAACCTATAAGGCTAAAGTTTGTCCTGCTTACAATCTCAGCGGTCGGAGGGGTTAAGCCTATGCACAGGTGGGGCCCGCCATGGGCTTTCGTGGCCAGAGGCAGGAAGAGGGGCTGGCTGAGGCCACTTGTTCTCACGCTCCTCGCCAAGAGACCGATGAATGGAACGGAGCTCATAGAGGAAATTTACAGGTTCACGGGAAGCCTGTGGAGGCCCTCCCCGGGCAGCGTCTACCCTATGCTCTCCGAGCTCGTTGAGGAGGGTCTCATAGCGAGGAGGACCGACGGCAAGTACGAGCTGACTGAGGAGGGCATGGAGCTCGCGAAGACCCTCTACGCGCCCCTGGCCTCAGCCGTTGACCCCCTGTCGGAGCTCAGGGGCGCGCTCTCAGGCCTTGAGGAGATGGCCAACAGCTCGCCTGGGGAGCTCAGGGGCAGGCTGCAGGAGCTCAAGGACCTGAGAAGGAGGCTTGATGAGATCATTGAGAGGCTTGAGGGCCAGGGCAGGTAGCTAGCCCTTAGCCTCTATAATGAGCGGACGCAAATGCACGTGCCGGTGCCCTCTTGCTGACGGCTCCCCGCCCTGAGGGCGAGGGCTCTACGCCCACTGGGGCCTTCTCATAACCTTTCAGGCCCATGGGTGCGGCATCACCACTTCAGGCCCCGCCGTCAGCCTCGGGGAGGCGCGGGCTCACAGCCTGCTAAGCTCGCCCGCGCCCAACTCCATGGCAAGGTTTGGGCAAAGAGCTTATAAATGCTCATATCCTCCCCGCCCTAAAGGGCGAAGCCTCCAACAAGGTGAACCAACAGTTATTAACCTTGGGCCCCACGGGCTCCCTGGACGTTAATGAGGGCCGTAAGCGAGGAAGGCACAATACACAAGAAGTATAGGAAAGGCATGACAAGGGTAGGGCTCCTCTACCCCTCAACCTACGAGATCGCTATGTCGTCTCTCGTTTACCACAGGCTCTACTTCCTCCTCAACGACATGGAGAACGTGTACCTTGAGAGGCTCGTCATGCCTAGCGCCTCGGGTGGCCCGGTTCAGCTGAGGGGCCTTGAGGGCGGCACGCCCCTGAGGGCCTTTGACTACCTTGTTGTGCCGGTTCACTATGAGCTGGACTACGTCAACATTGCAAGGGCCCTGATGGGCTCAGGGGTCAGCCTTAAGTCAAGCGAGAGGAGGAGGCCAAAGATGATAGTCGGTGGCCCGGCGCCCACGGCTAACCCTGAGCCAATAGCCGACATATCTGACGCAATAATACTTGGCGACCTTGAGCCCTCGCTTGGCTGGCTTGAAAGCGTCCTCAACGAGGACGCCCCTCTGGAGCCCTCCAGGGGCGTCTACGTGCCCTCCCTGGGCCCCCACGAGGTTGAGGTCGCCTCGGCGAGCGAGGTGCCGCCGGGTGACGTGAGGAGGATAATGGCGCCTGAGGCGGCATTCACCTTAGCTGTGGAGGTGGCCAGGGGCTGCCCCTTCTCGTGTGCCTTCTGCATGGACTCCTACCTCACCAAGCCCTTCAGGCCCAGAAGGCCCGAGGACGTTGTCAGTGAGGCTAAGTCGCTTTACAGCAGGTATCGCCTGAGGGTCGCCATGGTAGGGCTCACTATAAACGCCAGCCCGTGGTTTAAGGACATACTAAGGTCGCTGTCCAAGGAGGGCGTCGAGTTTTCGCTGCCGTCCCTCAGGGCGGAGTTGTTGGACGAGGAGTCAATAGACCTCGTAGCCTCTATGGGCCAGAGGACCGTTACCCTGGCGCCCGAGACCTCCCAGAGGCTGCGCGTGGCCCTAGGCAAGGCCTCGAGGGACGAGGACTTCATAAGGGTCGCTGAGGCCGCGGGCAGGCACAACATGACGGTTAAGCTGTACATGATGGTCGGGATCCCCGGGGAGAGGGAGGACGACATAAGCGAGGCTGCGGGCCTCGTAAAGAGGATAGCGTCCCTGGCCAGGGTTGAGCTCAGCGTCAACCCGCTCGTCATAAAGCCCCAGACGCCCCTCCAGTGGCTCCCCATGAAGGGGGAGGAGGAGCTTAACAGGAGGCTCAAGCTCTTGGAGTCCCTAGCCCCTCACGCTAGCTTCAGCAGCTACGACCCGTTCCTTGCCCTCGTCCAGGCGTCGATCTCGCTGGGCGACAGGGGTACGCTGAAGTACATAGCCGAGACCGCGGCGGAGGGGGGCGGCAGGGGGGCGTGGAGGAGGCGGGCAGCTGAGGGCATGCTGCTGGCAGCCGTGAGGCCGAGGAGGTCGCCCCTGCCATGGAGCCACGTCAGGGGGCCGGTGGGCGAGGACGCCCTGAGGGCGAGGCTTGAGGCCTACCTGAGGGAGGTGCCTGAGGCTGCGGAGGAGCTTAGGGCTGAGGCGGCCTAGGCCTCATTCAAGGGAACGCTTTAAAGCCCTTCACATTAGTCTAACATGGTGCGGCGGTCGTCTAGCCTGGTCTAGGACGTCGGCCCCCCAAGCCGAAGGTCCCGGGTTCAAATCCCGGCCGCCGCACCACCTTACACATTTATGATTGCACCCCTAGCATAGCGATAGTTGGCTAAAGCCGTGCATAAAGTTATGACGCATATATATGAGCCCTTAAAATAGCGAAGGCCACGGGCCACCGCAGTGGTGAGACCTTGAGCCAATGGAGTCTAAAGGGATTCACATAGTTGTGGATCCCTCCAAGTGCGTCGGCTGCAACATATGTGAGCTCTGGTGCTCCTACGAGCATGAAGGCGTATTCTCGAGGTCCCTCTCAAGGATATCAGTAATAACCTATGAGCGCCTAGGCTTTGACTACCCCGTCGTGTGCCAGCAGTGCGAGCCGGCTCCCTGCGTCGAGCTGTGCCCCACGGGCGCGCTGAGCAAAGGCAAGCTCGGCGAAGTAAACCTAGACAAGGGCAAGTGCATAGGCTGCAGGGTCTGCAGCGAGGTCTGCCCCTACGGCGCCGCAAGGATGGAGCCCAGGGAGGCCCGTTACCCCCTCATCTGTGACCTGTGCGGCGGGGAGCCCATGTGTGTCGCCAGGTGCCCGACTAACGCGCTGTCGCTCTCAAGGGTCACTAACGTAAAGGTGAAGCCCCGCAACACCGCTGAGGCCTTCGCCATAGGTGAGCTCAAGAAGTTAGCGGAAGGGTTGGGTGTTGACGTTGACGAGGCTTAAGGGCTATGGTGGCAGGGTGCTCAGGGTAGACCTCACCCACAGGACATACAGGGCAGAGGAGCTCGACCCCTCGCTGGCAAAGGCATTCATAGGCGGCAGGGGGCTCAACGTTTACAGACTATACTGGGAGGTCCCGCCGGGCGTTGACCCGCTAGGGCCTGAGAACAAGCTAATGATAGCGACGGGGCCCCTGGTTGGCTTTCCCCACGGCCTTGGGTCAAGGCTTAACGTCACCTCTCGCTCGCCCTTAACAGGCCTCTTAGGCGACTCAAACGCTGGCACGCATTTCTCAGAGGAGATGAAGTTTGCTGGCTATGATCAGCTGATCTTAGAGGGCAGGAGCGACAGGCCCGTGTACCTGTATATCACGGAGTCCGGCGTCGAGTTCATGGATGCTGAGGGCCTCTGGGGGCTCACAGTGTCACAGACCCACGAAGCTATAAGGCACGACCTCGGAGATCAGAGGGTCCAGGTAGGCGCCGTTGGGCCCGCAGCCGAAAATTTTGTTAAGTTCGCTGGAGTTTTCTTCAACATCTACAGGGCCGCCGGCAGGACCGGCATGGGAACAGTTTTGGCCTCTAAGAACGTCAAAGCCATTGCTGTGAGGGGGGACGGCTACGTTGAGGCTGAAGACGTTGACGAACTACTAAGGGTCATAGATGAAATGCTTCGCAGGATCTATGAGAACCCACAGTACTGGCCAAGGAGGATAATGGGCACGTCGAGGGTGTTAATGGCCGGCCAGAGGCTCGGCTTCCTTCCGGGAAGGCACTTCCAGGAACCGGTGGTCGACTATGCCTATGAGGTCAGCGGCGAGAGGCTAGCCAGGGAGTACAACGTTAAGGTGAGGGCGTGTTCTGCGGGCTGCGCCCTGCCCTGCGCGAGGTTTTTTATGATAAAGAGGGGGCCGCTTGCGGGCCTCATGGGCGAGGGCCCCGAGTACGAGCCTCTCGGCGGCTTCACAGTTAGGGTGGGCAACAGGAACCTTGACAGGGCGCTCAAGATAATACTCAAAGTGGCGGACTACGGCATGGACGCCATAACCACGAGCGAGGCCATAGCGTGGCTCATGGAGCTGAGGCAGCGTGGTGAGATAACCGACGAGGACGCAGGGGTGAAGCTGGAGTGGGGCAACCCCGATACCATAGAGGAGCTAGTAGATATGATAGCCTATAGGAGGGGCATAGGCAAGGTCCTTGGTGAAGGGGTCAAGAGGGCCTCTGAGATATTAAACAAGGGCAAGGACATAGCGTTCCACGTCAAGGGGCTAGAGATGATACAAGCAGACCCAAGGGCTCTCAAGGGCTATGGCCTTGGCTTCGCTGTGGCCAGCAGGGGCGCCGACCACCTCAGGTCAGAGCCCTTCGTTGAAGTGGAGGATGACCCTGAGCTTGGCAGGAAGATGTTTGGGGAGCCTGAGGCCGCTATGAGGCTAGGCGTTAAGGGGAAGGGCAAGCTGATAAACTACTTTGAGGATCTCAACGCAATCGTGGACTCGTTCGAGTCGTGCAAGAACACTGCAGAGAACATGCTAATACTTGATTTTGAGATGGCCGCCAGGGCCTACACGGCTATCACTGGAATTCACGTCACCGAAGGCGAGATGAGGGAGGCCGGCATGAGAATAGTTAACATAGAGAGGGCCTACCTTGTAAGGGAGGGCGTGAGGAGGCCCCATGACAGGCTGCCGAAGAGGTTCTTAGAGGAGCCGCTGAGAAGCGGGCCGGCCAAGGGACATGTAATAGAGCTTGACGTCATGTTGGATGAGTACTATCAAGTAAGAGGTTGGACAATGGACGGCGTGCCAAGAAGGTCAACCCTATCAAGGCTGGGCCTCGATGAGGTGGCCAGGGACCTAGAGGCCAGGGGGGTAAAGCTCGAGGATTAGGTAATACATTAATTGCCGCCAGGGTAAAGGGCTCGCTCAGGTGAAGGTCCCGTGGAGGTAAGCCTTGCGCCCTCCTCCCTGGTAGTTGCAAGGCTTCACCCCGGGGAGGAGCTGCTTGAGTCCATAAAGAACCTCTCCAGGAAGTACTCAATAAGCGGCGGCCTCGTAGTAGCTATTGGAGGCCTGAAGCACCTGGAGATGGGAGTCTATAAGGTGGGAAAATATGACGTCCAAAGCTTTGATGCTGGCGAGGGCGAGACCATAGAGCTCACCTCAGCCATAGGCAGCGTGGCCCTAGACGAGAAGGGGGACCCGTCGCCCCACATACATGTGACTGCCTCGCTGCCAAACCACCAGCCGGTCTCAGGCCACCTAATCAAGGGCGTCGTTAGCCCGCTGGTAGAGGTCTTCATAGTCAGCGCCTCCGGCACCCTAAGGAGGCTGCCAGACCAATCACTAGGGCTTCCTGCCCTGACTGCGTGAGCGCATTGATATCAAGGGTCATAGCACTTGTCATGGCAGTCTCCGTGGGCCTAGTCTTTGGGGTCCACGACTCGGTGGCGAAGCTTAAGTTTGAGAACGCTGACCCAGCCCTACTGTCGTTCTCGACGCTCCTGCTGGGCCTCCCACTTCTGATAGCGCTCCTGCCACTCTCTGGAGGCCTTAGGGTGACGCCGGCCTCCGCAGCCGTCTTTGTTGTTGCGGGGATCCTGAACTTTAGTGTCGGCAGAACCCTGATGTACATGGCCACCAGGAGGCTCTCTTCAAGTGGGGCAAGCGTCATGACAAGCACTAGTGCTGCGTTCTCAGCAGTTATGAGCCTGCTCCTCGGGGAGAGGGTGACCATAAGCGACCTTCTAGGCATAGCTGCCATAATGCTAGCGGTCTACATGGCCTCGGGCTGGAGGCGTGGGGACTACAGCCCCTCGGGCGTGGCCATAGGCCTCTCCACAGGCCTTGTCATAGCGTCCTCGGTGGCTATAATAAAGGTAGGTGAGGAGCTCGGAGGTAGCCCTGGACTCGGCGTCATCATAGCCTACATATCAGGGCTCGCCGCGCTCGGTCCAAGGGCAAACCTTAGGCTGGTCAGAGGTCAGAGCGCGAAGTACGTCTCAATAATGGGGGTGGCTGCAGCGCTTGGACAGCTCCTGAGGTACCTGGCGCTTACATCCCTTAACGTTGACGTAGTGACCCCTCTTCAGAACCTCAGGCCCATAGCGGCCACGGCAATACTTTACGAGGCCTCGGAGGAGGCCGGGAAGCACCCCCTTGTGAGGCACTGGGCCGCCGCAGTCCTAGCCTTCTTAGGCGTGGCACTAGTCTCAGGCCTCCTCTAGCGTGGCAGCAGAGCCGAAGACCTAATAATCATGTAATAAAAGAAAAAGGCGTTAAAGGTAGGCCCTATTGCTATGCTAAGGGCTCTTTGGCTTCCTTGAGACCCCAACTACGTAGTCCCTGAACACTGCCCTCAGCGTTGGCATGTCTATGACCGGCGTCCCGTCCTCCTTAGCTATTATGTTGCTGGCGGGGGGCATGGTATTGTAGAACGGGTTGACCTTGCTTACGTTATCTACAAAGCTCTCCACGTGCGGGTTGACGTAGAATATGCCTACCGGTATCCTGTCGCCCCACTCCTGGGCCTTCGCGAAGGCCTTTGACAGCTTCTCGGCCGCCTCCTTAGGGTCAGGGTTCCTCACGTATGGGTCCCAGTCCTTCTCGCTGTCAAGCTTGTAGAGCCTCTGCTTGTAGAAGTCCGGCGTGTAGATGTCGTTCCAGGTCGGGCACGGCTGTAGGACGTCTACGACGGCTGCCCCCCTGTGCTTTATTGCGGCCTTTATTATCTCCTTCAGATCATCGATCCAGAGGGCGTAGGCCCTGGCCACGAACGTGTAGCCGCTCGCCAGGGCAACGGAAATCGGGTTGACCCAGTCCTGCATGTTAGGCAGAGGCATTGACTTGACCTTCTGCCCCGCCCTGAGGGTGGGCGAGGCCTGCCCCTTAGTCAGCCCGTAGACCTGGTTGTCATGTATTATCACCTTTACGTCCAGGTTCCTCCTGCCCAGGGCCACGAAGTGGCCCATGCCTATACCCAGCAGGTCGCCGTCGCCGCCGTTCACAATTACCGTGAGCTCAGGGTTTGCGAGCTTTACGCCCTCTGCGTAAGGTATAGACCTGCCGTGCAGGTTATGGATTCCATTAACGTTTAGGAAGTGCGATGTCTTGCCACTGCACCCTATGCCTGAGACGTCAACTACCTTATCAGGCGGTATCTTCAGCTCCGCCAGAGCCCTCTGCATTGCTGTAAGTATGCCGAAGTTGCCGCAGGCGGGGCACCAGTCAACCCAAACGTTAGTCTTATACGCAGCCTCACTCGCCATAGGTCAACACCTCCCTCATGCTCTTACCGCCAAGAATCCTTTTCACGGCATCGACTAGCTCCATCCTGTACATGGGTCTCCCCGTGTACTTGAGTATGAACCTGGAGACCTCAAACCCAGTGTTCATGGTTATCACCCTGGCCGCCTGGCCAATGTAGTTATGCTCCACGTCTATCACCCTACTTGGGTCAAACTTCGAGAGTATGCCAGCCACGTACTTCGAGGGGAACGGGGTGAAGACCTTCAAGTGAAGGTACGCCCCCCTGTGGCCCTGGGCCCTCAGCTCCTCGAGGGCATCCAAGGCCACGCCTTTCACGAAGCCCCAGCCTACCAGGAGGAAGTCAGCGTTGTCATCGCCGTAGTAGACTGCCCTCTCCTCTGGCGGTATCTCCTGTTCCATGATCTCAAGCTTCTTCATCCTCTTGTCGTACATCCTGACCCTGTTTATCGGGTCCTCTGATATGTGCCCCCACTCGTTGTGCTCGTCGCCCGTGTACCACGTGATAGCACCAGAGCCTATTGTAGGCCTAGGGCTTATGGGGTCGCTTAGGTCAAACCTCTTCATGGGCCCTGAGGCCTTCAACAGCAGCTTGCCCCTGCTGATCTTAACCTTTGACGGGTCAGGGACCCTCATGGACGATATGACATTAGCCATGTACTTGTCGACCAGGTGTATGACTGGTACCTGAAACTCCTCGGCCCAGTTGAGCGCCTTGATAGTGTCATAGAAAGCCTCCTCTATGTCGCCGCTCGCCATGACTATCCTCGGGAACTCGCCGTGGCTGGCGAACAGTGAGAACAGGAGGTCGGCCTGCTCCCCCCTGGTGGGCTGCCCAGTGCTTGGGCCTCCCCTCTGGTAGAACGTTATGAGCAGCGGCACCTCATTGTGGCCAGCCCAGCCGAGGCCCTCGGCCATGAGGCTGAACCCAGGCCCGCTTGTTGCAGTGGCAGCCCTGACGCCCGTCAGCGCCGCCCCTATAGCTGAGTTTATCGCTGCCAGCTCATCCTCCGTCTGGAAGACAACAACCGAGCCAACTGGCTTGCCCTCAACGCTCAGGGCCTGGTGGGCCTCTATGAAGACGGACTCGTCGGAGGCTGGCGTTATTGGGTAGTATGACTGGTACCTGACGCCCCCCACTATCTTCGCCATGCCTATAACGTCGTTGCCGCTAGCGCTTATCATCTCCTCGACGTCCAGGCTCGGGTCCTCCAGCCTCGCAGAGCCCCTGAGGCCCTTGGGCACCCCCTCCATGGCCAGGCTAACTACAGCCATGTTGGCGTCGACTACCTTCTGTTTGCCCTTGAACCTCACGCTGAGGCCGCTCCTTATGACATCCGGATCAAGGCCCAGGATGGCGGCGGCTGCGCCCAACAGTATGCTGTTCCTGTAGCGCTGCACCTCAACGCTGCTGACGCCCAGCTTCTTCCTGGCCTCCTCGAGCATGCCCCTGAAGTCGAGCGGCACCGCGTTTGCGCCCATCTTCTTGGCGGCCTCGACGGCGCCCGCCACTGTCAGGTCGACTCCCTGCTCCTTCAGCCTCGCCTCCACCCTCTCCCTGACCTCGGGCTCCATGCTGATGACCTGCACAGTCCTCGTCTTCTCTACGCCAACATCATAAACTAGGGCCCCTCCCTTTGCAATCTCATGGAAGTGCGTCAGCACGGACTCAGCGTCCATGGCACCAATCAGCTCCACGGGGTACGTTAAGCTACGGGGGAATGACGCTGCTGATATCGTGAAGTGGACATATGAGTGTCTGCCGACTATGTTTGAGTAGTACTCCCTGTCTGACATAACGCCGTAGCCTAGGCCCGCCAGGGAGGCTGTTAGCACCGAGGCGCTCGTCTCGACGCCGGCCCCCTGCGGGCCGCCCAGCAGCAGGTGAACCTCCTTAAGCGCCATTTGCTCACACTCAGCATTTTAGGTTTGTCTAAAAGACTTTTACGCCAGTGTATGTATTTTTCTTTCTCTTATTTTTAAATAATCTATCAAAAATATTTTTAGAGAAAAGTATTATAAGTTGTGTCCACCTTACCTGTGCAGCCTCTCCTTGACCCTCTTGGTGAGGACTGGGACGAACTGGTATAGGTCAGCGACGACGCCGTAGTCGCAGTTCTTGAATATGGGCGCGCTCTTGTCGTTGTTTATGGCCACCACTACCTTGGCGTCTGTTATGCCCGCAAGGTGCTGCGGGGCGCCGCTTATGCCTATAGCAACGTAGAGCCTGGGCGCCACCTTGTGGCCGCTGAGGCCTACCCAGTGGTCCTCGCCGAGCCACTTGAGGTCAGCAGCTATGGGCCTTGAGCACCCTATCTGGGCCCCCAGGGCCTCAGCCAGCTCGAAGGCTAGCTTGAGGTCCTCCTTGCTCCTGAAGCCGCGGCCAACGCTCACTATAAGCTCCGCCGTTTCTATGTTTACCCCTCCCCTCTCCTTTGGCCTCCTCTCGATAATCTTAACTGCGGGGCTTGCCTGTAGCTCAACTACCTCCCCCTTGGCCTGTGACTTCTGGGCCCTGGGGACCTTCCTCGCAGCTATAAGTAGCACCGCGGGCAGCGGAACCTGGTCATCCTCGAGGGCCCTGCCGCTCAGGAAGCCGCGCGTGTAGGAGGCGGAGCTCCCTGAGACCTTAACGTTGAAGACCTCGGTTGCCATTGGGAGGTCGTAGAGGCCCGAGAGCCTTGAGAGGGCGTCCTTGAGATTCTTGTTGGTGGGGGCAACAACGAGGGACGGCTTGACCTCATCATAAACCTGCTTCACCGCAAGGAACACGGACTCTGGGTCATCAGCCTTCACGTGGTAGACCTTGTGGCCGTACTCTGCCAGGGAGCCTGTGTTAACGTTTCCATATGCTACAATCACAGCGTCGCCTAGCTGCCTGGCAACGGTGAGGGCCTCAGCAATATCGTCCTCGGAGCTCCCAACCACCATTGAGGTCGGCATCACCGCCACCCCCTAAGCCTTTATAACGCCCTCTGAGGCCAGGGCGTCCAGCAGCTTGTCGGCGGTCTCCTCAGGCGTCTTGCCCTCTATTATCATCTGCTTCCTCTTGACAGCGAGCACCCTCGCTGCGGCCAGCCTCCTCTTAGGCGTCACGACGCCCTCAAGGTCGCTTAGCTTGACCATGTGCTGTGGCTTCCTCGAGGCCATCCTTATCTGAACTAGCGTAGGCGGCCTGGGCGCGTTTATCTCCCTCGTGACGCTCACCACCGCCGGCAACGGGGCTTCAACGACCTCAACATAGTCCTCCACGTCTCTCTCAGCCACAATGGAGTTGCCCTTTAACTCGACCTTCCTGGCGAAGCTCACGTAGGGGAGGCCTAGCTTGACAGCGACCCTGCCAGCCACCTGCCCCGAGAAGCCGTCTATTGTCGCCTCGCCTGCAAGTATGAGGTCCGGCTTTAGGCCGAACTTCCTGATCACGGCCACTATAGCAGACGCCGTGGTCACTGGGTCGCCCGGCACTATTGAGTCATCCTCCACTATGTAGGCCTCGTCGACGCCCTTGGCCAGGCCCTCCTGGACAGCCATCTTCACGTCCTTGTCCCTCTTGGAGGCTGGTCCCCACGTGACGACGCTTATAGAGTATATCTTCGAGCCCTTGAAGTACTGGTCCCTCAACATGACGGCCTCCTCCACTGCGTTCCTGTCTATGTCAGAGAGCTTCAGTGGCATATAGTCAAAGTCCACGCTGCCGTCCTGCGTCCCCCTTATCATCTCTGGGTTCAGGGCAGGCTTCAGTAAGACCACTATGTCGCCCACTTCGCTCGCCCCCTAACCTTTGATTAGGCCAGCTAAAAAGTCAGGCCACGTAGCCTGCATATAGCAGTTCGGCCGCTGCCTTATTTGAAGGCCAGGGCACCAAGGGGCGCACTACAAAAGGCTAAACTTAGGCCTGCATGAATGACTTGAAGACCTGAACGTAAGGTACGCCGCCTATCACAAGCTCGGAGCCAGGGCTCACCAGGCCAAGCCTGTTGCCCAAGCCAACGGACCTCTTGCCCACAAGGACTATTATGTCTGCCTCTTCAATGAACCTAACCACGTCCTCCTCGTCCCCTACCTTGTCCCCAAAGAACTCCTCGTTAACATCTAAGACTGCCCCGCCCTGGCCTGTGAACCTCTTGTTTAACAGCTCGGCGTCTGCCACTGCAAGTATGTTGCCTGAGTTGGTTCTTATCATGTTATACGCGAGCTTACTCCCCAATCCCCATCACTGGTTAGACGTCAAGGATGAGGCCTAAATAACGTTTGATTTACTCAAGCCAGAGAAGAAGTGACAAGCTCAGTGAGGCAGCGCGCTCCTGAAGACTCTCAGGGCGTTGCCCCAGAGCACCCCGTCAGCGTGGACGCCCAGGAGGGATGCTAAGTCGCTAACGTTTGCGAGGTCTGAGAAGCCCTGCGGGTACCTGTCAAGTCCCAGGAAGTCCGTGCCGAGCGCCACATGGTCCCAGCCAAACCTCTCGCCTATGTAGTTCGCCACAGACGCGATGCCCTTTACGTCGTCTGACGGGAGAGTTCCAGGTATGCTCGTGACCCCTATGACCCCGCCGGTCCTAACTATGCCCTCTATCTCCTCGTCGTCAAGGTTCCTGTAGTGCTGCTTTAAGGCCATTGCGTTGCTGTGGGTCGCTATCACAGGCCTCTTGCTTATGGACGCCACGTCCAAGGTCGTCTGCCTTGAGGAGTGCGAGACGTCTATGACCACGCCCAGCTCGTTGGCAAGCCTGACCAGCTCCTCGCCCTGGTCCGTGAGGCCGTAGTCCTTCTTTGATGTGCAGGACGCCGCGAACTTAGTGTTGTAGTTCCAGGTGGGCGCTATCACCCTGAGGCCAGCGTTGAAGAGCCAGAGGAGGTCGTAGGCATCGCTCAGGGCGTCAGTGCCCTCAAGGCCTATTATGAGCTTGACCCCTGGCCTGTCGAGGTCGCCCGCGCTCCTGACTATCTTAACCTTGCCCTCGCGCTCAAGCGAGAGGAAGTACTTAAGCTGGCTGAGGAGCACGTTAAGCGTTAAGTCATACCTGCCCCTGCCTGTGGCCGGAAATATCATGGCCACCACGGCCACGTCGCCGAGCGAGGAGAGCTTCTCAAGGCTCGTGGGCCCCTGCCCTGAGACGAAGTCAAAACCCCTGGAGTGCCAGTACCCTATGTCCTCGTGCAGGTCAAAGAGCTTCACGTTCTCAGGCCCAGCTAAGGACCAACGTAACAGTATTTACCTTTTCTTGATGAGAGCCTTATATCTGGCCTCGGGGCCCTTAATTACCCGTGTGAGAGATATGTCGCTGCAGAGCTTTGAGGCGAGGAAGAGGCTCGCCGAGTACTTCAAGAACGAGGCCAAGAGGGAGCTTGAGTATGCGGACAGGCTGAGGGCAACCTCGGATAGGTCCCAGAACGCCGTAGTCAGGCTAATAGTTGACGCCGTGTCCCAGGACTCCGTGAAGCACTCGAAAATCTATGAGACCATGGCCGCTATATTGATCGGCAGCAGCGTAATAGATCAGGCGGAGTCCTCAGCCGTCCTCAAGGACCTTGAATCCCACGTGGCCATGGAGAAGGAGAGCATAGAAGAGCTCCAGAGGCTTAAGGAGGACCCCATAATTAAGTCTGACGCTGTCCTCAGCTTCCTAGTTGACATGCTTCTCAGGGATGAGAGCTTCCACCACGCCCTCCTGCAGCAGATATACAACGCCATAATAAAGAACATAACCCTAAGCGAGCAGGAGATATGGGACGCCATCTGGCGCGACGCTATATATCATGGAACGCCAGGAGGCTGAGTATACCTGATCTCCTCCACGCCCCGAAGGGCGAGGTTTTTGCTATGTAAACATTTAGGTATTGGCATAAGTCGTCGCTACTCTGATTTATGTAACGTCTATAACATAACATCCACCTTAATGCTAATGCCCCGTTCACTTTCTGGCTATTAGACCTGCGTACAGCTGAACCTCTGCTAGGTCGCTCAAGGCCTCCACGATATCAAGCGCTTCATACACGTCGCGCGATGAGTAGGCAACTATGCCGTGGCCTCTGAGCGCGGCGGCCTGGCACTGCTTAAGTGCGTCGCTCACCGCGGTCGCCAGCTCCTGGGTGCCGGGCTTTACGTACGGCACCTCGCTGACGCAATTAACCCTAGCCCTGGCCTCTGTAGTCATGGAGAGGTCTAGCTTTGATCCAAGCTCGTAGAGCGCTATTACCTTAGGTGGGTGAGCGTGCACGACGCTCACAGCTGATGGTATAGAACGGTAAATATCTAAGTGCATCCTGAACTCGCTGCTCGGGGTTCCAACTATCACGCTTCCGTCGATAGACATAACCGCTATGTCATCGGCCTTAAGTTGATGCCTCGGAACCCCTGTAGGGGTTATGTAAACGAGCCCTGATGACTTATCTAAGACACTAACGTTGCCCCCTTTTACCTGCACTAGCCCCCTCTGATAAAGGAGCCTCATAACGTCCGCAACGGCCTCCATGGCTTCCTCGTTAAACCTCAACTTCTATAACCCGTTCACCGGGATTACTACAACTGAGTTAAAACCGTTAAGGCGAGCTTACAAACTTCATAATGTATCGCTAAGTAACATCCTTCCTCTTCATAAAGCGCTCTTAGCATACCCTCCGTATGTTAAGATTAAGGAGCTTCCTGTGAGCCCATTAAGGGCAACAAGCTGCAATATATGTAGATGTTGTGTACACATATTAGTACCTCCAAAGATGGATTATCAATAAATGATAATATTCGATCCGGGGGTGACGCATATAGCAAACAGGTCCCTAAGGAGGGAGCTCTCCTTCCTTGAGATACTGATAGCTGGAATAGTGGGCGCCGTGGGGACAGGCGTGCTTTTTGCGCCAGCCCAGATGGCGGTTGAGGCGGGGCCCAGCCTAGTCGTAGCATGGGTTCTTGGCGCCATATTCTATACTTTCGTTTCAATACCTCTAATAGAGCTGGCCCTCACCTGGCCTGAGGCTGGAGGGCCGGCCAGGTACCCCCTCTACACGCACGGCAACACGTTAAACCTGTTATCGTCGTTTATGAATTTAGTTTGGTACATCTTTATACCTCCGATAGAGGCGTTAGCCACTGTTGAGGGCCTCTCATACATATTCCCGTCACTAATAGTTCCGCACACGACTACTCCAACCCTACAGGGCGCCATTGTGGGAACCCTGCTCCTGCTGGCCTTTGTGCCATTCAACTACTTCGGCGTGAAGGCTTTTGGCAGGACCACGGCCTTCGCTGGTGTTATAAAGCTACTCATTTATGTTGTCGCGGCCCTGGCCCTTGCTTTCGCGTTCTTCGACTTCAGGAACTTCACGGCTGTTAAGGGAGGCTTCATGCCTTTTGGGTTCAGCGGCGTCTTCCTCGCTATACCCCTCGCCATGTTTGCATTCGGAGGCATAAGGGTTATACCTGACTTCGCTGAGGAGGTAAAAGACAAGTCGTTCCTAGGGAAGGCCATACTGTTCACCGTTCTGGGCCAGACCCTTATCTACATACTGTTCAGCGTTGTCTTCATTGGTGGGTTAAAGTGGAGCTCACTTGGCATAGCGCCTGGTAACTGGACGGCAGTGAGCAACTTGCCTGGGAACCCCTTCGTTGACCTTGCGAACGCTGTCAGGTCCTCGCTAGCGCTCTACTTAACTTTAATAGTAGCCATACTGGGCCCCTTCGTCACAGGCTACATATACCTGGGCAGCGGGGTTAGGGTGCTGTTCTCTATGGCCAGGTCAGGCTATATGCCAAAGAAACTTAATGAAATAAGCGAGTCTTATGCCATCCCCTACTGGGCCCTCGTGGTGTTCGCCATAGTTGCCGCCGTGCTAACCTTCCTGACAGCTCCCGTGCCGACTATATATGCCATGCTTGAGGACGCTGTCGTGGGCGGCTACCTGGCGTTTGCAACACTTCCTGCATCAATGCTTGCAGGCCACAGGAAGAACCTTATACCTAAGGAGTACAGAATACCAGGCTCATGGGTATGGGCAGCGCTGGCGTTTGTCAGCGCTTCACTTATATCGTTCTGGAGCGGCTGGCCTGCGGTGCCCTACGCGGTAGCTATAGGGCTTGCCGGCGCCTTGATCTTCGGCGCTGCGTTCAAAGTTAAGGGAGGCCTTGTAAACTCCCTATGGTACCTGGCGTACATTGGGTTCATAGTCCTCATGACCTACATAGGCAGCGACGGCGCACTCTCAGTTATAGGCTTCATACCAGCAAGTATCATTGTAGCTGTAGTTTCTGTCGCGGTGTTCCTTCCGTGGGGAGTCCTCACTGCGAGCTCCTCGTGAAGTCCCTCCAGCTTCTCAGATACTGCGTTTCTCCTTATCTTCGTATTAAGGAAGTTGAAAGAGGACTCACCATGCCATAACAGATGTTCCCTTTCATAATTTAATATTTGTTAAAGCGCTCAACGTCGCGTAGCCCTCGCTTGGCTCCGGTGCCTTCAGCCTCCTCGATGAAAGCTCCCTCATAGCCTCCTCGTAACGCCTAACTAGCATGGAGGTCAAAGCATTGCCGAGCCTACCTATTATTGCCTTGGCGAATGGGTTCTCCATCTTCTCAACAGCCATATCTATGTCTGCTGCGGCCTCGCTGAAGGCCTTGCTAAGGGCCTCGATTATGAACCGACCCCTCACAGGATCAAGTATCATCCTGTCTAACAGCGTGAAGTAGGTGTGCCTCAGGGCTCCCATTGGTATGAAGGGGAGCGGGAACGGTATCACCCTCAGCTTCTTGATCCTGTCGAGAAGCTCCAGGTCATGGACTATGTCGTCCTCCGTCTCGCCAGGCAGGTTGACTATCATGGTGCCAACCACGACCCAGCCGTTGTCGTTAAGTATGCCTATGCCCTGCTCAACTACCTCTGGGTACTGCTCTGGCGTGTACGGGAGCGCCTTGCCTGGCATGAGCTTCTTCAGCAGCCTTGGCGACCCTGTCTCTATGCCCATCTCTATGAAGGTCCTCCTCCCTCCCTCGTTTATGTACTGGGCGACCTCCTCAACCATCTTCGGCTTATAGACGACTACCGCGGCGGTGGTGAAGTCTGTTGATATAGTGTAGTCATCGCCGTACGACTTCACAAGCTTGTAGGCCTTCCTTGTGAGCCCTATGACCTTCTCAGGGTCAGGCTCTATGCCCTTGGCCCCATACCTGAAGAACTCCTCGCTGTGAAGGTTTATGTCCTTAATTCCTCCCTTCTCAACGTTCAGCCTTATCTCCTTGTCTATGTGCCCCTCGAACGGGAGAGACTTAATGGCGCCGCTGAGGTTAGGCGTGCAGAAGGCGCAGCCCCTGCCGCAGCCCCTCGTGACCTCCACGAGGCCGCCGTTCGAGGGGGTAAGTATCGTCGGTATGTCCTCCAGCTTGGCCGGGGGCGCCGAGACTATCGGGGGCAGCGACTCCCCAGCAAGGAGCTTTCTGAAGACTGAGGGGCCTAGGCTCTCGAACTCGCCCTCGTAAACCAGGTCTACGCCGAGCTTTCTGTAATAGCCTGTGTCTGTAAGCTGCCACGTCGCGGGCCCCCCGACCACTATCTTCATGTGGCTCCTGTGGGCCTTCACCGCTGGGTCTGTGAAGATCTCGAGGAAGGACCTTGCTATGAATGGTATCCCAGAATATGGGAGGCCCGCGAGCCTGACGATCCAGTAGGTTATGCCGCTCCCGTAGCTGAGGCCCAGGGGATCCATGACATAAATTCCGAGGACTCTCGTGTTGGGGCCTATTACCTTGTCAAGCTCATGGGGGTTCGCTATAACTACCTCGTCCCTGCTCACAACCCCCTTTGCCACGAGCGAGGCCTCGACCTTTGAGAGCCCGTAGGGCGCCCTGAGGGCGACCCCGTCCTTAGATTTGACCCTGAAATACAGCTTGGCTATCAGGGGCTTTATGTAGCTGTCAGGCAAGGCGCTGATGAAACCAGCGACGCTCGCGCCCAGAGTGTCGCTGGCAGTCGCACCCTCTGACGTAAGTACTACCTTGGCGCCTCCCTGCAATCAATACACCTCTGCAGCATATATTGGATGCCAACTTAAATAATTTGGCCTAGAGCTATACTTATGGCGGGACAGTGGAATAATGTAGCCTAAGGCGCGCCTGGGCCTGCGGTTCCATAAACTCTAACTAAAAACGCAGGCGCCACGTCAGGCCCGCCACCAGGGAAAGGCTTTTTCCTCCTCTTCGTACGCCCTTAGCCAAGGATAGGGGGCTTGGTGATGTACAGTGAGGACCTCATAAGGTCCGCTGAAAGGCACTTGAGGGCTGGCCTCTACGGGGTCTCATGCTATGAGTCCAGGCAGGCGGCCTTATCGTCCCTAGCTATGCTTGGGGCAGGCTCATCGCACAGCCTAAGGGATGCCTATGCTGAGGCTGTTAAGAGAGGCGCCCCGAGGGACTCCCAGCTCGCTACGTGCCTTGGCATCTTGGACTCGCTTAACATACTTACCAGCAAGGCCTGTGACGACGCCTGCAGCGACGAGCTTCCAGGAGGCTATGAGGCCAGCGACGCCACGGAAGAGGACGCTAGGAAGGCGCTGGAGTGCGCAAAAGCAATAATCGAATACGCAAGAAGAGCTCTTGGCTCACCCTCCAGGCTGTTTATCCCTAGGCGCTCACTCTCATCGTTTTAAGCTCGCTCGAGCGCCCAGGGACCACTACCTCTTGCCGCAGGGGCTCACGGCTCCTACAGTTTCATGAGCGGCCGTCAAGCCCAGCGGCGCGGGCCCCCATCTGCGGGACCACGGCCCTCGTTGGCAGCAGCGATAGCTCTCTTCACGGCGTTTAGAGTTCGCTTAAGCTTTATGTTATCAGCCAAGGAGAGTCCCTCCCTGAGCGTCTTTATATAGCTTATGGGTCTGCTAGGAGGTACGTAAAGGCTTAGCAATAGTGTGGCTGGAACGCCCTACGTAACTGTTTTAACTTTCATATAGGTTTATAGAGAATAACGTCACTCCTCCGCTATTATTATCACGTGCACCTTCCTGCCGTGCAGAGGCCTCACCTCAGGCTGGTACTTAGCCAGCGGGTAAAGGACCACGGTCCCGCCCCTGTACTTTATCACCGTGCTCTCGACGTATATGAACTTAGCCATGCTATCATCAAAAGCTAGAGTTGATAGAAAAGCTTATAAGTTTTTCTATCATATGGTTATGTGGGTGAGCTGCCCAGTGAGGGGTGAAGGGCCCGCACTCGTCGAGACCCTGAGAGTGAGGGCCCTTCCCGAGGGCGGCAGTGATGACCTCCTTGAGTTCCTGAGGCTTTACCGTGATGCTGTTCAGACGGTAGTGGACAGGACCTGGGGCACCAGCGATAGGCTCTCCATAAAAACGCTGCACAAGCTGTTCTACAAAGACCTCGTCTCCACTGGCTTCAGGGCGCACCACGCCAAGGAGATATACGTTTACGCTAAGAGCGTTGTGAAGTCAGCTAAGGGCAACGGCGACAGGAGGCCAACTCTTAGGAGGCTAACGGCCAGGTTAGACAGGTACGACTACAGGCTGGACCTGGATGATATGACCTTGACGCTGAAGCTTCACAGAGGGCGTGAGGCCAGGCTAAGGCTGATAGCGCCTAAGGAGAGGGCTGAGAAGTTCAGGGGCTGGGAGAACTACGAGCTGGCGATAAAGTACGACAGGGATGGGCTCTGGGTCACAGTATACTTCAGGAGGGGCGTTAAGCCAGCGGAGCCCAGGACAGTTATGTCCGTTGACCTGAACTTTGACAACATAACTCTTGCCGTGTTCACGCTTAACGGCAAGCTGATCAGGTTGAAGAGGCTCAGGACGCCTCTCAGGAAGGCTCTGACACACAGGATATGGGCTGAGAGGATACAGAGGAGGTACCCTAGGTCGTGGAGGTTCACCAAGGGCGTAAGGAGAGCTGTTGAGAGGCACGGCGAGAGGATTAAGAACATCTCGTGGGATTACACTCACAAGGCGGGGGACTTAATTGCTGAGCTGGCGTTGAGATACCGCTCTGCGGTAGTCCTCGAGGACCTTAACGGCCTGAGGGAGGACAAGAAGAGGGGCAGGGACTTTAACAAGAGGCTTGCGCTTTGGTTCTACAGGAGGGCCCAGTTCTGCGTAGAATATGAGGCAAAGGAAAGAGGCCTACAGGTCGCTAAGGTAGACCCCCGAGGGACGTCCTCGAGGTGCCCAAGGTGCGGCCTTGAGGGCGACAGGGACGTCATTGCTACGATAAACATATACAGGAGGTACGTGTCTGTGCACTCAAGATGTGGGGCCCCTGGGGTGGCCCTGAGCGCCCCCAAGCCCGATGAAAGCCCGAGCGGGGTGCGGGGGAACAGGGATGAGGCGATGACCGTAAGGCAACATGAACCTGTATGGGAGCTGAACCCCCCACTGCCTAAGCTCATTTATGGCTTCCTAGAGCGTTCGCTTATTGACTAGCAGCTTCTTCTCTAAGTCCTCGATCATGGGTTCCTCTTCGTTTTAGAGTTAAGGCAGAGCCTATAAGGCCTTTCCTATTATTTGCTCTTTTTCTTTTATGTTATTCAGACGTGGGTAAGTAAAGTATATAGTGCTTGCACCCATAAAAGTGCTTTGGGTAGTGTAATGTCTAGAAGGGACAGCGGCTCAAGGACTCATAATGAGGCATCTTTTATAGACGCCATAGAAAGGTTTTCACTTCCTGTGTCAATAGCTGCCCTGCTGGCCATGATAATAGCTAGTACTTACTTAAGGCTTCTGCCAGGCCTAATCTATGGCTTTAAGTATGTCAACGGCAATGACCCTTGGATATTCTATTGGCTAGCTAATTACTTCTACACACACAACCTAGGAGGCCTTTCCCAGCTGTCTCACGTTGACACATTCTGGTATCCCTGGGGAAGGAACTTCCTGAAGACTGAGTACCTCGGCATTCCATGGCTCTCGGCATTCATAACTAAGCTTCTAGGCAAGGGCCAGTCTTTCATAACCGAGGCTGAGGGCCTTCTGCCAGTCATATTCTCTGTAGTAGGGATAGCAGCTACATACATGGCCGTCTACAGTGCTACCAGATCAAAGCTGGGAGCGATATCCGCGGCATCAGTCTACGCCTTTTACCCTGCTATAGTGCTTGACAAGTCTTTTGCGACATACCCAGGCAAGCAGGTCTCAGGCCTTGGCATAATAGCGCTATCGCTCTACTTCCTTGCCATAGCTTACACTTCCAGTTCAAGGACTAGATCCATTGTAGCTGCATTGGTGGGCGGCATAATAGGGGGCTCCCTTGCGTGGCTGTGGGGAGGATATGAATATGTTGCACTAATACTGGCAGTTATAATATTATTGGACCCCTTCATTGTGAAACCCGCTATGGACAGGTTCTATAAGCACCTGGCCGCAGCCGTTGGCTACCTTGCAGCGCTTTCAACGTCACCCGCGGTGGGGCCTACTTATGTTTATCATAGTCTAGGTCTAGCCCTTCTGGCTGTTCTCGTGGTTTACTTCCTAGAGGCTAATGTTGAGAAGCTGCACCTAGAAAGGCTGCACCTCACAGGCACATTTACAAGGAAGATGCACCTGTGGGTCGTAATCCTAGGCGTGGGGCTTCTCGCGGCGGCCGCGATGTCAGGCATAATATCATTGCCCTCAAGGGTGCTGTTATCGCTTGGAATAAGGCCGCTGACAGGCGTAGTGCCGCTCACGGTGCAGGAGTACATGCCCATATCGTTCTCAGAGGCTATGGCTGAGTATGGGCCTGTTTTCTTCGTGACGCTCATAGGATTGATAGCGTTCATTTACGACATTGTTGCAAGAGGGGAGAGGCTAAGCAGTACTGACACCTTAAGGGTTGCGTTCTTAGTTCTCGGCGTGCTCTTTATGGTGGCCAGCATAAACGAGGCCTACTTCATACCCTCCGCCGCCTTCTTCTTGGCGCTGTCAGCAGGGACTTCCATAGGGGCCTTGACGTCCATGCACGTAAGTTACTTTGACAAGAAGTTAAGGCGCACCTACTATAAGAGGGAAACCTCAGCGCTCGCGGCAGGGGTTATATTGGCTATAGTAATTCTTGGGTTTGCAGCCTATTACATTCCTGAGGATTACGCTGCGCTGAAGTTAGATGCGCCCGCGGTAACCGCCGGCTGGCTGACGGCGCTCTCGGTGCCCACGCCTAACGGTGCTAGCAAAATTATAGTGCCGCTTAACAACGCTTGGTTAGCGGCCCTCAACTATGTTAAGTATAACACGTCAAAGAACTCTATATTAGTGTCGTGGTGGGACTATGGCTACTGGATAGCCGCGTTAGGCAACAGGACAACCGTAGTTGACGGCTCCACAATTAACGGAACCCAGATAGGGCTAGTAGCTAACGCGTTCACGGCCCCCGTGAACCAGAGCCCCGCCTACCTTGAGATGATGAGACTTGTGCCAAACGACACCTACCTAATAACCTACGACGTGTTCGTTGGCATTTACAATAATGAAACCCACGGCGTGATGATGTTCCCATATCCTAACGTGTACCCCGTTAACCCTCAGGCAGGGGTTTATGCCATAACTTATGGGCTCGGTGACATTGCCAAATCCTATCAAATGTTAAGGATAGCCCTTAGAGTTAACCCCTACACTGGCAGCCCCTTCTTCTCCAACTACACCTCAGTTACTACCGAGGGCAACTACGAATTTTACCAGTTCCCAGCGTTTGTTGGAGGTCCTGGGTCTAACGTCAGTTTAACCCTTCACACCGCAATATATGACCTCATGATGTACGGCATCAGCGTGCTAAACAAATATGGCTACTTCGGAACTGGCGCCAAGTTCCTCATTAACGCGACCTCCTTCACCCCAGCGGCGGTGCAGTACGTCGACCCCACCACGGGCTCCCTGGTGCCGGAGCCCATAACCCCACCCAGCCCGCTGCCGTACTACCAGCCAGTGAAGGTGTTCATCTCCGTGCCCTATGCGTGGAGCCCGGCAGGCTCCAACGTGACGTACTTCTATAGCGTTGTAGTATTCCTCTATAAGTGGGCAGGAGCCATTTAAGGCCGAATAATGTTTTGTCCTTCGGCTTTTGGGCCCAAATTGATTTAACTTTTGACCGCAGCGCATCTTTATGTGCTGCTAATTTGCCGAGGTTGTTTTGAAAGAAGTCGCAGCCCAGGGACTCTAAGACTCTAGGCAACAGTTGCTGGATGACCTAGTGAAAGCCCAGATGTACCTAATTAATGCAAAGAAAAGCATATAGAACAGCGTGGCAAGGCTAAGAGCCTACTCGAAGGCTTACTTGGAGGAGAACGAGCTTAGAGTTCGGCCTTCATCGTGACTAATAGTCACCTCTCGCGGCTATTAGCCGCTCGGCCTCATACTCCTCCTCCTCCCCGCGCCTAGGTTAGGGAGCACAGCTCCCAGCCACGACGTGGGGAGTTTCACTGGGCGCCCTCCTCCGCCTCGCGACTGCTCATCGACTTCACGGTGGCGCCCTCCGACTTAAAGTCAGCGTAAAAGCTCATAAAAATTGATTAGGCACACAGCCTCAGCCTGCTTAACAGCGTTAAGGGATTAGAAGTGATTAAAAATAACGAATAGATATGTAAAAATGTTACGGACTGTCGCTTATAAACTTTAACGCGCGTTAAAGGCCTGAGTGATCAAATTGCCTATAGAGGTCCAGGACCTCAGAGTGAGCGTTGACAGCAAGGAGATACTGAAGGGCGTCAGCATGAGAGTGGAGAGAGGGGAGGCCGTAGTTCTAATGGGTCCCAACGGGAGCGGCAAAACAACACTTGCTTACGCCCTCATGGGCCACCCGAGCTATAGGGTCGTCGGTGGCAGGATAGTTATGGATAACACTGACATAACCCAGGCGCCCACCTACGAGCGCGCCCTCATGGGACTCACGCTCGCCTTCCAAAACCCTGTTGAGGTGCCTGGGGTTAAGCTTGACTACTTGCTTAACGTCATAAACGCCAAGAAAGTGAAAGGCTTCGACCTCACCTATGTCGACCCCAAGTTCATATCATGGGTTAGGCAGGAGGCAACCAAGCTCGGAGTCTCAGCCGACCTGCTTGGCAGGGACATCAACGTGAACTTCAGCGGGGGTGAGAGAAAGAGGTCAGAGGTCCTTCAGGTCATGGCGCTCAGGCCCAAGTACGTTATATTCGATGAGCCTGACAGCGGCCTTGACGTTGACGGGATAAGAATCATAGGGGGCGCAATAGCTTCTATAACCTCTGAGGGCGTCGGGGCACTTATAATAACTCACCATGCCGAGATAACCAAGTTCATCAACCCAACGAGGGCCTACGTCCTCATGGGCGGAAGGGTGGTCGCCTCAGGCGGCCCTGAGCTGGTGGAGGAAGTGCTGAGCAGGGGCTATGAGCACCTGCAGGTGAGGGGTGAGCAGTGACGACGGAGCCCGTGAAGCTGCTGAGGGAGAAGGAGCTCAAGGAGGTCATGCAATTCGACGCTGGCTCCCTGCTCGGCAGGTCGATGCAGTACCCCAAGGAGATAGAGGTAAGGGGTAGAATATCGAGGGACCTGGTGGAGGAGATATCGAAGTCTAAGGGGGAGCCTGAGTGGATGAGGCTTCTGAGGCTTAAGGCCCTTGAGACCTTTGAGAGGCTCCCAATGCCCAACTGGCTTGAGGGCGTTGAGAGTATAGACCTCGATGAGGTAGCAGCGTACGTGAGGCCCAAGGCAGAGAGCACTAATAATTGGGAGAATCTGCCAGACTGGATGAAGGACGTCTATCAGAAGCTCGGCCTGCCCGAGGCCGAGGCCAAGGTTCTCTCAGGACTCACAGCGGTGTTTGATAGCGAGAACATAATAACCAAGGTTAAGGAGGAGCTGACGAAGAAGAATGTAATATTCGTGTCAATGGATGAGGCCGTCAAGAAGTACCCAGACCTAGTAAAGGAGTACTTTGGCAGGGTGTTCCCCTACGCTGACCACAAGTTCGCGGCCCTCCACTACGCCCTGTGGAGCGGCGGCGCCTTTGTGTACGTCCCAAAGGGCGCAAAGATCATGAACCCAGTTGAGGCCTTCTTCCTTATAGGCAGCGAGCTTGAGGGCCAGTTTGAGCACACGCTACTGGTAGCCGACGAGGGTAGCTTCATGCACTTCATAGAGGGGTGCGCGGCGCCTGTTCTCACCAAGTTCAGCTTCCACGACGGCATGGTTGAGATCTATGCCAAGAGTAGGTCTGAGGTCCACTTCACCACCATACAGAACTGGAGCGGCAGCATAGTTAACTTCAATAACAAAAGGGCCATAGCTGAGGACTATGCCAACGTTGAGTGGGTTGAGGGCAGCATAGGCAGCAGGGTCACGTTCACGTACCCATCCACTGTACTTAAGGGCAGGGGCGCCTCGACTAAGAACATATCTATAGGCATAGCGAACGGCCCCTCCAAGATAAAGGACGTGGGCTCAAAGGCAATACACGCGGCCCCGGAGACGAGGAGCCTGATAATCTCCAAGAGCATAAGCTCCGGCGGCGGCGTCGCTGCGTACAGGGGCCTTGTAAAGGTCCTGAAGGGAGCTAAGGGCAGCGTCTCCCACGTGCAGTGCGACAGCCTGATAATGGATAAGGACAGCAGGGCCTACACCCTCCCAAGGAATGAGGTCGATGAACCAACTGCTGAGGTGACCCACGAGGCCACTGTCGGAAGGCTCGGCGAGGACCAGCTCTTCTACCTGGCCTCAAGGGGCATAACTGAGGGCGAGGCCAAGGCAATGATAGTTAACGGCTTCATAAGGGACGTGCTGCGCAACCTTCCACTGGAGACAGTCAGCATACTGACGAAGGTCATAGAGCTTGAGTTCAGCCAGCTCGGCAGCGTCGGGTGAAGGCCTTGACTTCTCCCCTGGTTGAGAGGGCGAGAGCCCTGGCGGCCACAATTAAGTGGCAGCAGGTCGCGGACTCCCCTACAACTAAGAACTACACCAACTGGAGGCTCTTCGAGGAGTACCTGAATAGAAAGGGTGATGTGTCCTTCATGGCCCCTCAGGGCAGCTGGGACCTCGTGCTGGGGCCCTGCGGCTCCGCGTATAACTATGATATTGATGAGAGCGTCCTCGATCTCTCTGCCTCAAAGCTCTACGCCGTGCACATAGCTAAGCTAGACGGCGCTCACAAGCTCGAGCCCGAGGGCGGCACCTACAGGATTGCGCTCTGCAGGCCCGAGGGCAACAGGTGGTACTCCTACCACTTGCTCATAAACGTCAATGATAACGTAAAGGCGAACATGCTTATCTATGCTCCAAGGGCAGCCCCTGGGACCACAGGAATAGAGGTCAGGGCCAAGAAGGGCTCGGAGCTTAACCTGATGGTGATAGTGGACCCCCAGGCCGAGCTGCCCATGGCCTTCATACTCAGGAGAGCCCTGGGAGTAAGGGCCAGGGTCAGGTCCTCCGTTGTGGCCGGCGGGAGCATCATGACAAGGATAGATGAACAGAGCCTCCTTAACGCGGGCTCTGTCATAGTGCACAGGTCCTTCGTCGCCGCCTCTGACGGACAGGCCGTTGATGACATTATAGACACCGTTCAGACTGGCTATGACAGCACGGCCGTCGTCTCAGGCTTCGGCTTCTCCTCAGGCAAGTCCCTGGTCTCTGTCAGGGGCACCGCAATAATGACGCCTAACTCTGTTCACTCCTCCTCAAACTTCGTGGTTGAGGCTCTCCTTATGAGTGACGAGTCCAGAGCCTACACAATGCCAATGATGAGGATAGACACAGGCGACATAGTTGCCGCCTCACACCGCGCGGCCCAGTACAGGGTACCGCTGGACCAGCTCTTCTACCTTGAGAGCAGGGGCCTCAGCGAGCCAGAGGCCTTTGAGCTGATACTGAGGGGGAAGCTCATGGCCTCCCTCGAGGGGCTCCCACCTGAGATAACGGCTGAGGCAGAGAACCTGGGCATGAGACTAATAAAAAAGGCCATAGAGGGGTCGTTCACTCCTCGGCAGGAAGCCCAAGCTCTCTCTTAACCTCTTTTGCCCTCCTAGCTACCTCACTCATGTACTGCTCATAGAGGTTAGCGCCGGTGGAGTCAATCGTTATCGTCAGGGGGCCGAACTCCTCAACCTCGAAGACCCACATGGCCTCAGCCATGCCAAGCTTGTCAAGCCAGTAGACGTCCTTGACCCTCTTTATCGCCTGGGCCGCGAGCGCCCCAGCCCCGCCCGTGAAGACCGCGTAGGCCGCCTTGCGCTTTTTCATGGCCTCTGCCGTGGCCTTGCCCATTCCCCCTTTGCCTATTATCAGCTTAGCGCCTGTGCGCTCTATGAACTCAGGCTCAACGGTATCCATCCTCATGCTCGTCGTGGGGCCTGCAGCGATTATCCTCCAGCTGCCGTCGGCCTGCTTCACAGCCACGGGACCGCAGTGGTAAACAGCGAGCCCCCTTAGGTCCACTGGCAGCGTCCCACCGCTGCGCAGCACCTCAAGGGCAAGCTCGTGCGCCTCGTCCCTGGCCGTAACCACGGTGCCAGAGAGGTAGACTACGTCACCTATCCTCAGGGCCTCCACGTCCTCGTCCCTGAGGGGGGTCCTCAGGTGGAACTCCCTAGCCGAACTCATGGCCATCACCTCAAAATAGTGCAGCCACTGCCCGTATACCTTAGGTGCCTGCTTGTCATCTCCCAGCTGCCGTCCGCGTGTATCACAGCAGAGACCCTCCTTGTGGCCCAGCAGCTCGTCACTATACCTATGGCGAACGTCGCCGGGTGCCTGTAGGCGTAGTCTATCTTAACGTCAAGCGCTGTAAGGCCGCCGCCGAACCCGTGGGGGCCAAGGCCGAGCTTGTTGAGGGCGTTAAGCAGCTCCACCTCAAGCTTAGCTATGTTAGGGTCGGGGTTGCGCTCCCCGATGGGCCTCAAGAGGGCCTTCTTGGCGAGCGTGAGCGCCATGTCGCCCCCTGCCGCAATGGCCACGCCAACTATTACTGGCGGGCACGGCAGGGGGCCGTACTTAACTATAGTGTCTACGACGCCGCTCTTGAGCTTCTCGAAGCCAAGTATAGGCTCGCTCATTATTAGGGTCACGGGGGCCTCGCTGCCTCCTCCCTTTGTCATGAACCACACTTTAAGGTCGTTGCCCTCCACTAAGTCAACGTGAATCCACGGTATGTACCTGCCAGTGTTGTCGCCGCTGTTCTTCTTATAGAAGGGGTCCACCGCGTTAGGCCTAAGGTAGCCGTCCTTCGTAGCCCTTCTAACGGCTTCCCTTGCGGCGTTTATGGCGCCCAGCCTGATGGGGAAGTTCTCGCCCATCTCAAAGAAGAAGTAGGGCGTCCCTGTGTCCTGGCATATTGGCACCTTCCCTGAACAGGCGAGCTCTATGTCCTTCAGTATCGCCTCCAGCTGCTTCTTAGCAAGGGGGTTGGTCTCCCTCTCATAGCCGTCCTTCAGAGCTCTGTAGACGTCCTCAGGGATGCTCGTCGCCGCCGTCTTAACCATCTCGTAGAAGATGCCAGTTAGGTCGCTCTCAGTCAGCGCCAACAGGCTCACCTGAAGATGAGTGATGCTTCAAGGTAAATAACCTTGTACCATGATGTGTTCTTAAGACTTCCAAGTTGGCTGGCGACGTGCAGCGCTAAGGCCGCCACGGGCCACCTATAGCTAACCGTCCACGATCTTGCCTATATCTTCAGCTATTCTCTGTGTGGCGTCAACCACTTGCGGGGGCCGAGGCTCCTCGCCCAGCACCTGCAGGAGGGCCCTATAGATCTGCCCTGGGTCGGCCCTGTCGCACCTAAGGACGCGGTACCCTGGCCTTCCCTCAAACATCTTTGCGTTCTCCTCGTGCTCAAAGTGGTTACCTATCTTCAGTATGACAGCCCTCTTCCTAAGCGCCGCAACCTCCACAAGGCTCCCATAGCCTGCTAACGTGACCAGTGCCTTAGCTCTCGCTATCAGCTCGGTGGGGTCTGGAACTAACTGAGCGCTCCCTATGACCTTGACTTTGAGACCCTTGCCGTCCAGGTAAGAGTATAGGGTCCCCGCCAGACCAACGCCAGCGTCAGTCCCACCGAGGTTAACAACTATTGAGTCCCCGTCGCTGGGGTCCGGGTACCTGTCATGTGTAAATATCTGCCCGTAGCGCAGGTAGCCGTCGCCCCTGTCCCAGAGGCCAACATTAAACCTGAGCGTGAAGCTCCTAAAGTGGTAGTCGACCCACGAGTTGACCCTCCGCATTATGAAGTTGTCGGAGCTGCCAAGCGAGGTTATGTCTGTTATAAGCACTGACCTCCTGGAAGGCCTTAAGCCGCTCATCATGAGTTCCCAGGGCTCATCACCTATCACTATGTCATAGTCCCCTAAGTCAACCTCGCTTCTTATAACATCAGCGTTGTGCCTCAGGTCGCTGTAGACTCTCAGGAGGCCAAGCGGCGAGTAGGTAACCCTGCAGCCCTTAATTACATGCATGAGCGAGGTCCCTATGCACCTGAGCCTTTGTGAGGCATCGTGAAACCTCTCGCCCCTGGCCCTTAGGTACTCAAGGGCCCTGCCGGCTGTGAGCCACGTTATATCAGCCCAGCCGCTTAGGAGCCTCGAGAGCCTGTAGTCTCTGGTTACATGCCCAAGGCCGACGCTTGAGGTTACATATAGCACCTTTAGCTTCAAGGCGCCCTGGCTGGCGTTCTGACGAGGAGGAAATTAAAGATGAGTTATTATGAGGGCGTCTGGGGCCCAGGGTATGCAAAGAGGGCACGGCTACTGGGCCCTAAGTAAAAGGCCACTAACGCTTTCTTCCAGTCCTCCTGGCGGCTATGTGACCGACCTTCCTTCCAGGCGGCGTGTTCCTCGCTACAGTTGTGGGCCTACCCTCATGCTGGTGGAAGCCTCCTCCGAACGGGTGGTTCGCGGCGTTCATGGCAACGCCCCTCACGGTCGGCCACTTGCCGCCCTTCACCTTGAACTTGTAGTAGCTGACGCCCGCCTTGAGCAGGGGCTTCTCTATCCTGCCGGCGCCCGCTGGGACTCCTATGGTGGCCCTGCAGTCGCCTGAGAGCTCCTTCTCCCTCTTGCTTGGAAGCAGCAGCTTCACTGTGCTGTCCGACTTGCTGAGCACGACAGCATAGCTGCCGGCCTGCCTCGCTATCTTGCCCCCGTCACCGGGCCTCAGCTCTATGTTGAAGACGGGGGTCCCCTCAGGTATCTTTGAGAGTGGAAGCACGTTGCCGAACTTGGGCTCCGCGTCAGGGCCAACCCTTACCCTCTGGCCCACGAACATGCCCTCGGCGGCCGGCATTAGGAACTCCTCGCCTTTTGAGAGCACCACGCGCGCCAGGGGGACATACCTGCCTGGGTCGTGGATCAGCTCCTTGACCTCGCCCTCGAGGGTCTCGTTCGAGAGCTTTGGGTACCTGGCTGGGCCTGGGTGCATGTGGTCAGGGTTCCTGAACGTCGGTGAGCCCTTCCCTGCCCTCTGCTGCCTTAAGCTCTTTCCCATCTAATCCGCCCTCGCCAGTAGGTGAGGGGGTTAGGTTTTTAAGCAGTTTCGTGAAGTCCAGGACCCTCACCTCCCTCGTTCTGCCCACCTCGTCTATCATGACCGCGTGGCCCACTGGCAGCGACTTCAACACCTCAGGCCTCTGGACCCCCAGCTGAGCGCCGAGCTCGACGTAGTAGCTTGTGAAGCCGCCGAAGACAAACTTGTAGCCCGTGTTATCTATGACCGTGCGGCCCACGTCCGAGGGCAACTGGGTAGCGTATATCACATAGAGCCCCTTGCTCCTCCCCTCCCTCAGGGCGAACTCCATGTGAACTGCCGAGCCTCTGCTGAAGCGCCAGGCCTCGTCAAGCATTAGCACCACCCTGCCGCCCGACGCGCCCTCGCTGGCGCTTATGGCTATGGAGCTGACGAGCAGGGAGCCATAGACGTTCCTCAGCTCGTTGGGAAGGCCCCGCAGATCATATACAACTAGGCCCCTGAGGTCGAGGGAGCCAGGGCAGACGCTCACCGATGCCCCCTCGCCGGTCTCACGGCTGCTCTCTATCAGCTTAGCGGCCACGCCGTCAGTTCTAGGCATGGGGACGCAGTCCCCGGCCAAGGGCGTTATATATGAGTCTGCCACGTCCTTCAGCATGGAGGCCAGGTCGCCCTTTGGATCTACGACCACTATAGCCTTAGGGTCGCCGAGGGTGGCATGCCTTGAGATGAGCTGGGCGGCCACGCCTGAGAGCATGACGGTCTTCCCCCTCCCAGTTGGGCCAAAGACGCCGACGTGGACCCTGAAGGCGTAGGGCCACCTCATTATGACCAGGTTCCCAGGCCCATCGACGTCCTCACCTATGACAACTCCGCTCTCATCGTTTATGTCCTCCCTGTTGACAATTATGGCATGGCCGCTCTCGCTGAGCCAAGTTGGCTCAGAGGCGCTAAGCAGCTGCGACAGGTCAGACGCGTTCACCCTCCTTAGCCTCACCTGGGCCTCGGCCTCGACGAGCTCCTTAAATGCCTCCGCGTTGAGCTCCGCCTCCCTGTCGCCAGGGGGAACCCAGACTATGAAGGAGAGGCTGCCAACGTAGGGCACCTGGGAGTGGAGCACCTCCTTGTACAGCCCTTCAAGGAAGCTGAGCCTCTCCCTGTACTTGACGTGCCTAGTGGCTGTGTAAGCGAAGTCGGCCTTCCTTATCTCCTCCTCGAGCTCCTTTATCAGGGAGCTCTTGCTGACCGAGTACATGCTGCTTATGAACGTCACCGAAAGCCTTGATGACCTGGCAAGCCTGGCGAGGCGTAGCGGGAGGTCAGAGCCCTCCCTGGGCACGTCGTCAGCCACATAGGCTATGCCCGCCAGCCTCTTGCCGTCAACGTAGACGCTCATCTGCTGTCCTCTCTCGTGCCTGACGCCGAGGGAGAGCCTGAGCTCCCTTGATGCCCTGAGGTTCCTTATCATCAGGGCTGCCGTCGCCGTCGCTATAACCGCCAGGAACACGTCAAAGGCGTAAGATGGATTCAAGTTATGCCACCCTCGGCATTATGCCCCTCCTGCCGCCAAGCAGCCTGGCCAGGGCATAGGTTACCATAGTTAAGGTGGCCACATACATGAACGGGAGCACTAGGTAGTAAGCTATGAGCTCCTCGACAAGGTTAGGGGAGAGGTAGTTTAGCCCAAAGAACTGGGTGGCGTAGTCCATATACGTGATCCCTGTAAAGTTCAGCGGCCTGCAGCCCTCCAGCGCCACTGACGCCGTGAGGTTCAGGGGACCTACGAAGTACCACTCCTGTCCGTTGTTACCAAGCCACGTCCAGGAGCCCATGCCAGGCCTTACGTTGCCCGTGATGCTTACATTACAGCTGTCAGGGGCCCTGACCTCAACGATGCCTCCATAGCTTAGGTTAGCAAAGAACAGGGCCCCGCGCGGAGTACTCACCACGTGAACGTACTGAGGCTGATTCGTGAACACTATTATATCGTTGCCTGGGGCGTACAGTATGTACGGAGAGCTCAGTGTTATCTCCTGGGAGAAGCTGTAGTTGGCTGGGCTGAACGGGTAGGGGTCAAGGAGGGTCTCAACGCCGTCTATGATGATGTAACCGTAGACTGGACCCTCGCTGGGCATTGAGACAAGCTGAGGCTGAGGCGACTCCGGGTCATACGCCGTGCCATCGGCGTTGACCCAGTACTGGGCCACCTTCTCAGCCTTGCTGTTAACCATAGCATAGAGCTCCAGGAGGGAGTCGCCCAGGGGGCTGCCGTCAGCCGCCTTTACGTAGACCCTCTGGTAACCAAGCCCCAGGGAGGCGGCGCTCGGGCTTATGCCAACGGATGGCGCTGAGGTGATAGAGGACTCAAAGGCTGGCATTGCCTGAAGGCCTACACTGAAGGTCACCACGAATGCTATGAACCAGGCCCCGGCCTCCCTGCCCAGCCTGAAGGGCATGGCAAACATGACGAGCCCTATCAGCGCTATCAGGAGGCCCGCGTACCTAACCATGGCCTCTATGGCGGCCAACGTGAAGAGCAGCAGCAGGTCAGCGGTGAGCGCATCGTTAAGGGGGCCGAGTATAGCCCTCGCCGCCGTCGCCCCGGGGACGTATGAGGTCAACGATGAGAGGGAGAGGGCCGCCATCTTGAGGCTCAGGAGGAGCTCTATTCCATTAAAGAGCCAGGAGTCGAAGTACTGCCACGAGCCACCCATCATGCCAGCTATGCCCTGCGTGAACTCCATAATTGCGGTCAGCGATATCGCCAGGGCAAATGAGAGGAAGGAGTCCCTGAGCAGGGTCCCGCCCCACCTCTTGAGGCCCCTCACGGGTATGGGGAGGGCATAGATGAGCACGCCTATGTAGAAAGACAGCAGGGCCAGCTTAACTGCGAGCTGAAAAAGGTAGCTGTAGGAAATCATGGAGAGCCTACCACCGCCTTGACGACGTACGTTATGAACGTGAACACCGTGCTGCCCAGGGCGAGCCACAGGGCCGCCCATATGGAGTCCTCAACGAGCCCCGAGCCCGCCCTCTTAAGCCTTGAGAGGGGTATCGGGGCCCCTCTCAAAGTCCAGCCTATAGTCCACGTTAGGAGGAAGAGGGCCCATGCAGCTAGCGTGACCTCCTGGGTAAGTTGCTGAATGAAGCTCACCACGTCTGTCATTGCCACTCCCAAGGGGTTCCCCCTAAGAAAAGCGCGGGGGAGGGCTAGGCGGAAGCGCCCTTGCAGAGGCGTCAGGCAGGCAGGTAGATGGGGTTGCTGAGGGTCGAGACCTCGTGGTACGAGGCCAGTATATCCCTCACATTCCTGGGCGCGTGGAACATGGACTGGTGGCTCTCAGAGTCGTAGAACCTGTTGCCCTTAACTCCCATGGATGCCAGGCGCGAGTCAACGTCATTCATGTCGCGAAGGGCCTCAAGGTTAGCGTCATCAGAGCCCATCACAAAGCCCCAGAGGCCCTCAAAGCTCCTTATGTAGACGTAATATGAAATGGCGTGTCTGAACACGGCCTTGACCGTGTTAAATATGGTCGCGTGAACCTTGGACGTCAGTGTTGGGCTCGTGGCCTGCGTCACGAAGACGCCGCCCCTGTTGAGCCTCGACTTTAATAGCTCGTAGAACTCCTTAGTGTAGAGCCTCCACGCAGGTCCTCCCTCCTCCGGATCCACCAGGTCAGCTATTACCACGTCAAACTTCTCAGACGTAGTGTTCACATAATGTTCAGCGTCATCTATCACAAGCTTGAGCCTTGGGTCGTCAAAGGCACCCCTGTGCCACTCTGGCAACAGCTCCTTGCAGGCATTTACAATCTCCTCATCTATGTCAACCATGACAACCCTGTTAACGGAGGGGAACTTGAGGACCTCGCGCGCCGTCGCCCCCTCGCCGCCGCCAAGTATTAGGACGCTCCTGGGAGAGCCATGGGCTACCATGGCGGGCTGCACGAGGGACTCATGGTAAACATGCTCGTCAACTACGGCAGACTGCGTCTTGCCGTCTATCACGAGGGCCTTGCCAAGGTCATCGAACTCTACTACCAGGTAGGTCTGGTACTTTGTCCTACCAAATGCATAAACTTTCTTCACGGAGTGGGCGTGGAAGGTCCCTGGCGTGCTCCACTCGTGGATCCAGTGCCAGGCCGGGTAACTGACGGACAAGGCACTCACCCGCGTTCAAAACTTAGACGCGGCTTATAGGGTTTTAAGAGGCTGAGGGGCGTCAACAGTATTCCAGGCACTAAGAAGTCGTGTTAGGGCAAGATAAGACCGTGCATCTGGCTTTTGTCCACTTGGCTATGAGGAACCTCTTTTAGGTCGAGCTGGCCATCTTGCATAGGCTTGCTATGCGAAATCAACCTGATTTAGCTGCGCCAGCCGGGGCCTGACCCTCAATTAGGATTGCGTTGACTACCCCATCTTGCCCCGGCCTGGACGTGACCCTTGCAACGCCAGCCGAGGTCCTTATTATTGTCCCCTTTGTTATTATGTTCCTCCTCGCGTACTCCCTGTTCGCCGGCGTTGAGACGACGGCAAGTATCTTAGCCTTGACACTCTTCCCTGTCTTGGGGTCGCTAACTACTGCCTCGCTGACGGCCCTTAGCGCCACCTTCATGTTGCCGCCCATGGCCCTCTTCACCCTGACCTCGCGAGCCTCGCCGAGGACCGCTGGGACAAAGTAGTCGCCCGTGGCATACCTCCTCTTCCTCTTGTGCGGAAGCGACCTCAGGCCACCGCTGGGCTTCTTAAGGTCCCTGTACTGGTAGACGCCCAAGCCCCACACCTAAGGGCAGGGGCCTAGCTTTCACATAAAAGCGTTAATGCTAACAGGCGTGGCCCTGTCCTTCAGCTGGACGTGCGTCCTGTTGAGCTCTCGGTTATCGTGAGGCGCCTAATAAGCGGGGCGACAGGGCATGTAGGTCAGCTCAGTGGCTATTGCGTCGGCGGCCTCAGGACTCATGACAGCCGACAGCACATCCCTAACCTTCATCCTGGCCTCCTGCTGGCCGAGGTCCCTCGGGGCCCAGCCCACGACCCAGAGCAGGGAGTCCAGGTGTGGCGTCGGGACGCCGCTTAGCTGGGAGACCTCTTCCCACGCCCTCTGGGCCTCGCGGGGGCTTCTCACGAGATCGTGGTAGTCCGCTACCCCGCTCACAACGCCGCTGGTGAGGCTCACACAGGCCACCCTGACGTCAACCGGCATTGGTATGTTAAAGCCTAGGGGCACGAGCTGCCCTCTTGGCCTTGCTGCATAGTACGCCATCTTGACTGAGAACGTGATGGTCTTCCTCTCCTCGCTGGAGCCCAGTGAGAAGGCTATATCCCTTAGTAGCTCCTGAGGCCTTCTCATCACCGCGCCTGGGTCCCTCGCTATCTCATCAAGCAAACCTCTGAGAGCTGAGCCGGCCCTCCTGACCCTCCTGACCTTAGCGTCCCTCGCCACAAGGGAGCCGCTGCAGCTGTTAAGAAACCACACAACGTTATCAACTATCTCGTCAACGCTCCTAGGCCTTCCCCTACTGCCCAGCATCTCTGAGACGCACTTCCACCATTCCTCCCCCCTCATCGTCAGCCTGTAGCTGACCAGTGCCACCAAGAGCGCGTAGGCGCTCGCGGGCCCCCTTCCGACGCTGTCTGCAAGCCTCTGCATATAATCGTACTGAGGGTCAAGTTGCTCCTCAAGTCTCAGCAGACCGTCAACGCCAGCCAACCTTATTGCCGAGGCCACAGACATTACCCTCTCCTCTGAGACCCTCATCACCACCAGGACCAGCCCCTTGGCTCTACTTTCTTGCCCTTAAACTCAACTCCTCTGCCCTCTTCGACCCTGCCCACGGTAAAGCATGTTGAGCCACACGTTTTCATGAACTCCTTCAGGTGGTCCTGCGGCACTACGACGGCTAAGTTGTAGTCCTCCCAGCTCCCCAGGGCCTCCTCAGGCCTCACCAGGCCCTCGAGCTTAGGGTCTATTACGACCTCCTCAATGGATATCTTCACGGAGCTCGATGAAGCTATATTGCTGAGCGTGAGGAGCCACCCATCGCTGTTATCAGAGGAAGCGTGAGCGTATGTTGATATAGCCTCCGCGGCCTCAACGTGAGCCCTCGGCCTTCTCACCTTAAGGAGGAGATCCTGTGGCAATGAGTCAGCCCTCAGCTCAGACCTCATCACCTTGTTTGCAAGTGCGCCGTAGCCGAGGAGGCCGACCTGGACGACCATATCTCCCGGCTTCGCCCCGGACCTGCCGACCTGCCTTCCTGAGAGCCCCACCACAGCCACGTCTATCCAGGCATCCGAGGTCAGCCTATTAGCATCACCCTTGTAGACCTTCGCTCCAAGGTCCCTCGAGGCCTCACCCACCCCGGCAGCGACGCGCTCTAGCAGGTCGACAGAGCTCGCGCCGACGCTGTATGCTATGCCTACAGGCCTTCCCCCAGCAGCTATGACGTCGCTAGCTGCTGCCATAACAGCTTTGTAGCCCCAGTCCTCCCAGCTCATGAAGGGGAGCCTGCTCGCCGACGCGGCATAGCCGTCTATGTTAATTACTATTCCGTCAGGCCCCGCCGCATCTATGTCAAAGATGTCAGAGTTGCCCGCAAGCGCCGCCAGCCTTCTTAATACAGACTCTTCGCCCACTGCGCCCAATCCAGGCCAAACGGCATGAGAACTCTTTTTAACCTTCCCTCCACCTACCCTCCTGCAGGTGCAACGTCACGTCTCTAAAACCTACGCTACCAAACGCTATAGGCATAATACCTGATGGCAATAGGAGGTTCGCTAAAAAGTACGGCCTCACCTACTTTCAGGCCTACAGGCAGGGCTATGAGAAGCTGAGGCAGGCCCTGAGGTGGGTCATAGAGGAGGGCGTCAAGAGGGCTGTTGTCTACGTCATGAGCTACGAGAACTGCACCAGGAGGTCATCCCTTGAGAGGGCCGTGTTAGAGGACCTCCTAATCAACGGCCTAAGGGACCTGCGCAACGACGAGGTAATAAACGGAGAGAAGATAAAGGTCAAGGTGGTTGGCGACCTGAACCTGGTCTCTGACGAGTCTAGGAGGGAGGCAGCCGCCCTTGAGGAGCACACTGCCTCCTACTCAGGCGGCTCGCTCCACCTTGGAGTCTGCTACAGCGGCGAGTGGGAGAGGCAGGTCATAGCTAAGGGCCTGGTGGCACCCTCCATAAGCGCCGGCGTGCCCCAGATAGACCTAGTCATAAGGACTGGGAGCATGAGGAGGCTCAGCGGCTTCTTCCCGCTTCAGACAAGCTACGCTGAGCTCTACTTCATGGACCTCCTGTGGCCTGAGCTCACAAGGGAGGAGCTCAAGAAAGCCCTTGAGTGGTTCGGGGTTCAAAAGAGGAACTTCGGGAACTAAGCAGGCTCGAAGTACTCTATGTCTGTTATAGTGCCCTTCCTCTGGTCCTTCGGCTTGAACGCGGGCTTCAGCTCCATGCCAATGACAACCTTTGATGGGTCGACATTCACTATGTGTATCATGCCGTTGTCAGCGTCGTCCGGCTTTATTATGCCTACGACTACGGACTTGTCCAGCCTGTTGCCATAGAGGTCCTCATAAACGACCGTATAGTGGAGCAGCCTCCAGGGACCCTTGATCTCCACCAGCTGCCCCTCGGTGAAGTCAGGGCAGAACGTCTTGGGCGGGACGTATACCTTGCCGTCAGGGCACTTCATGCCAAGCACCTTGCCGTCCACTAAGGCCTTGGCCAGCTCAAGGCCGTGGAGGCCTGGGGTGTAGACGTACTTATCTATCTCCTCACGCTCAGGCCAGAAGACCAGGTCGTGCAGCCTACCGTGCTTGTCCCAGCTCATGCCCATCACCTCACGGGCTCAAAGCACTCAATGTCCAAAATAGATCCTGTCCTCTGCTCCTTCGGCTTCCACCTGGCCTTCACCTTCATCCCAACGGCGCTGTCTTTCTTAGCTTCCTCAGGGTCTATGCAGAGCCTGTGGAAGAGCCCTGCGAACTCGTAGCTGTCCTCCTTGTAGCCCGGCACGTCTAGCCTTATCACACCTACAACCTCCGGCTTCTCAAGCCTCTCCCTCTTAGTTGAGATGTAGCTGACGACCGCTGTGTGCACAACGCCTGTGTCAGGCACCTCAACCCAGTTGGTTAGGGGGACGTGGCAGTACTCGCAGTAGTCCCTGGGCGGCACGTAGATCCTGCCGCACCTCGGGCACCTTTTGCCCAGTATCTTGCCCTCCTTCAGCCCCTGCAGGAACTTTGATAGCGAGGGACCAGCTGAGAACTCATACTTGGCCTGTGGAGCGGACTCCACAAGACCAAGCAGTGAGTACATCTCCTTTGTGCTAAGCTTCGTTCCAGGAAGCTTTACCTCGCCCTTCCTCTCGCTCACTATCACCACCCCCTCAATTACTCAAAACAATAACTGTCCCAGCCTGCATGAGGTCACCCCACGCGTTTGCTACGGCCTTGTGGACGGGCTTCTTGACCTGCCTCTTGCCGGCCTCGTAGCGCAGCTGCCAGAACAGCTCGGCCACCTTCATTGTGCCGGCCGCAGCTATTGGGTTGCCAACGCCCAGCAGCCCCCCACTTGGGCTCGTCGGCAGCTCCCCATCCCTCTCGAAGTAGCCCTCCTTCAGCAGCTTCCAGGCCTCGCAGGGCCTGGCGAGCATCAGGCCCTCTATGTGGTGGAGCTCCTTGTAGTCAAACGGGTCGTAGGGCTCTGCAACGTCTATCTCCTTCCAGGGCCTCTCTATGCCGGCCATCCTGTAGGCCATCCTTGCGGCGTAGTTCAGGTACCTCGGGAACGCCAGCTCCCTGTTCTCCCAGTGCTGGTTGTCAAGCGTGAAGCCAACGCCGTCTATCCAGACGGGCGAGTCTGTGACCTGCCTTGCGACGTTCTCGCTGGCTATCACCAGGGCCGCGGCGCCGTCGCTGACGGGCGATATATCAAGCTCGTTGACTGGCCACACGAGGAGCTCGCTCTTCAGCACATCGTCAACTGTTATGTTAGCGGCCACCTGGGCGGCTGGGTTGTCAAGGGCGTTTCTCTTGTTCTTGACGCTGACGAGAGCTATGTCCTCCTTCTTGGCGCCGCACTTGGCCATGTACCTCCTCATCTCCATGGCAAATATCCATATCAAGTTGGGCTCAAGCGGCCTATGAAGTATTGGATCCCATATGTACCTGAAGACGTACTGTGGGTGCGGGTGCGCTGGGCTCATCTTCTCCTCGCTAACTGCCAGCACAGTCCTGCAAAGGCCGCTGGCCACGTGCCACCACGCCGATACTGGTACGAAGACTCCTGTGCCGCCGCCCACGTAGACCCTAGTCATCGGCTTATTTATGGCGCCTGAGCCGTCAGCCAGGTACTCGCCCTTCATGTGGACGCCGTCGAAAGTGTCAGGCGCCGAGCCTATGACAACGCAGTCTATGTCCTTCAGGGTCAGGCCAGCCTGATCCAAGGCTTGCCTGGCCGCCTCCCAGGCGAGCTCCCTGGGGGTCTCAAGGGCGCGCCTCATAAACGTCGTGAGGCCAGCCCCAACTATCGCTACCCTGTCCTTCACAAACAGGTTGCTAACCACTTCCATCACCCCTCAATGTCAGATGATAAAACAGAAACAACGCTCGTGTATGAGGGTACGCCCCTCCACGAGGCCACGACCGCCCTCTTGGCTCCCTTAACCTGGTGGGCCCCGGCCTCTCCCCTCAACTGCATGACCGCCTCAAGGAACCTGCCGAGCCCTGTGGCCTCAAGTGGGACGCCCATTGAGAGGCTCCCGCCGCTTGGGTTGACCGGGAGCCTCCCGTTGAAGTCAAAGTCGCCATTCTCCAGGTACCTGTGGGCCTCACCATCAGGCGCCAGCAGGAGCTCCTCGACAGAGAGGAGCTCCATGAAGCTGAAGCGGTCCTCCACCTCAGCAAGGCTTATGTCCTTCTCAGGGTTACTGACCCCCGCCAGCCTGTAGGCAGTGAGGGCTGCATTCCTCATCGAGGGCATCCTGCCCCACTCGTGCCACTCAAGTGAGCCGCTGCCGACCTCCGTTGAGTACCCTACACCATCGAGCCACACGACCCTGTCAGTGAACTTCCTCGCGGCATCCTCGCTCGCCAGGACCACTGTGATGGAGGCGTCCGAGAAGCCGGCGATCTCGTATCTACTCATCGGGTACACGGAGTAAGGCGCCGAGAGCACCTCGTCGAGACGCACCCTTGAGGCATAGGGGGCCCTCTCGTTCCTCAGGCCGTTGTTCCTGTTCTTGACAGCGACAATAGCCAGGTGCTCCCTTGTAGCGCCCGTCCTAGAAATAAACGCCTGAGCGTCAAGGCCGGCTATAAAGAATGGGTTGCCAGTAGGCAGAGGCCTCACGTGGAGGGGGTCCATCGCAAAGTAGTATATGTCCTGGAGCGTCTTTATCTCGCTCGGCTTCCCGTGGGCCTCCACTGCGACCACGTTAGCGAGCCCTGACTTTATTAGCATGTAGGCGTGGGCAACCCCCTGCAGCCCGTCCCCTGCGACCGTAAACGTGGGTCTCAGCGCCCCACCTATGGGCTCTGGGGCGAACTCGTCAGCTATCGCAATGCCCTCCCACATGTCCTCCTGGCAGTCCACAAATACATCCACGTCTCTCCTTGGGTCAACGTTGGCGTCTGCGTAGGCGCGCTGTGAGGACTCAAACATCATCCCCTGGAAGCTGACCTCGGGCGTTGATGGCCTAAAGCCATAGGACCCGACACCTATAACCGCCACTCTTCCGTTGCCCATGCCAGCCTGCCTATTATGAAGAGTGCTTTTTATCAGAATAAAAACCGTGTTCCTTAGTGGATACATAATTGGTGGTAGTATAAAGGGTGGGATGATTTGACATATATTTGGACCCCTCCTAAGGATGTCGTTGACAAGGCCAACGTGACGGGCTTCATTCAGGCCCACGGCATAAAGAGTTATCAGGACCTCGTCAGGCAGAGCACCTCCGATATAAGGTGGTTCTGGGGCAACCTGCCTGACTGGCTTGAGCTTGAGTGGTTCTCGGAGCCCAAGGATGTCTACGACGCGTCAAAGGGCATCGAGTGGACGAGGTGGTACATAGGGGGCAGGATAAACGTAGCGTACAACGTCCTCGATAGGATAGTGAAGAGAGGCCTTGGGAACAGAGTAGCAATGACGTGGATTGGGGAG
Source organism: Acidilobus sp. 7A (assembly GCF_003431325.1). Taxonomy (NCBI): domain Archaea; kingdom Thermoproteati; phylum Thermoproteota; class Thermoprotei; order Acidilobales; family Acidilobaceae; genus Acidilobus; species Acidilobus sp. 7A. Next base: position 1,477,777 of record NZ_CP010515.1, on the reverse strand, counting down.
GACGACAGGGTGGTGCAGCTCACCTACAACGAGATGCTGGACCATGTCAACAGGTTCTCCAACCTGCTAGTTGACCTGGGCGTGAAGAAGGGCGACGTGGTAGCCATATACGCACCTATAATGCCCGAGACGGTGGTTGCCATGCTTGCATCCATGAGGGTCGGTGCCATAGCGAGTCCCATATTCAGCGGCTTTGCCCCTGAGGCCGTGGCCGACAGGCTTAGGATGAGTGAGGCTAAGGTTGTAGTTACTGTTGACGGCTACTACAGGAAAGGCAAGGTCATAAAGCTGAAGCCCAGCTCCGATGAGGCGATCAGGCTCTCTGGGGTTCAGGCTAAGCAGGTTGTCGTGAGGAGGCTCAACGTTGACGTGCCTTGGGACGAAAGCAGGGACCTGTGGTACGACAAGGCCATAGCGTCCAAGAGGCCTGAGTTTGAGCCGGCCGAGACCGAGGCCGAGGACCCGGCCATCCTAATGTTCACCAGCGGCACCACCGGGAAGCCTAAGGGAGCAGTGATAAGCCATGCAGGCATGCTGCTTCAGCCCACCAAGGAACACTTCTTTAACCTTGACATAAAGCCGGGCTGGACCGGCAGCAGGGACGTTCTCTGGTGGATAACTGACCTGGGCTGGATGATGGGCCCATGGATGGTCGTGGGCTCCCAGACCCTTGGCGCCTCCCATCTGTCGCTGGAGGGCGCCCTCGACTACCCCACGAAGGACAGGGTCTGGGCCATAATAGAGAAGTTTAAGGTCACTCACCTGGGCTTCGCGGCGACCGCAGCTAGGTTGCTGAAGGCGCTGGGACGCGAGACCTATGAGTCCCACGACCTCTCGAGCCTGAGGGCCTTTGGGAACACAGGGGAGCCCATAGACGAGGACACCTGGAACTGGGTCGTAAGGGAGGTGGGCGAGGAGAGAAGGCCTATGATAAACCTTAGCGGGGGCACGGAGATAATGGGCTGCTTCCTGCTGCCAAGCCCCGTGGTGCCGCTTAAGCCCACCACCCTCTGGGGCCCGGGCCTTGGCATGGACGTCGACGTATACGATGACGACGGTATGCCCGTGAGGGGCAGGCCAGGCTACCTAGTGGCCAAGAAGCCGGCCCCCAGCATGACCAGGGGGCTCTGGAGGGACCCCGAGAGGTATATAGAGACCTACTGGTCAAGGTTCCCTGGCGTCTGGTACCACGGGGACTACGCCCTGATAGATGAGGACGGCTTCTGGTACATACTTGGCAGGGCTGACGACGTAATAAAGGTGGCCGGCAAGAGAATAGGGCCAGCGGAGATAGAGACAATAATTAACAGCCACCCTGACGTAGCTGAGAGCGCCTGTATAGGCTACCCACACCCGGTCAAGGGCGAGGTGATTGTTTGCTTCGCCCTCCCGAAGCCAGGCAGGACCCTGGGGCCTGAGCAGCTGGAGCAGATAAAATCTATTGTAGCACAGAGGCTAGGCAAGCCGTTTGAACCTGAGGCCGTGGTGCCCGTGAATGACCTGCCGAGGACGAGGAGCGGCAAGATAATGAGGAGGATCGTGAGGGACGCCGTGCTTGGGAAGCAGGTCGAGCAGACCCCAGTGCTAGACAACCCGGACTCAGTTACAGCCGTTAAGGAGGCCGCAGAGGAGCTGAAGAAGTTAATGAAGTGAGACGCAATAAGCGACCAGGAGGGCCGCTCGATCAATCTAGCCCTCATCACGTTTCAGCCCCGAAACCTTTCCTCATAGCGGCCGCTTTTTGCACAGGGGAAGGCGCCTTTTAACGCGTAGTGCGTCTAAACGCTTGCTGAGTGCGGACTATGACTTTTTAACATGTGGCGATGCTACCACTTATAGTAGTAACCAGGTGAGCATATGAACAACGTAGTAATTGGTAAGGTTAACAGGGGGCTCTTTGAGAGCGTTATATACCCCCAGCTTGGGGCCAAGGACCCCTCAGTGATAGTTGGGCCCCAGTTCGGGGTCGACTTCGGCGTCGTGAGGCTTGGCGACTACGACCTAATCTTTGAGGTCGACCCAATATATGTGGTCCCAGAGTACGGCTGGGAGAGGAGCGCCTGGTTCGCCGTCCACATACTGGCCAGCGACGTCGCTGTCTCTGGCGTCCCGCCGCGGTACTTCTTCCCAGACTTCAACCTGCCCCTCGGCATGACTGACGAGGAGTTCGCCACGCTCTGGACCCTGATGCACAGGGAGCTCGAGAAGCTTGGCGTCGCAGTCGTAGCTGGTCACACGGGCAGGTACGGCGGCGTGGATTACCCCATGATAGGGGGAGCCACCATGATAGGGGTCGCCAAGAGAGACCACTACGTCTCCCCCGCTATGGCAAGGCCAGGCGACGTAGTCATAATGACCAAGGGGGCCGCCGTGGAGACGGCCGGCATCCTGGCCTCGATGTTTCCGGAGGTGCTGGTCAAACACTACGGCAATGAGTTCGCCGAGAAGGCCAAGGACATATTCTGGCTCCAGTCAGTTGTAGACGATGCCCTGACGCTTGCAAAGCTCGGCCTCAGGGAGGGGGTCACAAGCATGCATGACGCCACAGAGTACGGGGTCTGGGGGGCCCTCAACGACGTGGCTGAGGCGAGCCGCGTCTCAATAAGGGTCCTCAGGGAGAAGCTCTTCGCCAGGGAAGACGTCATGAAGGTCGTGAACGCCTTCTCAGAGCTCACAGGCGTCAAGGTTGACCCGTTTGCGTCGATAAGCGAGGGGACGCTGATAGCCACAGTTAAGAGGGGATACGAGGACAGGGCCCTGGAGCTGCTGAGGTCTAAGGGCATAGAGGCGGCCGTCATAGGGGAGGTCGTGGAGGGCAAGGGCGTTTACCTCGTCGACGACGGCTCTGAAAAGCTTATACAGCAGCCGGAGCAGGACCCGTTCTGGCAGCTGTTCTTCAGGACGCTTGAGGTGGTGAGAGGTGCAAAGCAGGGATAAACCGCTACCCGTCGCCATGACAATAGCTGGCATAGACAGCGGCGGGGGAGCTGGGGCCGTCGCGGACCTGAAGACATTTGCGGCCGTCGGGGTTCACGGAACCCTCGCGGTGACAAGCGTCACGGCACAGAACACCCACGAAGTGGCTGGCATCTATGATGTGACGCCTGACATGGTTAGGCTCCAGATAAGGGTCGTCTACGATGACATGGGCATAGATGCTGCCAAGACAGGCATGCTGAGCAACAAGGAGATAGTGAGCGCCGTGGCTGCCGAGCTTAAGTCGTATGACTTTCCCCTGGTCGTCGACCCTGTCATGGTTGCCAAGAGCGGGGCCCGGCTACTGAGGGAGGACGCCATAGAGACCTTAATCAAGGAGTTGCTCCCGAGAGCCACCGTGGTGACTCCTAACGCCCCTGAGGCCGAGAGGCTCTCAGGCCTGAAGGTCATGGACACAGAATCCGCCAGGAGGGCCGCCAAGGCAATAGCTGACGCCACGGGGGTCAGGGCGGTGATAGTGAAGGGCGGCCACATTGGGGGCCCTGAGTCCGTTGACATTCTTTACTATGATGGTAACTTCCGCGAATACAGGGCCCCGAGGATTGAGACCAAGGACACTCACGGCACCGGGGACACGTTCTCGGCCGCAATAGCTGCCTACCTGGCTAAGGGGCTCAGCATCCCTGACGCTGTGGTCAAGGCTAAGGAGCTCGTAACAACAGCCATAGTCTACGGCCTTAACCTGGGCAAGGGAGCCGGGCCCGTCAACCCCACGGCCTGGGTCTACGTGCCCGCCCAGAAGTACTTGACGATAGAGGAGCTGAGGGGGGCGCTCAGCGCGCTTAAGGAGAACGAGCGCTACGTTAGTAGGCTGGTGCCTGAGATAGCGATAAACTTCGGCGTCGCCATAGAGCCGCCGTACGCTAGGTCTGTTGATGACGTAGTAGCCGTGCCCGGCAGGATAACTAGGTACAAGGACACCATAGTAATTCACGGGGACCCAACGCCTGGGGCCTCGAGCCACGTGGCCAGGGCGCTGCTGGCCTACATGAGGCTCTACCCTGAGTACAGGGCGGCGGTCAACATAGCGCTCAACGAGCACATAGAGAAGGCTGTGGAGCTACTAGGTCTTAGGTCGTCGTCCTATGACAGGCGCGAGGAGCCCAAGGACGTGAAGGAGGCGGAGGGCGGCTCACTGCCATGGGGAATTAGCTCAGCCCTGAGGAGGGCCGGGGCACCGGTCGACGTGATATATGATAGCGGCGACTTCGGGAAGGAGCCAGGGGCATTCGTCTTCGGAAGAAACGCTATGGAGGTCGCTGAGAAGGTAATAGCTATAGCCAAGAAGGTTGCCGAGCTCGAGGGTGAACGTTCAGGATAAGTGCTGCGCTGCTCGGGGTCCCATCCTTGGAACCTTCGTGTAGGCCCTCGGCAGCCTGCTAGGCCTAGCGGCAGGCGGGTCATAGGCCCCCTGGAGCCCAACGGCGCGGGGCTCATCAACTTATCAGTAAAGATTTGTCACATCTAATATAGATAGAAGTATTTCTACTAACGTGAAAAGGATTCAGCCCTCAATGAGGTTAACGGAAAACAGCCGCTCGCCGGAGGCCCCCTTAACCAGGAGCTGACAGCCGTTGAGCAGCGCATAGCCCCTCTCATTGAAAGGCCTTGAGCCACTTGGCAACGAGAGCGCCCCTATCATGGCAACCCTGAAGAGCCTTGAGTGCCACGCGACGTGGGCGTGGCCAGCCACCACGAAGCGTCCCTTCCTGTGAAGCCTTGCCGCATACGCTGAAAGCACGAGCCTCCTGCTAACCTTAGCCCCAAGCCTGGCTAACATCTTCGTAAGGTCCTCGCTGCTCACGTTGCCCTGGTGCCCATGAATAAGCACGGCCCTGCCGTCACAAGCGTAGTGCTCTCTAAGCCCACCAATGCCAAGCCTCTGCTCGTTGTCACCAAGCACGAGGGTCACTGGCACTTTGCCGTCGTGGCTTACAAGTCTAAGAAGCGCTGATAGTGAGCTGACCACATCCACAGAGTCGCCGAGCAGGATAACACTATCGTGAGGCTCGTCAAGGGCCTCCCTGAGGAGCCCCAGGTCCGTGTGAGGGTAATGAACGTCAGCCAATATCAACGTGGATTTCAGGTCAACTCCCCTGGCTTCTATAAGCCTTCAGATTTATTTCCGCTCCTTCCCAGGAGTCCCGGGGGAAATGAAGGCTGTAACTCTGGAGCTGCAGGACGAGCACATCCTCATAGAGAGGTATGCCTCAATTCTGGACTGGACTAGGACGAGACTTGAGTCAGGTGTGGGCATTGACGACGAGTTCCTGTCATCTATGCTTCAATTCCTATCCAGCTTCATAATATCATGCCACTTCGCAAAGGAGGAGCTGTACATATTCCCAGTGCTCAAGAAGCTCACGGAGGACGTCAGATCCCTTGAGGGGGAGCTTGAGGCTGACCACGCGACCATCAGGTCCCTGGCGGACAGGCTGAAGTCCTCCCTGGAGGCTGGCGATATGACATCAGCGGCGGAGGCCATGGGGGAGCTCTCCTTAACCCTCAGGAGGCACCAAGATAAGGAAAACTCCGTCGCCTTTGCGTACGTTGAAATGTACACAGGTGACGACGAGAAGGACTCGATACTCTCAGCAATGAGCTCCTTTGACAAGAGGCCCGAGTGCGACAGGGGAGCCGACGAAAGGCTCATCAGCTATATGTTCTCTGTCATTGAGGGCTAGCGGGTTTGGGACGCCACGGCTATCGTTAATATTTTTATACTTCGCTTATCGTTAACTTTAGCGCTCTGCAAGGCCAGAAGTGAGGAAAACATGGAGAAGCTACTGCTGACCAACGACGACGGAATTGACAGCTTAGGCCTACAATATATTCTAGAGGAGCTATCCTCCAGAGGCTTTGAGGTCTACGTGGTAGCCCCAGCCAAGCAGGTAAGCGGGGCCAGCAAGTCAAACTCGTTCACTGTAAGGGTAGAGAGGCGCCAGCTTGAAGGCGCTAAGGACGCGTGGGCCATAGATGGAAGGCCCGCCGACGCCGTGACCCTAGGTATAAAGGTCCTCCTTCCCTCCAGGCCAGCCCTAGTAGTCTCGGGGATTAACATTGGGCCCAACATGGGCATCACGGACTTCTTCACAAGTGGCACCATAGGGGCCGCCATAGAGGCGTCGCTCCTCGGTGTTAAGGCTGTGGCCTCTAGCTACTCCGTGCTGAGGGGCCTCAAGGGCGAGGGGGACCTGAGGGGCCTGAGGACGGCCGCCATTATAACGGCAGAGGTCGTGTCGAGGCTCGTCGACACGCTCTATGAGCTCGTAGATGTTGAAATAATTAACCTTAACTTCCCGAGGGGCGACCCCAAGGGCCTCGTCATAGCGCCCATAGCTAACATCTCAAACAAGGAGGTGTACAACGGAGAGGAGGACGGCGTTTATCATGTCCTCGGGTGGAGGACAGATGATCTGGAGGTTGCGTACTCGGGCGGCGAGGAGGGAAGTGACGTCGATGTGGTTAAGAAGGGCTACGCCTCACTGACGCCGATATGCATAAGGTGCCTCACTGTTGCAACCTACCCTGTTAACTCGCTTGCTAAGCTCAGGGGCGCCCTCTCAGGGCTGCTCAGCTAGCTCAGCAGCTCCACCCAGCTGACCATGGGAGACAGGCCCTGTACATCATTATTATCAGCGAAGGGTCCGTAAATCCCAGCTCCTTAGGGGGGCACCGATCCCTGCAGCTCACGGCTACCCTGCGGCTCCCCAGGGAGACCTCCACGGAGTCCCTTGAGGTTAGTCTCACCGAGTAGCCGTTGGACGCGAGCTCAGGGAGCTTAACCTTAGAGTTGAGCAGGCTCACCCCAACATCCTTGGGTGGCTTGAGCCAGAGCAGTGACAGGGACGCCATGTCAGCCGCTCTCCTGACCTCCGCCGTCAGGCCCCTGGCCTTTGTGCTGGCCTCCTCAACAAGGAGCGAGGAGGCCCCGAGCTCGGCCGCTATGAAGACTAACATTGCGGCTGAGCCTGAGGTGTCAGCGTCCATTAGCTCAACCACGTTGCTTACCCCGACCATCTTTGGGAACCCATAATATCTGAGAGCGCTGAGCCTGTTCATGGAGTCCCACACGCCGGGCACCACGGGGGGCTTCATAACAGGGTCAAGCACAGGCCTGACGCCCTGAGAGGCAATGTGAACTGCGTACTCTGCTGCGGCCGCCGTATCCTCCGAAAGCACAACAACATACCTTCCCTTAGCCCAGCTGACGTCCTTGGCCTGCCAAGGTCTAAGGCTGAGGAGGACTCTAAAACCGCTCGGGCTTGACGCCAGAACCTCATAGTCAGCGTCCAGGCCTAGTGCTATACCAGTGTCGCTCAAGCGCGATGAGTACTCCTTTAGCTTTGCCCTAGCTTTATCTGTGAGCGGCGCGAGGACCACAATGTCGGCGCCGTCGGCCACAAGGCTCCTTGCTTTATCCAAAAGCTCTCCAGGGCTCTCTGCGCCGCTGAGCGGGATCTCTGCCAGCACCCTCATGGGCGGCGGCGTCGCTGGAAGCAGCTCCGGTGACGAGTTAACGGCCTCGAGGTCCCTGCGCGCTAAGGAGCTCACCTTGCTAGGCATGTACTTCTCTAGCGCCTCCTGCTTGCTAAACTGCAGGTGCCCACCCTCCATGAGGAGCCTTGCAAGGAGACCTAGGCCCTCCGGCCCCTTGAAGACGTTGGGGCCTACCAGGCCAGCGTCCCACGGGTAGCTGCCTGGTAAAATGACGTAGTCATAAATGCTCTCAAAGCCAGCTGGCAGCAGCTGCCTAAGGTCGCTTGGTCTCAAGAACAGTAGGTCCTTCACTTCCAGCACTTCAACTGATGTGCCAATGCTCTTCAGCGAGCCCTTAAACTTCGCAGCCTCCTCTGAGAGGACCACTAGGATCCTCATAGAATCAACAGCTCCCTCTCAGACCCCCTCCCCTCTAGGCCTAGGACTGACGTCCTTATGACGCTGCCGTCGCCAAGCTCTACCTCCTCCTTATCAAGCGCGAGGCCCGCGGCGACCCTGCCTATGGAGTCACCCTTCATGATGCCGCTCCCGCTGGTCCCGGCAACCACTACGAGCCCGCTCCTGTAAGGCTCATAAACTATTGGCATGCCGTCAAAGCTTATGTCGTAGTGGCCCGCCCAGGAGGCCTCAGGGTACTTCAGGCCCAGCTGGGGCATGTAGGTGCCTAGCACTGGCAGTATGCCGTAGGTGTAGTACCTCTCCTCGGCCTTTGGGTCCTCCTCCCTTAAGAAGGGCCTCCCCAGCTCGTCAGCCAGGCCTATCCAGAACGTGCCCTCGGAGGGGTTGGGCCTCACATAGGCCCCCTTGGGAAGGATCAGGAACGGCATAACCTTCTCTGCACTGAAGCCTTCAGCGTAAAGTATGGACTTAAGCTCCTGCCCGTCTGCCTTAACAGCGAACAGCTGCCTCTTCTTGGGCCTGCTGTAGGTGTCCACGCCTATCCTGTTAAGCAGGTCGTTTGCCCAAACGCCCATCGCCGCAACAACTTTCCTGTGCGCCTCTATATACCTTCCGTCCCCGAGCCTGACGCCGCTGACCTTAGCGTCCTCCCACGGGAAGGGCTCACCCTCTATGCCGAGCGGGTTCGTTGCTGATACTACGAACTCCTTCACTGGAACGCCGAATATGAACTCCGTGCCCATTGACTTAAGTTTGAGGTAGTAGTAGTCTACAAGCTTCTCGGCATCCATTATTCCAGCATCCTCAAACAGGTATGAGTTGACTATGTCGCCAACGCCTACAAGCTTCGACTCCTCGACGTCCTTAACAGAGGTCCTCATGCGCAGAGCCTTCTCCAACAGTTCAGGGCTGACCTCCCTGACATGAACGCCCTCGGCCTCAGCAGCCTTAACCCCCTGCCTCACGACGGACTCTGTCTGCTCGTCAACAGCAAAGAGGTACCCAACCTTTCTCATGCCGAGGTCGAAGCCGCCCTTTTGGACGCCTTCATAGAAGGCTATGCCGCCCTTGGCCAGCATTAGGTTTGTCCTATTAGTGAAGGCTGCCCTGAAGGCAGCGGCACTCTTAGAGGTGTCGCCAGCCCCTGGGGAGTTCTCGCGGTCTATAACTATAATCGAGGAGTCAGGGCTCATGACCTTTATGTAATAGGCTGTGGCCAGGCCAGTTATCCCAGCCCCAACTACTATGTAATCGTACGTAAGACCTCCCCAACGGTATACGTTAGAGCCCGCTTTTATGTAGCACCATCCGTAACGTGTCCCACGAAACCTCCTGCAAATGCTACGAATTAATTAATTTTCCCCGCAAATAAGTAGAGGGGTACTCAATGGATGTTAACAGAACCAAGGTCATAACATGGGCCAAGCAGGCAGCCAAAGGCGCAGGCCTCGACCCCTCAGAGATAGAGTTTGAGCTCCTGCGCTACCCGACGGCCAGCCCAAGCGACCTATTCACCAGAGCCCTTAGCTCTTTCGCCTCATGGGACCTCATGGACAGCAGGTGGGAGGAGGCCGCGAGGAGGTTAATATTATACAGAATTTACGAGGAGAGGGGCCAGCATCCCCCTGAGAAGCTTGAGGGCCTCGAGTCCTGGGCCAGCTGGGTCGGGCTTAACCTGCTTTACGAGAGGTACCTGGTGAAGCGCGAGGGGCGCGTTGTTGAGACGCCTAATGAGATGCTTGAGAGAGTCGCCTCCTTTGTAGCTGGGCCGGAGCTGAGCCTTGGAGGTCACATGGACTCTGTCAGGCAGGAGTTCTATGAGATTATGTCGTCAGGCAAGTTCATGCCTAACAGTCCAACCCTCATGAACTCTGGGACCAAGTACCACCAGCTGGCGGCATGCTTTGTGATTCCAGTGGAGGACGATATGGACTCCATATTCTCTGCCCTCAACGCTGCTGCCTGGATCTTCAAGACGGGCGCCGGGGCGGGCTTCGACTTCACGCCGCTGAGGGGGAGGGGGGCGCCGCTGTCCTTTGGTGGCACTGCGAGCGGCCCGGTGAGCTTCATGAGGCTCTTCGACGAGGTTGCGGACGTAATAAAGGAGGGGGGTAGGAGGAGGGCCGCCATGATGGGCGTACTTCACGACACCCACATCGACCTTGAGGACTTCATAAACTCGAAGCTGCCAGGGGGCCTCGAGAACTTCAACATAAGCGTGGGAGTGCACGACGCCTTCATTATGGCAGCCGTTAATGGTTCCCAGTGGAACCTATACGACCCCAGCGAGTGCCCCCAGCTTGTGGGGGCCCTCAGCGGCGACCTAGCTGACATATGGAGAAGATGTAAACCTAAGAGAAGCGTCAGCGCCACAGAGGTCCTTAATGAAGCCGTCAGGGCGGCCTGGGAGAGCGGCGACCCAGGGCTTGTGTTCCTTGACACTATAAATGAACACAACCCAACCCCGAGGCTCGGCAGAATAAGGGCAACAAACCCGTGCGGCGAGACGCCGCTCCTGAGCCATGAGGCCTGCAACCTGGGCTCTATTAACCTTGGGCGCTTCATCAAGGACGGCTCCATAGACTGGGAGCTGCTCGAGCACGACATAAGAGTCGCCGTGAGATTCCTAGACGATGTCATAGAGGCCTCCTGGTACCCCAGGCCTGAGATAGAGGCGGCGGTCAAGCGCAATAGGAAGGTAGGCCTTGGAGTTATGGGCTGGGCCGACATGTTGGCTGAGCTTAAAGTGCCCTACGACAGCGACTCCGCACTTTTCCTAGCAGATAAGCTCATGGAGTTTATAGCCTATGTAGCTAGGGACGAGAGCAACAGGCTCTCGGCTGAGAGAGGCCCATACCCTGAGTTCCCAGGGAGCATACACAAGGAGGGCAGATTCAACTTTGAGCCCCAGCTCAGCCCTTCCATGATATATGACGAGTCCAAGGTCTCTGAGCACGTTCACACCATAGTTGAGTCAAGGCCTAAGCTTGACTGGGACAGGGTTAGGTTGGAGATGATAGAAGGCACGAGGAACGCCACTGTAACTACTATAGCCCCCACGGGGAGCATAAGCATAATAGCCAACGCCAGCAGCAGCATAGAGCCTTTCTACTCACTCGTATACATCAGGCAGAGCTCCCTGTTCTCCTGGATAGAGGTTAACAGGTTCCTGAAGGATTGGCTTGAATCCTCAAACAACCTGACGCCTGAGAGGGTGAAGGAGATAATAAGGCACGGCGGGTCTGTGAGAGGGCTCGACTGGGTCCCCAAGGAGTACCAGGACGTGTTGGCAACGGCCCTGGATATGGACTGGCGCTGGCACGTGAAGATGCAGGCGGTCTTCCAGAGGTGGGTTGACAACGCCGTCAGCAAGACCGTTAACATGAGGAAGGACGCTACCCTTGACGACGTTAAGGGGGTCTTCCTTGAGGCCTGGAGGCTTAAGTGCAAAGGCATAACTGTATTCAGAGACCAAAGCAAAGGCGCTCAGGTCCTCAAGGTCAGCGGCGACCTTGACTCTCTGATCAAGGAGCCCCCAGCGCTGAAAATAAGGGCTAAGGCAAGGATGATCCCAGGGGCCATAAACGTAGGAGACTCTACGATCTCTGCCGTTAGTGAGGAGTACGCCGGCGGTTGCCCTACTTGCGACCTCTAAGACGATGACTTAGGAACGACGACAATTATTCTCCTGTTCTTCACACGCACGTCGACAACGCCATCAGCAGCCAGTCTCTTCAGCACCTTCCTTGCAAGCGATAGCTTCACGTTTAGGCTAGCGGCGAGCTTCGATGGGGTGACATAGCTCATCTTACCTATGTCTCTCTTGGCTCTGTTTATGAGCTCCTGGGTCACGTCAAGCTGAGGCGCCGCCTGCGCCCTGGCCTGCTGTTGCTTAGCCGCCCTGCCGCCGGAGGGCCTCTTGGCCTGGGCCTGCTTCTTAGGTTGCTCGGACACAGAGCATCACCTAGGGCTTATGATAGCTCAAAGTTTTAAAGGTTTCCCGCGCCCGCACCCGCTGGCGTCGCCGCCAGCTCTTTATTTCATTAAGTTCAAGGCCACCGGCTGTAGGCCTTAGGGCCTCTCTGCAGCCCGTCGATCTATTCGAAGCCTTTTTGATTAAATAAACTAGGTTTTAAGCTGCCCTAATTAAACGCTGGGCCCTGCAGGTGAGTAGAGGCTATCATCCTAGTCGATAGAGGTACTCATGTTCAGACGTCTTAAAATAAAAAGGTCTTCACGCTGCCGCTCAGTTGATCGCCTAGAACGATATGGTTGTACCCCCTACCTCGCCGCGACCCCTCTCCTGCTCAGTTCCTATTGTGGACCCTATCTCTCTCAGCCTTGTCAATATCGGGTTGAGCTGGCCGTTTTTTGAGTATTCGTCGAGGGTCTTCTTCATGCCTGACGTATGCTCTATGTCAAGCTCGAGAAGATCCTCGAGTATCTTGACGGTCCTCTCCCACACCTCCACCAGGAGGTCCTTGGGTGCGTTAGTGGTTATGAAGGGGTCCTGGAGCCAGTCGTCGAAGGCCTTTATTGTTCTCATCATGTGGCTGAAGGCAAGCCTGGTGTTAACTATGAGTTCGAGCCTGTCCGACTGAGAAACCTTCTTCTCGTTCTCCTTGAACGTCTGAAGCACGCTCTGCTGCATAAGCACCCATCTATCCAGGTTACGCAGGAACTCTGTTAAGTCTTGCCTGGACGACACGTTCTGCACCTGAGTCTGACCTGGGAGGTCCAGGCCTATTATTCTAATGCCCTAAGTTACAGTCGTTAAGGCTGCGCTGACCCTGGGCGGCCTGCAAGGATTAGGCCCCATGTGCATCTTCATGCCTACATGTGGGTACTTATATATGGCACAAAACTATACTTTATAAATCTTCCTCCCTCACATCAAACGATTGGTAACGCGAGATGAAGGGATGGAGCGGCAGGCTGCTGTGGTTAGACGTGACTAGGAGGGAGTCGAAGGTCGTTAACTACCCGGCCGAGTGGGCCCTCATGTACCTGGGCGGCAGGGGGCTGGCTGCCAGGATTATGTGGGAGTACATGAAGCCCGGCGCCGAACCCCTTGGACCTGACAACCTCCTCATATTCGCCATAGGGCCGCTCAGCAGCCTCCCGGGGCCAAGCACGGGAAAGCTACAGGTGGCAGCCAAGAGCCCCCTGACTGGGGGCTATGGAGATGGAAACATAGGCACGCTCTTCTCAAATGAGATGAGGAAGGCGGGACTAGACGCCATAGTCTTCAGTGGCGCCTCGGACAAGCCTGTAATAATTAACATAGAGGGTACCAAGGTCGATTTTGAGAGCGCGGACGACCTGTGGGGCCTCGACACGTGGACAACCGAGGAGAGGCTAAGAAAGCGCTACGGTCGCTTCGCGGGCATAGTGGAGATAGGGCCTGCCGGGGAGAACCTTGTGAAGTTCGCCACCGTGATAAGTCAGGAGGGCAGGAGCGGCGGGAGGCCGGGCATAGGGGCTGTTATGGGCTCAAAGAAGATTAAAGCTGTGGTAATAAGGGGCAGCGAGAAGGCTGACCTCTACGATGACAAGCAGTACAACGTCGAGGCAGCTAAGGCCTTGATAGAGATAAAGAACAGGCCAGGGTATCAGTTCTGGATGCGTCAGGGCACCATGTACACCATAGACTGGGCGCAGGAGACCAGCGTCCTCCCCGCCTATAACTTCGATGAGGGCGTCTTCGAAGGCTTCAAAGGCATAGACGGCTTCACCATGGAGTCCATGAAGGTCGATCAGAGGGGCTGCCCTAACTGCAACATGCAGTGCGGCAACGTGGTCCTTGATAGGGAGGGGGTTAAGAGCGAGCTTGACTATGAGAACGTCGCACTGCTCGGCAGCAACGTTGGAATAGATCACCTCGCTGACGCCGCATACCTAAACAGGATAGGTGACCAGGTGGGCTACGACACCGAGAGCCTTGGAACTACCCTCAGCTGGGCCATAGAGGCGAGCCAGGCCGGCCTCCTGAAGGACTACGACGGCGGACATAAGCTGGAGTGGGGCGACATAAAGACGTTGGCTGACGTCGCCTATCAGATAGCCAGAAGGTCAACCCCGCTGGGGAACCTACTGGCAGAGGCCAGCTCCGGGGCCTGCAGGAAGGTGGGCGGCTGCGATTTCTCAATGGACGTCAAGGGCCTTGGGGTCAGCGCCTACGACTGCCACGCCGCCCCAGGCATGGCCCTAGCGTTCGCCACAAGCCCCATTGGGGCGCATCACAAGGACGCCTGGGTGATAAGCTGGGAGGTCCAGAACGACAGGTTCGCCTACTCAAAGGAGAAAGCAGCCAAGGTAATAGAGCTCCAGAGGATAAGGGGAGGGCTCTTCGAGAGCTTCACCACGTGTAGGCTACCATGGGTAGAGGTGGGCCTCAGCCTCGACCACTATCCGCTGCTCCTGTACTACTCCACGGGCGTCAAGTACAGCTGGGACGACCTCTACGCGCTTGGAGACAGAATTTACGCACTCATGAGGGCCATCTGGATAAGAGAGAAAGGGGGCTGGAGCAGGGACTATGATATGCCGCCCGTGAAGTGGTTCAAGAAGCCTTTAACCAAGGGACCGCTGGCCGGGGCGCACCTAGACTATGACAAGTACAACCAGTTGCTTGACTACTACTATGACCTGAGGGGCTGGGATCACAACGGCGTCCCAACCAGGGAGACCCTGCATAGGCTCGGCCTCGACTACGTCATACCGGAGCTGGAGAAGTACGTAAGGCTGGGTTAGGGCGGCGGGACGTAGAACCAGAGCTTGCCCCTGTGGTAGTCCCTTATCACGGTCCTAGCCGCCTCCTCTATGTTTGGCTCATGGGTGCTCTTGTATATCCACATCCTCCTCATAGCAATCCGCTCCAGTATCTTATAGGGATCGATCTCAAGCACGCCGTAGGCCTCAGCTATGGAGTTTGGGTTGTACCTCAGGGCCCTCTCTATCAGGAGGACTGCCGGCCTCACAGGGTCCCTTAGCTCCTCAGGGCTCCTGCCCCTTATTATCGACTCCAGCTCGTCGCCTTCAACGGGTATTGTGCCTGGAGTGTCAATTACGTAGATGTCCTTAGCGACCCTATATATAGTGTAGCCCTTGGTGTGGCCCCAGCTGCCCGGCACCTTGCTGACGCTGGCGCTCCTATAACCCTTGAACATATTGATTACGCTTGACTTGCCTGTCTTGGGGTACCCAACCACTGAAAATGTCGAGGTTCCGCCTGAGGAGACCTTCAACATTTCAGCCTTAAGGGTCCCCTTGCCATAGCCCCTCAGGCTTGAGACGAGGACAGCCCTTAGGCCGAGCGAATCGAAGTAGTCAAGCCACCTCTTGGCCACGTCCTTCGGTATGAGGTCAACCTTGTTTATAGCTATTATGACCTTCTTTCCGAAGGCCCTGGCTATCCCCTCGGCTCTCAGGCTCCTCGTGCCCAGGGGGTCCCTTGCATCAAGCACCTCTATTACGCCGTCTGACCTCTTTATCACCCTGGCGAGCGTTCTCCAATCTGCGAGCTCCATCTTTTGTCCCCTTTACTCTGCCTCCCTGGCTATTCTCTGTAAGGCTCTAGCTTCACGCGTACATAAGCTCTGTGCTAGTTGTTAGCTGCGCTGCAGGTTCCCTTTAGCACAGGGCCTTATCCTAGTGACCAGATGTCACCTTGGGATGTTCTGTGAGCTCAGGCATCTTAGTTTATAAGCTTTGCTCTCCTAGTAATAGTGGCAAAATATTTAGGGGGTTAGAGGTTTGTCGGAGGCTGATCAGCCTAAGAAGGCCCAGGGGTCCGCTGCCCCTGGGCCTTCCAAGTGCCCCCCTGAGCACATAATATACGACCCTAATACAGGAGCCAGAATATGCCTTGACACAGGCGAGATAATAGAGGAGCAGGTCATAGGCGACGAGGCAGAGTGGAGGGCCTACACTCCTGACGAGAGGGCCAGGAGGACCAGGGTTGGAGGTCCCCTGTCCCTCGCTAAGCCAAACATGGGACTTGACGTTTACCTGGGCAGCTTCCACGAGGGCAGCGGCAAGAGGATAAGGGGCCTGTCGAAGAGAATCGAGAACCTAAGGCTTCAGCGTAGCTTCAAGATGGGGAGGACCCTCAGCGGCATAGAGAAGAACATAAACCAGGCCCTGAAGATCCTAGACGAGATAGCGACCAGGATGGAGCTCTCAGACAGCATCAAGGAGGAGGCCTCCAAGCTGTATAGGGAGGCCACTGAGAAGGGCCTGACGAGGGGAAGAAGTATAGAGAGCGTGGTGGCAGCAACCATCTACGCGGCCTGCCGTAAGCTTAAGATACCGTGCACAATTGATGACATAGTTAAGAACCTGCCGAACAAGAACGCTGACACCAAGAGGGAGGTGGCCCGCTGCTATAGGCTCCTTGTGAGGGACCTGGACGTTGAGATCCCGGTTATAGAACCTGAGCTCTTCATCAGCAGGATAATCAGCACCCTCGGGCTTCCCGACTACGTTACTATAGAGGCCGCCAAGATACTTAGGGAGGCCAGGAGCAAGGGGGTCACAGCCGGCAAGGACCCCAGCGGCCTGGCGGCAGCCGCAGTTTACCTGGCGGCACTCAGGAACGGCCTGAGGAGGACGCAGAAGGAGATAGCCCACGTCGCTGGTGTGACTGAGGTTACCGTGAGGAACAGGTACAAGGAGTTAGTTGGCGACGAGCTCAAGGGTGAGGCACAGTAAACAAGTTAGGCCTTGAGACCTTTCAGGTTCTTTTTTAAGCTTTAACTGTTTACTCCTCCGGCCTAGTCCTCATTATCTTAGGCTTCCCCATTATGAGCCAGTACTCTATCTGGGCGCCCGGCTTAAGCCTCTCAAGCAGCTCTGGGTCATCCTTGGGTTTCTCAACCTCTATCGTGTCGTAGGTCTCCATGTCCATTAGTTGCACCGAGTCCCCCAGGTCTGCAAGTATCTGGCCGTTCCTCTTCTCTATGATTGGCACCTGCACCTGCGTGTCCGTCGGAGCCACTAGGGTCTTCTTGGTGCCAGAGAAGAGGCCTATCGCCACCACGTGAGCCTTGGCGCTCCCGTGCTTCCCTGTCTTAGCCTTAGTTATCTCAACTATCCTGCAGGGCTCGCCATCTATCACTATATAGTTGCCCTTCTTAAGGTCCCCCAGCGTGGCGAACTGAATGCTCATTTACCTTCACCTGTGAAGCTACTGCCGCGACGTCTTAAAAGCGTTCCCTTCTCAAGGGGGCCCTGCAGGAGCCTCATGCAAGCCTTTCAAGTATTATGCTCATGTAGCCCTGGTTCCTGCCCCTCGGCCTTGAGGAGCCCACGTCTGCTGAGGCCAGCCTAAGGGCCTCCCCCATCCTCTGCTTCATAATAAGGTATGCGTCTATAAGCTTGCACGCGTCGTCGCTGTCCGCATAGAGCTCAACCTGCTTGAAGCCCTTATTAAATTCAAGTATTGCCTGAAGCGCGTAGTCCTCAGCCGTGCCGCTTGATGACACGTTAATTCTGCTCCTGCCCTCCAATAGCCATCCCCCATAAGATCTTGAACTACAGGTTTTTAAGCTAAACAGTGAGGCGTCCCTATTAGCCTTTTTGTGCTTGAGTCTAACATATCTGGCGGGCATAACAATCGAGGCTCGCCTCAGGGTCGCGGTAGTTGGGGGCTGCGGCGCTGCCGGTTCAGTGATGGTAGCGGCGCTGAGGCTTGGGGGCGCCGAAGTTGACATAATCGACAGAGGCACCAGGGGCTGTGAAACCAGGGAGCTCCTGGTAAAGGGGCTCTGGAGGGGCCCTGTCAAGGTCTGCGGCTGGGACTCCGTGAGGGGACCTTACGACGTCGCTATGCTGTTCACGAAGTCCTATGACGCCAGTGGCGCGCTTGAGGGGGCACTAAGGCTTGAGCCAAGGCTCCTAGTGTCGCCCCACAACGGCCTTGGCGCCCTCGAGCTCCTTGAGGGCAGGGTGGGCAGCAGGGCAGCTGGCATGGTACTCTACTATGGCAGTACTAGGACGTCCAAGTGTTCGTCTATTTACACTGGGGGTAGGAGAGTCGTCATTGGGTGCAGGACAGGGTGCGACCCTGAGCTGCTGTCACAGCTATCAACTATAATAAAGGCTGGCGGCCTCGACGCTGAGGTCGTAAACCCCAAGGATTTTGACTCAGAGCGGTGGTTGAAGCTCGCAGTTAACAGCGCCATAAACCCTGTCACGGCACTATCGTGGGATAAGAACGGTGTCATTGCTAAAGACCTGCCGGCTGCCCAGCTGGCGGGTGACCTAGCTAGGGAGACGGGGCTCGTCGCAGAGGGGCTCGGCATAGAGCTGGCCGAGGACCCCGTGGAAGCCACCATGAGGACCGCAAGGGAAACCGCTGAGAACTGCAGCTCGACAGTCCAGGACCTAGCGGCTGGGAGGGATACGGAGCTCAGGTACATAAACTTGGCCGTGTGGGAGGAGTCCCTTAAGACTGCGTCACGTGCCGTAATTAACCTTACAGCCTACAGAGCTGTCGAGGTGGCCTCACGGTGGCTGAGAGGGAGAAGGTCACCGTGCGCAAGGTAGTTGGAATGAAGGGGAAGAAGCCAATAGTGGCGATAACAGCCTATGACTACCCAACTGCTAAGATCGTTGATGAGGCTGGCGTTGACATTATATTAGTTGGCGACTCGCTCTCGATGGTCATGCTTGGCAACCCATCAACCCTTCAGGTCGACATGCATGACATGCTGAGGCACACCGCGGCTGTGGCAAGGGCGCAGCCAAGGGCCCTCTTAGTGGCAGACATGCCGTTCCTGAGCTATGAGGCCAGCGTCACTGAGGCTGTCAAGAATGCGGGCGAGTTCCTTAGAGTGGGGGCCGACGCCGTTAAGTTGGAGGGCGGCTCAGACTACGTTGACGTTGTGAAGGCTATGGGCAGGGCAGGGATACCGGTCATGGGGCACGTGGGCCTCACGCCGCAGAAGCACAAGCTGCTCGGGGGCTACAGGCTCATGGGCAAGTCGGCGGGCGAGGCCAGGTCTATCATAGATGACGCCCAGGCAATAGCTGAGGCTGGGGCCTTCTCCATAGTTATAGAGTACACGGCCTCTGAGGTCGCTGCTGAGATAACTAAGAGGGTGAGCGTGCCAACCATATGTATAGGCTCAGGGCCAGCATGTGACGGTCAGATCCTTGTAATCCATGATGTACTTGGCCTCTCCGACGCCTCACCGCCCTTCGCTAAACGCTACGTTGACCTAAGGTCCATAATGCTGAGCGCTGTGAAGGCATATAAGAGCGAGGTTGAGGAGGGCAAGTTCCCTCAGGATGGCATGTACTGGCACATGAAGGAGGGGGAGCACGAGAGGTTGGCTGAGCTGCTCAAGGGAAAGTCGGTCACTTCAGCCTGAGGTTGACTTCGCTCAGCTTCCTGTAGAGCTCGTCCCTGAGCGCCAGCACAAACTTCGCCGGGTCCTGAGAGCCCAACTCTATCAAGTCAAGGCCCTCCTCCAAGCGCCTGCTGGCCTCCTCGTCTAGCAGTGTGCTAAACGGCGAGCTGCTCAACAGCTTGTAGACCTCTATACCAAGGCGCGTCGGTATGAGGAACCTCAGCCTCTTGGTCTCAATCACGTAGCCGTGCCTTATGTTAGCCTCTATCACTTTCGCATATGTGCTGGGCCTGCCTATGTTCTTCTTCTTCATCAGCATCACAACGTCGCCACTCCTGTAGGGCTGCACCAGGCTCCCCTTGAACATAACCACGTTGCTCAACGGCACCTCATACTCCTTGCCTGCCTCCCTTTGAACCCAGCCCTCTACCTTCGGCTTCGTTATAGCAGTGTAGCCATCCTTGACGATTGAGGTCACCACCTCAAGGCTCTGGGAGAGCTTCCCGAGCCTCAGGGTCACGGAGGCCTTCTCAAGGGTGGCCGGCACCATCTGACTCGCCAAGAACCTCTCAAATATCAGCTGGTATAGCCTGTAGTGGGCTCCAGAGAGGGCCATGGGGACCCTCAGGGAGCCATCAAGTATCGCCCTCTCAACCTCCTCTGCGCTTAACGGCCTCGTGGGCCTTATGGCCTCGTGCGCCCCGCCCGTGCCCCAGCTCCTGGGCTTGAAGTAGCTGCCAAGTCCATGAGACTCCAGGTACTGCCTGGCCACCTGCATGCCGGCCTCTGATATTCTTGTTGAGTCAGTTCTGTGGTACGTTATGAGGCCTGAATAGAAGAGGTCCTGGGCAAGCTTCATAGTGAGCTCTGCCGAGTACCCAAGCTTTGCTGAGGCGTCAAATATCATCTCATCAGTGGTGTAGGGTGGCATTGGGTTTGAGTCCTCCTGCCACACTCTCTCGGTGATGGCAGCTGCAACGTTGAGCTTTGATGCCTCCTCGGCGTCCTCAGACGACTTAGTGTAGAAAATTACAGGCGTGCCAGACGGCAGGAGCGCTCTGACCTTATAGCCCATGACATCCTTATACTCGTTATACCTGCTTATAATCCACCCCAGCACGGGCGTCTGAACCCTGCCGGCCCCGAGCCAGTTCTTGTTCATAACAAGCCACAGGTACTGGCTTGTCGTAAAGCCTATCCACCTGTCATCTATCCTCCTGGCTATCTGTGCGTTAACTAGGTTGATGGCTATGTTGCCTGGGTGCCTCAGGGCCTCCATGAAGGCGCCTGGCGTGACCTCGTGGAAGGCGCTTCTGTATATGCTCTGGTTGTAGGGCCTCATTGTCAGGTAGAGGTCCCAGGCTATCTTCTCACCCTCCCTGTCAGGGTCAGTCATTATTATGACCCTATCGACCTGCGTGGCCAGCTTCCTAAGCGTGTCAGCCACGCCCTTTGAGTCAATTATTGCGGTGGAGCCACACCTTGGGCACCTGTCAACGTCCTCCGTGAACTGGTAGCCGCAGCTCAGGCACCTCTTAATTGTAGCGTAGAGAGGCTCTATGTGCTCGTTGAACCTGACTCCAAATATACTGTTGTTCTCTGTGCTGCCCTCGACCACAAGGTCGTAGATGTGGCCCTTAGAGGCCGTTATCATTATGAGGTGCACAGTGCTTGTCTCCTGGTCAACCACCGTGGTCTCATAAATGTTGACCCTTCCCTCAGACCTCCTGGCAGGCCTGCCCCAGAAGTTAGCTATAGTCTTCGCTTTTGTTGGAGACTCCACAACTATGAGCTCCGTGACTATGTTAACGGTCTTTCTGTTGCCGGTCTCCTTTCTGCTCTCCTCAATATCATGCATGACCTCGTCCAGCTTAAGCGAGCTGAACTCCACAAACGAGGCCTGGCTCATCCACCTGAGCCTGTCCTGCATAGCATCGATTAGATCCTTAATGCTATCAATGACCACCGAGAGACCCTTCGTCATGGCACCGCGGAACAGCCTGCTTGTCCTCCCGCTGGCCTGAAGATAGGACGGTGCGTCAGGTGAGTACAGCCACACCTTGTCACCCTCCCTCCTGAGCACCATCGTGCCTATCCTAAGCACCTGGCCGTCCTCACTCAGCATGCCCGAGAGCGCCTGGGCTGCCTTGGCTGAGGCCTCAAGCACTAGCTCCTTCAGCTCCTCAAGCCTCCCCCTGGCCTCCAGTTGCCCCCTTATTGCAGCTGCCACTACGTTACTGTCAACGTTATAGCTCTTCAAGAGGCCCTCAAGCTTCTCCCTGTACCCCTTGAAGCTCTGGTCCCTCTCCTCAAGGAAGAGGAGGGCCCTCAGGAGCCTCCTGGGCGAGAGCAGGGCTGTGCCAAGCTCAACCCTGATGGCTGGAGTGCCGAGGAATACCGCGTACCTTATCACCTCAGGCAGATCTAAGCCCCTGACGAGAGTCCCATACCTGCTCGCTACGCCTATCGCGACGTCGGCCTCGCCCGAGGCGAGCTTCTCAACGGCCCTCCGCGAGTTCGTAAGCGCCTGTACGGCTCTTACGTTAGATTCGCTTAACCTTGCAACGAGCTCCTTAACGTAGGCCTTCCCGAGGGCCTGAGAGACGAATATGATGCCTCCCTTGCCCAGCTTCCTGACAACCTCTACAGCAGTGCCAACAACGTTCGACGTTACTATATAGCTGTCAATCACATTCCTGAGGTAATCAGTGCCCCCTCCCACCTCAAAGCCCAGGAGCTCCCTGAAGATCAGGTGTTTGATGCCCTTCGGCCTGCCCGTAGCAGAGGCTATCACCAGCTGGCCCTTGTGCCCCTCGAGGACCTTCTCTGTTATCTTGAGTGTGAGCGAGCTTATGTCACCCTGCAGCTGCTTAATTCTCTCCTCGCCCCTACCTGAGGCCTCAAGGGCTGCCAGCTCCAGCCTCTCCTGGACCACCTTCAAGGCGGTCTGGATGGTCTCCTCGTCAAACCCTATGAGCATCAGGGCCCTGTCTATGTTCTTGCTGTTTCTCAGAAGACTGTCGACGTCGTCAACTACCATTATGTCGAATGGTGCCGAGGCCTTCAATACGTCAAAGTTCCTAGTCATAAATCCTGGAGTTATGACAGTCACCGAAAACTTCCCGCCCTTTATTCTCTCCAGCATCTCGTCCCTCTGGCCCTTCGGCATGCTGCTGTAGTAGAATACCACCCCATCCCCTAGCATCAAGGACAGCCTCTCGGCTGTCTGAACGACTAGGTTCTCCGTTGGAACTATGTAGATGACCTTCTGCCCCCTCTTGGATGACATGAAGGCGGCGTATGCCATCAGGAGAGTTGTCTTGCCTACCCCAGTGGGGGCTACTATGGAGAAGCTCTCATTCGAGAGGAGTCTCCTAGCCCAGCTCCTCTGCGCGCTCGAGAGCTTGAAGCCGTACTTCTCCTCAAAGAACTTCGAGAACTCCCTGAAGTCCCTCTCCATTATGTAGAGGAAGTTGTACCCCTTGAGGTTCCCCCTTCTTGAGAGCTCCAGGCCTATCTCTATCACATCATTAGTGTTGATCTCCGTAGGGAGACACTCCTTGCAGGGGAGGCCCTTCTCAAGTCTGTCAGCTGTTATTTCCCTTCCGCAGTTAGGACACATTCTTTCATATACTGGCAGCAGGGTTGGCACAGCTTCTCCCATATATTACCATGTTAACTGGTTTCTAGGGAGCTAGGGTATTAAGGGTTTCCAGGTTCAACTTCTGTGAAGTTTCTGCCGGTCAACCAGGCCTTCGTCTCCTGTTCAGGGAGGCCGACGCAGGCTGAGGGCTCAGGAGGGTCAAGGCCAGCGCGAGACCTAAGGCCACGGATTGTGACGTTAAGTTAACTTTGCCGACAAGGGCCTAGAGGTCCTCGATGGTCGACCCATTAGCCTGCTCCTTGGCCTGCCAAATAGCGCTGAGCGACTTAAAAGAGAAGCCCGCCTGCAGCTGATCGTTAACCAAGAGGCTCACGGGTTCATCAGCTGTGGGATCCCTTAAGATCACCATAATCGCTGACTTAGAGACGAGGGAGTCCAAGTATATGCCGTTGACGCCGTCCCAAACCTTAACGCCCGGTATCTGCGGCACCTGCAGTGATGTGAGCCCTGCGAGGACTCTGACCTCAGTCACGTAGGTTAAGAGAGAGCTGAGGAGCTTGCTAAGCTGCTCCGTGCTTGTAAGTACATAAGCTACCGTTACATAAACCGTGGTAGAGCCCTTGAAGTAATCAACGGCCGCACTTATCATGTTAAGGAATCCCTTCACAATGGTCGCTGAGCGCTGCGACGGCTTCTCATACTTCTCCAGCATCTTAACGGCGTTCTCAATCTCCTTTACCTTCCTTCTCATGTCCTCCTCAACTTTAACTATGCTCATGGCAGCAAGGGACTGAGGGCTCACCGCCTTGTACCAGCCGTTGGGCTCCCTGTACACCATGCCCTTGGACTCGAGCACCCTTACGATGTCGTATATCCTTGGAAGGGGCACGCCGCTCATGACACTGGCCTCCTTAGGATCCTTGGCCCCCTGGAGCAGCGCTATGTAAAGCTTGGCCTCATAGAGCGTTAGGTCAAGCGCCTTCCTCAGCGCCTCTGTCACCGCGTCCTCGCCGGCCAAGTTGACCCCTCTCAACTAACAGTAAAGTAAACGGGGAAGGCTATATTTAGGAGGCGTCAGCCTTTAGGCGAGAGACCTAGTCAAACTGACCTCCTCCCCGCCCTGAAGGGTGAGGCTTTCGGCTGTAACATCAAAGTAACCTTGCCTTAGCGGCCCCTTTCGCCCTTTTCGCTCGGTCAAAAAGCCACAACAGAGCTTATTGTTATCAAATAAAATTAATAAATGTAAGATAAGGGGACGCCAGCCTTCACTTTGAGGCTCCGGCTGTGGCGCTCCCCTGCTGCGTTGTTGACGTTGGAGCGCCCTCCACTGAGGGCAGCTCCGGGAACTCCTGCTTCATCCTCTGCTCCGCCACTATGCTGGCCTCCTTCAGTATCTTCTGCGCCTCGTCGGTCACGAACTCGTTGTCGAACATCGGCACGGCGCCGCTGGTGTACTGAGTCACGGCGGTCTGCAGCTCCTCGTCTATATCCATGAGGTCAGTGAACACATCTGGCATGGTGCCCCTGAGGTACCCTGCAACCTGCTTCAGGGCCACTATGGCTGGCGCGAGGTCAGCGTTGACGTCGCCCATTATCAGGGTCGTGTCGAGCCTAAGCTTCACCTTCTCCAGCGCATACCTGACGGTCATTATTACCTTTGTCATCCTCCTGACCTCGGCGACCTCGTTGGCATACATGGCGGCCCTGCTCCTGTCGCCCTCAGTCAGGCTGTTTACTACTTTCTCGAATAGCTGCCTGTCGTAGGCCTGCAGCTTGCTGAGTGTGTAGTCAAGCTTGTTCATCTGCGCGGCTACCCTGTAGCTGGCAAGCATGATCTGCCTCTTAAGAGGCGGGGGCGGGGACACGAAGTTCTTGACCTTCTCGGCTATCGTCTCCCTCTTGGGTTCCTCGTTCCACCTCTTGGACCAGCTCTCTATGCCGCTCACGATCTATCACCGACCTTCTTGTCCAACAGCCCAATTGACCACATGGACTTAAAGGGGGACAGACGGCATTAAGCGGGCTTCCACGTTTTATATACAGGGTTGCTAGACCTCCTTGGTGCTGCGAATGCCCTCGCCTAAGGTCGACGAGGTCTCAAAGTTCATAGGTTCTCAGGTCTTTGATGACTTTAACAGGAGCCTTGGAACGCTGATAGCCGTCGAGAGCGACATAGACGGCAGGATCACCTCAATAATAGTAAAGCCCGAGGACCTGCCGCTCCAGGTGATAGAGGGGGAGAGAGTAAAGGTCAGTGACGACAAGGTCTACGTGACGTCCGAGTGGAAGTTTGAGGTACTTCAGATCATAGAGGAGCTTGACAGAGCCTACAAGAGGAGGAAGGCCCTTGAGTCTATAAACAGCAGAAATGATCTGCCAGCACTTGTCGTTGAGCCCATGAAGAGGAAGCTGGAGGATGACATAAAGGCTCTCAAGCTCAAGGCCGACGAGGTGAGGAAGAGGGTCGAGGCCAGGATAGGCGAGATAGACGACGAGAGCCTTAAGCTCGCCAGGGCCGTTGCTACCATAGGCATCTCCTACTTCAGCGGCGAGGTCGGCGAGAGGGCCTACACGCAGAGCATGAATCACCTGAGGAAGCTGCAGGAGAGCCTAAGCGAGGAGAAGAAAGCGGCCAAGGACCTCGTAGACAAGCTCGACAAGGTGGTGCAGCTGGCCAGCGAGGGCGAGGTCCAGAAGGCGCCCGTCCAGCAGACGGCGTCGACTACCCCAGCCCCGCAGAGCGCGCCCAGCGGGCAGCAACAAACCATGGTCGTGAAGATAGAGGCCTGAACGCCTTAGTTCTCTTTACCAGCTCAGCGAATGCCTTAATTCCTCTCTAACAAGTTAAGAGTTCCTGGCGCGGGGGTGCCCGAGCCTGGCCAAAGGGGACGGGCCTAAGACCCGTTGGCGTAGGCCTGCGTGGGTTCGAAGCCCACCCCCCGCACCAGCTGCTTAACACAGTAGCGAGCCCTCACGCAGCAAGGGATCTAAGGGGCGGAGCCCCGTGATGCGGACCCTGATGAAAGGGGCCCTGAGGGCCACGAGGCCAAGGCGGAGGGCCCGATAGCATTTACCGAGCCCTGTGAAACCTGAACACCTATAACCTCACTCGTCCTCGTTCCTGCTCTTCTTCTTGTACTCGCCGCTGATGACGTCTCTGATGAACTCTGTGAGTCCCCTGAAGAGTATCATCGCACCCGCCAGACCCACTGCAAAGGCCAGAACCTCTATTGGCAGGCTCATATACTTCATTCCCAGCGCTGTTATGACGTATGTCAAGCCCATCATTATAAAGCCGACGATCAAGAACCTAAAGTAAACTTTCAGGAGAGCCACCCCTCAATAGAGGAAACAGGCCACATAGTGATCAGGCTCCACCATCTTAAGCTGAGGTTCCTCATTCTTGCACCTGTCCATGACGAAGGGGCACCTCGGGTGGAACCTGCAACCGCTCTTAGGCACCACGAGCTCCAGCTCCTTCACGTTAACCTTAATAATCTGATCCCTGAGGCTCGGGTCGAGCTTAGGGTAGGCCTGAAGGAGGGCCTGTGTATATGGGTGAAGCGGGTTCTCAACAACCTTCTTCGTGGGCCCGAGCTCCACTATCTTACCAAGGTACATTATCGCTATCCTGTGCGCTATGACCTTCGCTACCGGCAGCTCGTGGGTTATGAAGAGTATAGATATGCCCCTCTCGCCGTTTATTCTCCTCAGGTCCTCAACTATCAGTCCCTTAAGGGACGCGTCGAGCATTGTGACGGGCTCGTCTGCGACCAGGTACTCAGGGTTAAGCATGAGAGCCCTGGCTATGGCCACCCTCTGCCTCTGGCCGCCGCTGAGCTGGAAGACGAAGTTGCTAAGCAGGTCGTGCGGGAGCCCGACCTCGTCAAAGGCCTTATATATTATCTCCCTGGCCTCAGCTGGATCCTTCACCCCGGCGTAGTACAGGGGTTGCCTGAGCGCGTCGTAGACCCTCATATATGGATCTATTGACGAGAACGGGTCCTGGTAGACCATCTGAAGCTTCCTCCTGAGCTCCTTCGTGATCCTCTTTGGAGTTATCTCGTGTGACCTGCTGCTGCTGTCATAGTATATGACCTGTCCAGAGGTAGGCTGCTGGAGCCCTATCGTGGTGCGTCCAAGCGTTGTCTTGCCGCTGCCGCTCTCACCCACGAGACCCAGTATCTCGCCCCTGCGTATCTGTATGCTCACACCGTCAACTGCCTTGACGTAGCTCTTCTTTGTCATGAGGCCGCCTTTCTGGAAGTAAACCTTCAGGTCCCGCGTCTCGATAAGGACTTCCCCCGCCACACCCCATCACCCCTGGTAAAGCCAACACGCCACCTTGTTGCTCCCAACAACCCTGAGCTTCGGCTCCTCCTTCTTGCATATGTCCATGACGAAGGGGCACCTCGGGTGGAACCTGCAACCCGGCGGCAAGTTGGCCAGATCTGGCATCGAGCCCGGTATGCCCTTAATGTAGTCCTTTCTTATGTCAGCCACGGCCTCCATTAGGAGCTGCGTGTACGGGTGCTTGGCGTTCTTCACTATGTTCTCGATGGTTGCCTCCTCAACTATCTCGCCTGCGTACATTACGTATATCCTATCGGCCAGCATTGACATGAGGGCCAGGTCATGAGTTATGAAGAGTATAGATAAGCCCAGCTCCTTCTTAAGCTGCTTCAGAAGGTTTATTATATGAGTTTGTGTTATGACGTCTAAGGCCGTTGTAGGCTCGTCGGCCAGCAGAAGCTTCGGATTGAGCGCGAGTGCCATGGCTATGAATGCCCTCTGCTTCTGCCCGCCGCTCAGCTCGTGAGGGTACCTGTCAGCTATTGAGGGGTCTAGGTTAACCATCTTCATAAGCTCGTTGACGCGCTGGTCGGGGTCGCCACTGTAGTTGTGAACTTCAAGAACCTCCTTGATCTGGTCCCTTATCTTGAAGACTGGCGTGAAGCCATTCATTGAGCCCTGGAACACCATGGCTATCCTCTTCCACCTGTACTCGGAGTTGAAGACCTTCTCAGGGATGTGAAGAATCTCCTTGCCCTCAAAGTATATGTTGCCCCCCTCTATAAAACCTGGGGGCACTATGAGTCTCATTATACCGAGGGCCAACGTGCTCTTGCCGCTGCCGCTCTCGCCAGCAACACCTACGATCTCGCCCTCGTCTATCTCAACGTCAACGCCGTCCACAGCTTTAACGTTGCCTCTAGGCATGTGAAAGTATATTTTGAGGTTCTCCACTTTAAGCAACGGCATTTTATCTCCCTTCGGGGCCTCTGACTCTGTCAAAAGCTGCATTTAAATTACTATAGCTGGAATCGTCTCTCATACTATAAACTCCGTGTCCGAATGTTTTAAGTTAGCGTGTTTAAGGTGAGCAGAGAATATCTCCTAATCCCATATCGAAATATTCTAATACAAAATTGTATACCTTTAAATAAGAGTATTTAGTGTGGAAGCTTACTCTAAAAGCCTTACGACATCTGTGTAGGATATGCCCTTAAGGTCCTCCAGCGTGTAGGCATAGCGTATCTTGGTGAACTGCGACCTGAAAGCCTTAACCTCCTCCCTCACCTTCAGGGGGTCCTCGCCCTTTATAACTACCCTCTCTATGAAGTCCGCTATCTGCTCCATCTCCCGCTCCTTCATGCCAAACCTGGTCATCTCCTGGACGCCTATCCTAAGCCCGCTCGGGTTCTTCACGGCATCCGGTGGGTCGTGCGGCAGAAGGTTCTTGTTAAGTATTATGTTGGCGTCCTCGAGCTCCTTGGCCACCTTGGCGCCACCGCCCTGCTTCGAGACGTCTACGAGGACCTGGTGGCTCATAGTGTAGCCCATGTGCTCGCCCAGCACGGCGAAGCCCCTTTCAGCCAGGGCCTCTGCGAGCCTCTTCGCGTTCCTTATTATCTGCTCAGCGTAGTCATGTCCAAACTCCTTCATCTCAAGGGCAACAACTGCCGTGGCTGGTATCCTGTGAAGGTGATGGCTGCTCACAAACCAGGGGAATATAGTCTTACCCACCTCCTTGTAGAGGGCCTCATCGGAGAAGGCTATCACGCCGCCCTGTGGCCCTGGGAACGTCTTGTGTGTTGAGGCGGTGACCGCGTCAGCCCCATGCTTCAGTGGGTTTTCCCAGGCCTTTCCTACTATGAGGCCGAGCACGTGGGCCGCGTCATATATGAGCTTCCCATTGACTGAGTGCACAGCATCCGCTATTTCCTTGACAGGGTGTGGGAACAGGTAGACGCTCCCGCCTAGCACAGCGAACTTCGGCTTGACCTGTTCTATAACCTTGACAGCCCTATCTATGTCAACGTTCATTTTCTCCTCGTCATAGGGAAGCTCTACCTGGTTAATTCCAAGCGCGCCCAGGGTGCCGAACTTTGTGTGGCTCACGTGGGCCCCTGCCTGCACTGGAGCTATAACTGCCTGCTCGCCGGGTTGGGCGAGCACCCTGAAGACTGCCGCGTTAGCTATGGTGCCGCTCACAGGTCTAAGGTCTACCATCTCTGTCTCCATCAGGTCCCCCATGAGCTTGTCGGCCAGCACCTCCAGCTCGTCTATGTATTTAGTTCCCTGGTAGTGTCTCTTGAACGGCTTTCCCTCAGCGTACCTGTGCATGAAGTCGTTTATGTAGACAGTCATCGCTGCTGGGCTCATGACGTTCTCGCTGGCTATCAGATTTATAGTCTCCTTTAGCCTCCACTGGTTCTGGGTGTTCGTCAACTCAAAGATCTTAATAAAGGACTCCCTATCTATCAAGTCTGTCACTCCCTGTAGCTGTTCTTGAGCGAGTTATTATTCCTGACGCGCTAAGACGTTAAAGATGCTATGTTGCGCCTAAGGTCCCCCGGAGAAACGCCTTCCGCCATAAGCCGCGCGTTCAGAAAAGGTTACTAGTTGAGCGTAAGATCACTCCCTAACTTATTGTACACTCACCTTACAGACAGCATAAGTATACGCACTTAACCGAGCTCCTATAGTTAAATAGAGGACTACTACAAATACTTCAATAAGTCACCATGTGTGGAGGCGGATTACAGAGCCTAATGCAATAAATATAACCCCATAGCCAGTATTCCGGTTGGAGTAAAGGGCTTCCGGTGCCCCGGGTGTGTTTAAAATGCTTAGCCTGGTGGTCAACGAAACCCCATGGGATGATGTCATAGCTGAGAGGGCTGCTTTCAGCGCTGCCGAGATATTGAGGAGGGAGTATTCGCTTATGATCTTAGTTGAGATAAATAGCGACTTAGCCAACCTTGGCAGCAGCCGCGATGGACCATCGATAGTAATTGGGGCGAGGGAGATAAAGGTTGACCAGTTAAAGCCTTATGAGAGTTTGGTCAACGAGATCGTAGAGGCGGCGCTTGAGAACGCCGCCACTAACGGCATTGAGAGCCTCAGGGAGCCTTCAACGGTTTACATCCAGCAGCCCACGATAGCCGCATAAAGCGTTGAGGAGCTATTATGTACAAAAGGACTTCTAAACACCATTATCGCGGGCCCTGTTGGGACTAGCTTGTCTGAGCGTTCCCGCCCTTGTCGGCTGGCGCTCCCTCGGAGCCGCTACTCCTAGTCTCCTTAATTACAATGCGCGTCCTGAGCGGTATCTTTGCGGAAGCCCTCCTGAGGGCCTCCTTTATCTTGTCAAGGTCTGAGGCCTTACCGTAAACCTCTATTATAACGCTGCCGGGCTCCACTACAGCGGCGGTACCTATAGGAGTCCCAAAGGAGAGTCTCATGCCATCCTGGAGCCTGTCCGCTCCGGCGAACGCCATCATCTTGTTCTCCCTTATCACCTGATGCGGGTAGGTCTTAACCACCATGAAGTAGTTAGGATCACCAGCCGTCACCGAGAGGTACTTTGAGGCCATCAGTCTAGCTGCCTCTAGCGCGTTTGAGCGCATCTGGCCCCTCTCAAGTGATATAAGCTGAACCCTCACCTCATAGTTGCTCCGTATGGCTGGGGTCCCAGCCGTGAACTTGGAAATCTTAGGCTGCGGGGCCCCGTGGATGTACTCCTTCCTAGTGTAAGGCTGGCTTGTCACATGCGAGTAGCAGCGGCCAGGTCTCATGGGCATAGGCTTCTCCCCTGGATAGCCGCACGTAAGGCCCTTAAATATTTAGCTCAGAGAGCTAGTCCGGGGGTTCACATGAACTCTGAGGACATCATAGGCTTCCTAAACGGAGCCCTCCCGCGGAAGGCTAGAGAGATAGACGAAAGGAACATAGCTGACGAGGAGCTCATCAAGGAGTTAGCCTCTAGGGGGGCCTTCAACGCGCTTTCCCTGGGGCCCCGGGCCGTCTACAGCATCGTCAAGGAGGCCTCCAAGTGGAGCCCAGCCGTGGCCCACATAATAATGTCTTCCTCAGCCGCGGCCTTTAGGCTTAAGCAGGAGGGTCACGTCTACTCCATTTGCATCACTGAGCCCGGAGGGGGCACTGACATAAAGGCCAACTTAAAGACGGTCGCCGAGGAGAGGGGAAATGAGGCGCTGATAACCGGCGAGAAGGTCTTCGCCAGCAACGCCGCATATGCTGATAGGTTCCTAGTCCTTGCAAATGGGCCCAGCGGGCCAACACTTTACCTTGTGGAGAGGGACCCGAGCGTTGAAGTTGAGGTTCAGGATCTCTACACCTTCAGGGGCGCTGGGGTCTCAAAGGTTGTATTCAAGGGGTCGCGCGGCGTTAGAGTTGGAACGCCGGGCAAGGGTGTACGGGAGGCCCTGGAGACCGTCAACTATGAGAGGCTCGGGTACGGCATGATAGGCCTCGGAATAAAGGAAGGGGCTCTTGAGGAGGCAGCCCCCAAGGCCCTTAGGAAGGTCATCTTTGGAAAGGAGCTCGGAGAATTCCAAGGGATAAGGTGGACCCTGGCAGACCTCGAGATAAAGTCAAGGGCTCTTGACGCCCTCATAAGCGAGGCTATAGCTAAGGCTGAGGGCGGCCTGCCCGATCCTTACGACGCTGCCATGGCGAAGCTTCTCGGCGCTGAGGTGGCCCAGAGAGCCACGTGGGTCGCCGTCCAGATCATGGGAGGGTCCGGCTTCAACAAGGGCTCCAGGCTTGAGTGGCTGGCCAGGGACGCTAGGATGCTCGACATTGGCGCAGGGGCCAGGGAAGCCCTGCTAGACTTCGTGGGTGACATGGCCGTAAAGAAGTACAGGGGGGCCTCTACGTCTTAATATTTAAAAGAGAAAAATTAATAAGTTTCGTTTGATAGGTGCTAAGCGGGACCTGAGGTGGAAGGTAAGACCTTTAAGTATTTGAAGGCCCTAATACAGTGCGCCTCAGTCCCTGACCCTGAGGTCTCGGCACAGATAATAGAGGCGCTGCTGGAGCGCAAGGAGATAAGCGTAAGGGATCTCACGAAGGAGCTTAACGTGAGCTACCCGCTGGTCCTGAGGGTGATCAACGACCTCACTGGGCTGGGGATCGTGAGCACAAGCAAGCTAAAGATAGAGGGAAGGGGCAGGCCAAGGAAGCTGGTGAGGCTCAACACGGCGAAGCTTATGAACATGCTTGATGAGTGCAGAAAGTACTTTGACGAAGTTGAAAAGTACATAGAGCCTAAGATTAAGGAGCTAGAGAGCCCGCAACCTACCGCGCAACAGAGCTGAGGGCATCAGCAAAGTCCTCTATTACCTTACCCGGCTCCTTTGCCTTCATCACGGCGCTGGCCAGCAGCACCCCGCTGGCCCCAAGCTCTACGGCGCGCGTCACGTCCTCCCTATACGTTATGCCGGCACCCGCGAGGACCGGTATGTCAGCCACTGCCCTGACAGCTTTAACACCGTCAGTTATGACCTCAGGCTTAGCCTTTGAAACAGACACTCCTGTGCCTATAAGCTCTGGCGGCTCTATGGCAATGAACGTCGGCCTCAGGAACGCCAGCCCTGAGGCCTCTCCAGGGGTGTCGGCGCAGGCCATGGTCTCTAGGCCGTCCTTCGACGCAGCCTCTATTACCTTAGCGACGTCCCTGTAGACAATCTTGTGCTCGCTGTGGTTTACCAGGACTCCCTTGGCTCCGCTGAACTTAACAGCGCTAACTGGCAGGTAGCCTGTGTAGGCCCCAAAGTCGAGGGGGTCTGCGTGCTCTACGTATATATCCTCGTAGACAGGTAAAACCTTTGAAATTGTGACACCCGGCACTATAAGTATTATCCTGACGTTGTTGTGCCTTGACGAGGCCCTTGAGGCTTCTCTGGCTATCTCAACGGCCCTCTCATTAAAGGCCGTGTCGTAGGCCTTGAAGTTTATGGCAAAGACTAGCCTAGCCATACGCCCTCACATGCCCTCAGAGGGCCGCCCGCTAAAAGAGGCTTGATGCGATCGAAGTAGAAAGGTTAGGCCTTAGGGCCTGGAAAGTCCTGCAGCTTAAAGCTCCTCATGCTTTATTACCGGCTTATAGCCAAGGTCGAAGGGCCTGAACCTGCCCTCAAGCCTCTTAAGCACGTCGGGCAACGTGGTGTACTCCATCTCGTCAGGGCCGAGCCTGTGAGGCATGAAAGGCCCATGTCTTCTCATGTACTCGGCTACTAACGAGGCCTCCCTCCTGGCCTCGTCAAAGGCTATGTCGTCAAACAGGTCAACGGGCCCGATAAGCCTCCCCTCCTTTATGTTAAAACCAAGTCCAAGAACCCTCGGTGGGCCATCGAACCTGGTCATCTTGGCGTCCTTAAGGCCTACGGGCATCAAGGGCCCAAAGTGGCTCCCGCGCATCCAGCCTGCCACTAGGTGAGGGAATGAGAAGGCCTCAAGCGCCTCGCCTAGGGCTGGGAAGCCCGACTGAAGTCTAACTGCCATTACTGGGTCGTCCTTACCTATGTACTTACCCGCTATCAGGTTAAGTCTCTCCGAGCTCACTACAGCTGCTGGCTCCCCATCCCTCCTGTGGATGTACTTTATGACGTACCTGGAGGTGGTCCCTATGAGGGCCAGGAGGTCATAAAGCTCCCCCGGCACAGCTAGGTCTACGGCCTTGCCCTCATACAGGTCGAGCACCGTGAAGACAAAGCCGTCATGCATCCTGGGGTCTATGACGAGACCCACGGTGTTAAATGGGTCTGCAAAGATCTTATAGAGCGGCAGGTTAAACGCGCTGGGCTCCGTCTTGTCAGCCATGAATATGGCCACGGGCTCTGATGGCCTCTCCGCAAACTCCATCTCAGCGACGCCAGGCCCAAGTCCTCTCACGTTGCCGCTGAAAGTATCGCTCAGGAGGTCCTGGCCGGCCGCGTAGAGGCCAAGCTCCTTGGCCACCTTTGTTGCCTCCTTAAAGGCGTCCCAGGCAAGCTCATGGATCTGCGGGCTGTTAGGGCCCTTGGAGTGAGTCATTATTAGCTGTATGTCATCGCCCACGGCAGTCACATAGAAGTCTGTTATAATGCCCTTCTTCTTACCCTCAGCAAGGACCCTCGAGGCCGCCAGAAGCGTGTCCGGGTGGGCCTTGTGGTGACCAGCTATGCTACCTATGTCTGCCTTTATAACGCTAAGGGTGGTCCTCGCGCCCCCTGACATAGGACTTCCCAGAGAGCAGGGGGACTGGGCTTTATTTATCTTTCCGTTTCTGAAACATGAAGCGCAGCCAAGTAGCTTAGGCGCCTTAGCTTAAGGTTAGAAGCTTCTCATTACCAAGGCACTGATTTGAGGCCCAGCATGTAGGCCGCCCAGTTGGTGAGGCGATGTAGCGCGTAGATTATTATAGCCCATATCAGCTCAGCGTATATTGAGAAGCTGATACCAGCTATATAGAGAAATATGAGGGCAAAGATGTAAAAGCCCAGCTGGTCAAGTACGGGCGCCTCCGCTCCTCTCTCAAGGCCTACCCTTCTCTTAAGGAAGGATCCAAAGAGATCGCCGCAGAGCGCGCCTACGGAGGCCAGGGACGCGAACGCTATGTGCACTGCGCCCAGGAATGGCCATTCAACTATGCCCACAAAGGTACCAGCTGTGATCCCCGCGAGAAGGCCTCCCCAGGTCTTGCCGTCGCCGAAGACTCTCCTTCCGTCAGGCATCCTCTTCCCAAAGTCGATTGGTGGAGGCCCATGTAGTATAACAGGGGTGCCGTTAGCCACCATGGCTGGCGCTATGTAAATGAACAGCACCAGGAGCGACTCTGCTAGGCCACCCATCTAATACCCTCCTTCTCGAGCTCAAATATCAGAGAGTTAAGGTAGGGCTTGATAAAAGTTAGCGTGACGCATGGTCCCCTCTTACACATTACCCTTGTAGTATATGCTATTGCATCAGCCCAGGGCAGAACCCACTTCCCAAGGGACATCTCATACTCCCCTTCTTGCACCTCGGAGACCTGGCCGACGGC
Source organism: Acidilobus sp. 7A (assembly GCF_003431325.1). Lineage (NCBI taxonomy): Archaea > Thermoproteati > Thermoproteota > Thermoprotei > Acidilobales > Acidilobaceae > Acidilobus > Acidilobus sp. 7A. The sequence goes on along the minus strand of NZ_CP010515.1, from coordinate 1,442,592 downwards.
AAAGCCCCCGACTTGCCTCAGGACGGCTGATATAAAGGAAAGCGCCCTCAGAGGATAACCGCCTGTGAGGGACCTGAAGGGCCAGTTTATCGAGTCTATTATTATACTGGCGCCCTCCGAAGCGGCCCTGACCACCTCGTTTACTAGCTGATCGGCAGCAAGAATAATAACGTACGGGACACACGTAACGACGTTTCTAGCGTATGAGAGCGTGCCTGGCTCTGTCGCCATAACCCTTACGCTGCGGCCTTGTGACATAATGTACTTGGCTACCTCAAACGCTAGGCGGGTCTTGCCTGTCCCGAAGGGGCCGTAAACTACCATAAACTTCTGCTCGTCAATAAGCTTAGAGATGAACTGAGGAAGTGGTGAGACCGGCTCGCATGAGGCCACGGGCCTCAGTCTCCGCCCTCCTCTGTTACCACCACTCCCCCTGCCTCCTTGACCTTCTCAACTGCTTTCTCAGAGGCGTGGGGCACCAAAACCTTAACCTTATTGGTTATCTTGCCGCTGCCCAGGAGTCTGTCGTAGCCAAGCGCCTTGAGGTCCACAACGACTAGGCCTTCCTCTACCTTGGCCTCGCCCTTGGACACCATGAGTGACGCGAGGCTGTCGAGCTCCTCCAGGTCTATAGACTTCGGCTCCTCCCTGCTGTTGGGGTTCTTGAAGCCCCTACTGCCAAACCAGTCGGGGGCGTACTTCAGCATCCAGCTCTTCTTGTGCTTCCCTATGCCCGCGGCGCCCCTCCCGCCCTTCTTCCCAGTCTTCCTGTGCTGCCCTATGCGGCCCCAGCCCATGGAGCGGGTCCTGCCCCTCAGCTTCCTGACCTTCTTCCTTGACCTAGGTATCGTCCAGGTCATAGGCCTCAGCCCCTCAGACGCTGGCAGGAGGAATTAAAAACTTAAGAGCCTTAGAACATCCTGAGGACCAGCTCGTTTATCTCCTTGCCGCGGTAGCCCAGCTCGCCCTGCGGGTAAAGCCTCTTGACGGACCTCTTGAAGCCGCCGCTGGGCGGGTGGAGCCTGAAGAACGGCTTGACACCGAAGCCAGTAAGCTTATAGTACTCTATCTCATTATTAGCTACTTTCTCAGCGAGCTCCCTCAAGCTACCCAGCTTCAGCTTCTCCTTGACCCACTCGTCAGTTATCGGCCTCTCCCCGACAAGCCTCCCCCTTCTGCCTATCAGCTCGGCTAGGACGTCGACGCTGGCCTCGCCCCAAGTTATGGTGTTCTGTGCCTTCCTCAACATGCCATCTATGCCGCGCATGTCCTCAGGGTAAACAACTGCCGTGAAGATCCTCCTCAGCCTTAGCTCTTCCAGGGTGGCCCTGACGTCCGGCCTCTGGTCTGGCTCGCCCCTTATCCTTATAATAAGGTACGCCATTTGTATCACCTCGTCCAGTCCTGGTATGTGATTACCTTGTAGGTGTTACGCAGGGCCATGTAGACGGCCCTCGCGAAGTTGTAGGTTGTTCTAGTCTCACCGTAGCTCTGTGACCACACGTCCCTTATCCCTGCCAGCGAGAGCACAACCTTAGCCACGTTGCCAGCCACGAGGCCTGTCCCCTTGGGCGCTGGCTTCAGCACGATCCTCACGCTTCCGCTCTTGCCCTCCACTGTGAAGGGCACGCTGTGGGGCTCCCCACAGGTGCACTCCCAGCTGCCGCAGCCCCTCCTCACGGGCGTTATGTTGAGCTTGGCGTTCCTCACTGCCTTGTCAAGGGCCTCCCTGAGCTGCCTGGCCTTGCCCTTTCCAAGGCCGACGTAGCCGTCCCTGTTACCTACTACAACAACTGCCCTGAACCTTGTAACTCTGCCGGCGTCCGTCATCTTCTGGACGTGAGATATGTCAAGAACTTCCATCTGGAGGTTCGGCAACAGGACGTCAACTATCTCCGGCTCAAGTATCGGCAGGTTCCTCCTGAATATCTCATCTATTGATGCTATCTTGCCCTCCTTTACGAACTGTCCAACTTTAGTCTTAGGGACCCACTCCTCAGCCTGTGGCGTCGTGGGTCCAGCCGCGCTGGTCTGCTCGCTCATTTCTCCACCACCTGCTCAGCCTTCTTGCTAGCCGCCTCGAGCACAGCTGCGTACTCCTTCTTTATATTTTCTAAGACCTCATCAAAGTTCTTCGGGATCTCCTCAGGTGGTAGCCTGGCTATCTGGGCTGAGAACAGCCTCTTGTACCTCTCTGGATCGTTCTTGTTTAGCTCGGCAGCATATGAGGCCACGTGCTCACACTTTATCCTCTCATCACTTGGAAGCACCTCGTCGCTGTGGGGCACGTGAACGCCAGCGTCAAGGGCACCCCTTAGGGCTGCGAACACTCTAGCGCCCTTGGTCGGTCTCCTCAGGCCTATGTCGAGGACTGCCTCTGTGACCCCCTTGCTGAGGGCCCTGGCCGCGGCCAGGAAGCTCGTAAGATAGACAGCGCAGGTGCTCTTGCCACCTCCCTTCCAGCCGTAGAGCTTTGAAAGCTCCTTTGAGTGCGCAGCTGCTACCACCTTATCACCCTTAAGGTCAAACTGTATGAACTGCACCCACACGTACTTGTTTGAGACCCTAACTACCATCCTGGGCTTCCTCGAGCTGAGCAGGGCTATCCTCTCATAGTAGTCAGTCTTGCCCTCCCTTCTCCTCCTCAGCGGGACCTTATACTTTGGCCCTCCCTTCAACTTGTTGCACCTCCCTTAACCATGCCTGAGCTCTCAATGTACCTCCTCAGGTCTGAGAGGCTTGCGAACCTGTTGCCCTTAATAAGGATGTAGAGCTGCCTGTAGTCCTTCCTGCTTATTAAGCCGTGATCCCTAAGCCACCTTATGTATGACCTCATCTTGCGGACCTTGTTAACCCAAAGCTCCTCGGGCTTCCTACGCGAGAAGGCAGTCCCCTTCCTCTTGCCCTGGCCCCTCCTGTGGCCCTTGGTTCTCTTCTCCTTCCTCTCAAGCCACCTGTGAGAGTTGCCCTTCTCTGGTATTGCGCTGATCAGACCCCTCTTTATGAGTGCTCTGACGTCGTCCTTTGTCACGGCCCCCTCTATTTCCTCCCTGTCCTCAGGGTCTGGGCTTATAAAGACCCTGCTCTCGCCGACGCCCAGTATCTCCGCCGCGAGCCTCCTCTGCAACCTATAGTCCATGTTCACTCACCGCCGTTCGCTACCCTGAAGCCCCTCTTCTTAAGTTCCTCAAGCAGCTCCAGCCTCTTCCTCAGCCCGACCTTCGCTGAAATATAAACTATGTGCGCTGCAGGGCTCAGCCCCTCCAAGTCCTTCACTGATGATATCACCACAGGTATAAGCCCTGAGGGGTGGCGGCCCTTGATCTCTGAGTTAGTGCCATAGCCCACCTTGACCAGCCTTCCAAAGCCCTTCTTCTGTTGCCTTAGCTTGTTGTCTATACCTTTAGGCTTGCGCCATGAGTCATCAATCCTCTTGAGGCGCCACGAGAGGTACCTGATAAAGCGAAGCCTTAGCTTCCTTTTCGCGAGGGCCTGCAGTCTTCTCCTCCCCTCTAAGGCCTCTGGGCGCTTGGCCTCACTTGACATCAGCTAGCCACCTCCCTTGAGTATATGAAGATACCATCCATGAACTTTCTGCGGTCAAACTCCGTGATGCGCGTAGCCCTCTCTATGTTAGCAGCCGTCTGCCCAACAGCCTCTACGTCGCTGCCCTCCACTATCACGTCCTGGCCCTGAACTTTGACTGTAACGCCGGGCATAATAGTTGCATAGCGTGGTGCCTTCTCACCGAGGAAGTTGTTTATGACTACACGGCTCTTCTCGACCTTAACAGTTATCGGGAAGTGCGAAGATATTATCTTAAGCTTATATCTGAACCCCTTCGTGACCCCGATTATCATGTTCTTTATGTGCGCAGCTATAGTACCGACGAGGGCCCTAGCCTTAGTGTCGGCGCTCCAGGCCTCAACTATGACCTTGTTGCCGTCAACCCTGATGCCTACTCCTCTCGCATGGGAGAAGTCCTTCTGCGTCTCTCCCTTAGGTCCCTTCACAGTCACCTTTAGACTCTCTACCCTCACTGTGACGCCCTGTGGCACCTCCACTACCCTCTCGACGTGTATAGACTTTGGCAACCCTCAGCACCTGCCTATAGTTCCTCCTTCCCTTGATGGGGTCTCGCTTTTAAGCGTTCTAAGCATTCTCAAGCTTCTCCCTGACAACGGCCTCAAAGTCGTCTAGCTTCAGCACCTGATAGCCTGGCAGCGGCTGGGAGACCCTGCCAAGGATGACAACTCTGCCTGGGTCCTCTTCTTTTCTCTTCTTAAATAACCTCACCTTCAGGTACCCCTTGCTCTTGCCCATGTAGACGAATACCACCTTGTCCCTCTTGTCACCCATGCTATAGCACCGTGGCTAAGGTTGAGATGTGACTTTAAAAGCTACACGGCTAAATGCCGCGCATTTGTTCCGATCTCTGAGCGGCGGCTTTCTCGGCTAGCCCTTGGCTTGATGGATGTCGTACCTTGAGTAATGGCATGCCACATTTAAATGACAGCTCGTCACTCCCCCAGCGCTAGCTTATAGGCACTCTTAACAGCCTCCTCAAGGGATTTTGCATAAGAAACTTTGCCGCCGCTCAGGCCTGCCAGCTTCTCTATTTGTTGGGTCTTCACGTGCTGACTATTAGTGATTACAAGGAAGTCAATTCTCATACTGCTGGTCTTAACTAAGAACTGCATCTCATCAGCGTCGGGCCCCTCGTTAAAGTCCCCATCGCTTATTACTATGAGCCTCCTAGAGTAGCCCGGGGGCGCGTCCTTAAACATGTAGAAGGCGTCCTTAATTGCCGTACTTAGGTTAGTAGCCTTGCCAGAGACCTTGATGGAATTTATGGCCTTCTCTAGCTCTTCGACGTCATCAGTCAGGTCTACCACGGGGAATGAGCTTCCATAAAATGACACTATACCTACCAGCGTAGGGGTGCCGTTGCCAACTATGGACCTAAGTATCACTACGGCCCCTCTCTTCGCGGCCTCAAGCCTGTTAGGCTTCACGTCCTTCAACATCATGCTGGCGCTGCTGTCTATTGCTATGACCAGCGCTGTGCCAAGGCCTTTCGACAAAGCTCTGCCCGCCAATACGAGGGACCTATTTTCAATTGATATTACCACCTTTAATAAGCTTAAATGGATCTGGCCTCATATTAACATTGCCTTAGGCACGACATAGGGTATTGTTGCCATCTTGGTCACCAGCTCTTTTAGCTTTGCATCTGACACTATGCCCGCGTCGCGGGCGTAGAGAATAAGGGACAGCGTGGGCGCCGCTGCCACCCCATGAGTCCTTGAGACCTGTCTAGTCCTTAAGTCATCGCTAATTAAAAGAGCCCCCAGTTTCTTGGCAACATACATAGAGTGGGCCTCTTGAAGCGAAATACCGTTCTTCCTAGAAAATTCTGCCAGAGACTTATTCACATTAACCACTTCAAAGCCGCTAAAGCTATATACTACACCCCTCATCTTTGAGAGCCTAAGCGTGAGGGCCTTGGCCCTCTCCATAGTCTTTGATGATACGGATAGCCTCTTCCCTAACCTGCTCACGACGTCGCTTATATCAAGCTCCAGCGTCGTGTAAAGCGATGATAGGTCAAAAACTAAGGAGCCCCTCTCCTTCAGCTGCTCCTCACTGGTCTTCACTTCAGTCTCGTCATCAGACCCAAGCATTGGCGTCATGTCGCGCGACAGGAAATACCACAGCAGCTCATCCACGCTGAGGCTACTTATCTCAACAGCCAGCTGAAAGCTGATGCCGCCACCCTTGTAGGCTCTCAGTGACACATCCTTTAAGTCATAACTCTCAATGAGCCTCCTCACGGCGTCCCTTATGGCCTCCGTCTTACTCCCATATATGCCGGCCTTCACCAGGGCCTCGAGAACTTCCTCGGTATAGCCTGAGATCTCTATGTTAGTTACCAAGCCTCTTCTCTCCCAGCTTTATTTACAAGTAGAACTATTTAGTTTTCGTAGTCCACCCTTAACTTTGAAGAATTGGAGAAAGCAGAACCACTTCCACCTCATCTCCTGTGTCGTAGCCCTCTATGTCCTCGTTCATTATGAGTAGCGCGTTTGCGTCTGTCAGCGTACGAAGGACTCCTGAGGCCGTTATCGCCAAGGGCTCTACCATCAGCTCTCCCCTCTCATTAACGTAAGCCCTCGCCCTAAGGTAGGTCCTCACTCCTGCAACGTTAGCAATTCTCCTTGTAATCTTGCCCCTGACAACTGGAAGCGGCTCCTCGGGCGTCCCTGTCATATGCCTTAACGTGGGCTTAACAAACGCCATATAACCTGCTAAGGAGGCCACTGGGAAGCCTGACAGCATGAAGACAGGCTTTCCGTTGATCACGCCTGCCCCGGTCGGCTTGCCGGGCCTCATCCTGACCCCATTGAACAGCACCTTGCCAAGCCTCGATACGGCCTCAGGGACAAGGTCATGAGCGCCAATGCTTGTGCCTCCGGTGGTTATCACGGCGTCAGCCTCCTTGATACCCTGCCTCACCCTTTCCTCTATTATTTCCACGTCGTCTGGCACAGTCCCCAAGTCCAGCGCTTCGAAGCCATCAGACTCCAGCATCGATATGAGCATGGGCTTAGTGCTGTTTATTATAGTTCCTGGCGAGCCGGCCCTGGGGTCCTCGAGCTCCACGACTTCAGAGCCAGTTGAGAGCACCGCAACCCTTATACTCCTGTAAACCTTGACTTTAGTTATGCTAAGTGACGCCATGGCTCCTATGTGCCATGGCTGCACCTTCCAGCCCCGCCTTATGACCACCTCGCCCCTTGTGAAGTCCTCGCCCTTCCTTGAGACGTTTGCAAATGGTGTGACCTGCCTCTTAATGTTGACGTAGTTCCCAATTCTCTCGGTGTCCTCAGCCATTACTACGGCGTCCGCCCCTGGTGGTAGCGGGGCCCCAGTATATATCACGGCTGCCTGACCTTCACCAACGCGCGGCAGCTTTGACGGGTCGCTGCCAGCCTCGGCCTCGCCAACTATCTCAAGTCTAATGGGATTCAGCAAAGTGGCTCCAAGGGTGTCTAAGGCTCTAACGGCATATCCGTCAACTGCGCTCCTATCAAAGGGTGGCACGTCCGTCGGCGCCACCACGTCCTCGGCGACTGGCAGTCCTAGCGCATCACGAACTTTAACTTCAATTATCTCTGGCGTAAATGATACGCTCTCCTTCAACATTCTCAAAGCCTCGTCAACACCTATGAGGACTTTAAAGCCCTCCATGGTCTTCTTTATCGACACCGCGCGTCCCCCTCAGGCAGGGGCCTTTCAGTTAATGAGCCTAAGTCACTTAAGCAGCAGGAGGTTCCCTTCAAGGTCTTTTGTTAAGTGATAACCGAACCTCCCCGCTACCTTGAGGAGCACCCTCTCTCCAGTCCTGAGTTTAGCCGACTTCTCATCACTGTCGCAGTAGTCCTTGTGTCCACATGTCACGGAGCTGAAGTCAAAGCCTACAAGCCTAATAGAGCTCGCCCCCATCTCCATAGCTATAGCTGCGGCCCTGTCGCCATCGGTGAAGGCCCCTGAGGGGTATATACAAAATGGCGTGTCCACCTGGGAGGTGAGCAGGAGCTTAGCCCGCGGGACGCTGCTGACAAGCGCTGACGCCCTCAGGAGGTTATCACCATGAACGTGAAGCATAATGTAGTCCGAGATCTCAACTATACGATTGAGTATGCTCAAGGACGAGTCGGCGTCAGTGGTGACAGCAAGGGGCCTCAGCCCAGCCTCCATAAGCGGTGGAACTCCTCCCTCAGGGGCCAGGAGCACAGGGCAGCCTCTCAGCCTCTCGGGGCGCGCCAGGGGGCCTGCAACGCAGACGTGATTGTCAGAGATGGTCTCTAATAGTTTATGCAGCTTAGCGCAAAGCTCGTCACACGTAATGATGCCCTCAAAGTGCATCGCTGACGTGAGCTCCTTGACCTCTGGGTAGCCGAGCTCCCTCTGTGCCACCTCCCTGTAGACCTCCACGGCTGCCAGCGCCCGGGCTAACAATTGACTCAAGCTCCTGCAGTATTGCATTAGCTGTGTTGACGTACTCAGGCGACCCCCTGGTTGAGTGCTCGACGCACCACTTAAGGCCCCGCGCGTACTCAAGGTACCAGCCCTCGTAGACCCCAGCCCTAGCCTTGGTCAGGAGCACGAGAAGCTCCACGAGGCACCCATAGGCCCTGGTGTAGGGGACCTGGGGCGGCTCGACCTCCTCAAGGCTGCAGGAGTAGGTCACGCTATTGCCTCTGTCGCTGAGCTGATGATAATGACATCTGTAGACTCCTCCCAGCCCCTTAAGCTCTGGGCACCCGCTTGCCTCATCCCACCTGACCTCAAGCTCCAAGGCGTGGGCCACACTCTTTACAAAGAGCAGGGGGTCTGAGGGTGAGAGCAGCAGGAGGACCCCCTCCTTGCCGAGGAACCTGAGGAACCCTGTATCCTTGTAAACCGTAAACTGCTTTTTCTCATCAAAGACAACTCCAAGCGGCATTGAATAGCGCCCATTGACGCTGCAGGGGAACGCTATGAACTCATAGTATGCCCCCTTTATCACCGGCTTCGCCACTAAACGCTTTTAATTCTACGCGCTGAAAAGGCTTCCCGTAGGGGGTAAATGTGGTAAGCGTAACCGACGTCCCAGCTGACAGGCTGATAGAGCGCCTGGCTGCTAGGCTCAAGAACGTAGAGCAGGTGAGGCCGCCTGAGTGGGCCCTCTACGCTAAGACGGGCGTCTCAAGGGAGAGGCCGCCCGACAACCCTGGGTGGTGGTATGTGAGGGCAGCCTCGATACTTAGGAAGCTCTACCTGGCTGACGGGCCTGTGGGCGTTGGAGCTCTCAGAGTAATGTACGGCGGGAGGAAGAGGAACGGCGTAAGGCCAGCTCGCTTCGCTGAGGGCGGCGGGAGCAACATAAGGAGAATACTCCAGCAGCTGGAGCAGGCGGGCCTCTTGAAGACAGCGGGCCGCGGAAGGGTGCTCAGTCCCAAGGGCCGCTCACTGCTCGACGAGGTCGCTAAGGAGATAGCCAACGAGCTTGTTAAGGAGAGGCCCGAGCTCGCAAAGTATATCTGAGGGACAGCGGAGGCTTCTCAACGAGAACAGCATTAGCCTTAAAATATTATGGAAAAGCCTCCCATGTGAAAAGAGCTCCTAAATCGCGTTAGTTTCCCGCTTTATCTTAGCTATCAGCTCCGCGTAGGTCTGAGCGACGGCCTCTCCCTTTATGTTGAGGAGCTCCAAGGTCCTCCTGACCTCATTAGCGTCACTGTTAGCCGCCTCCACCTCAACGAAACACCCCAGGTCCTCAACGACGTCCAAGGTGACCTCGGCGAAGCCCAGGCTTATGTAGGTTCTTCTCTTGCGAACCTCTATAGACGGCGTGAACCCGAGCAACCTGAGCAGCTTGTCAGGGTCTGACTTGACTTCGACTATTACCTCCTCTCTTGACTTAAGGTCCCCTGGCCCCCTCGGCCCCTTGTATGTGAGCGAGAGCGGGAGACCGTTGACATACCTCACCCTTAGGGCCTCGTCTGATGTCATGAGGTCCCTGCACGGGTGCTCATAGTACACGTCCCTCTCGTCAACAGGAGGCTCAACGCTTCCCCCTGCCGCTGACGATCTCTTTGCAATTTCATCTAGCGCCTCGCAGGGAACCCTCAGCTTGACCTCAACCTCGACGTGGTCCAAGATCCCGCCTCACGTTGAGAGCACAAGCTTCTTCAGCCTGTCACCCATCTGCTCGTACCTAGCCACGTCCTCGCGCGTTAGGCTCGGCTTGACCTTCTTCAGGGCCTGCTGGAAGTGCCTCCACTCAACAGGCCCCGGCTCTAGCTTCTCCCTGAGCTTCGCGAAGACAGCCTCCCTCACCACCGCGGCTATGTCGGCGCCCGTGTAGCCCTCTGTTAGGTCAGCCAGCCTGTCAATGTCAACATCGTTGGCCAGCGGCACTTTCCTCAGGTGTACCTGGAATATCTGCTTGCGCGAGTCCTTGTCAGGTGGCGGCACATAGATTATCCTGTCAAACCTGCCGGGCCTCATAAGGGCTGGGTCTACTATGTCCGGCCTGTTGGTAGCGGCTAACACAACAACGTTGTTAAGAGGCACTAAGCCATCCATCTCGGTGAGCAGCTGGTTCACTATCCTGTCAGTCACGCCGCTGTCGAAGCTGTAGCCCCTTGCAGGCGCAATGGCGTCAATCTCATCGAAGAACACCACGACCGGCGCCACCTCCCTGGCTCTCCTGAAGACATCCCTTATGGCCTTCTCGCTCTCGCCGACCCACTTGCTGAGCACCTCCGGCCCCCTTATGGCTATGAAGTTGGCCCCGCTCTCCGTTGCAACGGCCTTAGCGAGGAGGGTCTTGCCTGTGCCTGGAGGGCCGAAGAGGAGCACGCCCTTTGGCGGCTCAACTCCCATCTTCTGGAACACGTCGGAGTACTTGAGCGGCCACTCCACGACCTCCCTCAGCTCCTGCTTCGCGCTCTCCAGGCCGCCTATGTCACTCCAGTGGACCTCCGGGACCTCCACGAACACCTCACGTATCAGCGTTGGTCTCACGACCTTCATGGCCTCCAGGAAGTGCCTCCTGCTGACCTTGAGGGTCTCGAGTACCTCCTTCTTTATCTCACCGGGCTTCGAGAGGTCAACCTTGCCTGTGTTCATGAACTCCCTAACCGCAGCCATGGCTGCCTCCTTAGCTAGGGCGGCCAGGTCAGCCCCCGTGTAGCCCTTCGTTAGGTCAGCTATCTCAGCTAGGTTGACGTCGCTGTCAAGCGGCATGCTCCTCGTGTGGACCTGCAGAATCTCAAGCCTGCCCTGCTTGTCAGGCGGCCTTATCTCTATCTCCCTGTCAAACCTCCCTGGCCTCCTGAGGGCTGGGTCCACGTCGTCAGGCCTGTTGGTGGCGCCTATTACGATGACCTTGCCCCTCTCCTGTATGCCGTCCATTAGTGTCAGAAGCTGAGCTACGACCCTCTTCTCGACCTCGCCGGTGACCTCCTCCCTCTTGGGGGCTATTGAGTCTATCTCGTCAATGAAGACTATGGATGGTGCGTTCTCCTGTGCCTCCTTAAAGACCTCCCTCAGCCTCTCCTCGCTCTCGCCGTAGAACTTGCTCATTATCTCGGGGCCATTTATTGCCACAAAGTAGGCCCCTATCTCGTTGGCTAACGCCTTGGCGAGAAGGGTCTTGCCAACGCCAGGAGGACCGTAGATGAGAATGCCCTTGGGCGGCTCTATGCCGAGCCTCTGGAATATCTCAGGGTGCTTCATGGGCAGCTCCACTATCTCCCTTATCCTCTGCTTGGCCTCCTCAAGGTCACCTATGTCCTCCCAGGTTACCCTGGTCCCCCTACTGAGGAGCGGGTACTCTGAGGGCTTGACGGGCTCGCTCCTTATGCGGACCTCCGTGTCATCAGTAACGTAAATGGGGTCTGTCGGATTGGTGTCAACTACCGCCAGCTGAATTTCATCAGAGAGCGGGATTAGGTCACCCCTTATCAGAGGCCTGCGCACGAGCTCGTCCCTTAGGTCATCAGGCGAGACAACCATGTTTATGGGCACAGCCCCAAAGAACGTAGGCACGGTGGCCTGACCCACAGGGGCTAACTCTATCCTCCTGGCAGGCTTGAGGTTGTCGGCCCTCATGACCTCTACCTTATCCCCAACGCTCACGCCGAGGACCTGCCTCATGTGGCCGTCCATCCTTATGACTTCCTCCCCCTCGCCTCTTAGGGGCCAGGCAACCCCCACCTCTATCGCCTTCGGGCTCTTGATGAGCACGAAGTCGCCCGTCTCTATGCCCAACTTGCGCATCGTTGAGTCGCTGATTCTCACTATTTTCCTGCCTGGCCTGTCACTCCTGTATGCCTCCTCGACTGTTAACGTAACACTCTGGGATGACATGCAAAAGCCCTAAATACTCTGGGACAGAGCGCTAATATATTTTAACACCTAGCGCTTGTCAGCGTGCTTGGCAAGACCTGAAACAGCCCTGCTTCAAATCGTGCAAAGCAGGCCGCCTTGAGGCCCAGTGTTAGGGCGTGTCGCGTCAGGTACATCCATGTCAACCCTCTAACGCTTTTAACCCCAAGGATACTGCCATCGTTTGGATGATAACGAATGTATACAGTAGGGGCTGAGGTATTCTTTGAGCCAAAGAGCATTGCAGTTGTTGGCGCCTCACCCAGAGCCGACAACATGGGTAGAGTCATACTGAATAATCTCAGGCATAAGTTCGGCGGGAGGCTGTTCGTCGTAAACCCTAAGTATGACAATGTCGATGGCGTTAAGAGCTACCGCTCCCTCTCGGATATAGAGGAAGATGTTGACGTCGCCGTGATAGCTGTGAATGCCATGGCAACCCCCTCGGTCCTTGATGACGCAGGAAGAAAGGGCGTTAAGGGGGTCATAATATTCAGCGGGGGCTTCGCTGAGACCGGGACCGAGGAGGGCATCAAGCTACAGGAGGAGGTAGTCAGCGTAGCAAAGAAGTACTCGATAAGGGTGCTCGGGCCAAACTGCATAGGCGTCTACAACGCCTCTAATGGTGTTGACACCTTCTTCCTGCCCTTGGAAAGGATGAGGAGACCTAAGCCTGGCCCCATAGCAATCGTCAGCCAGAGCGGAGCCCTCCTCGCGACCCTCATGGACTGGGCTGCCGCCAACAACATTGGGATATCCAAGGCAATAAACTTTGGCAACAAGGTAGATATAGATGAGGTTGATAGTCTAAACTACCTAGTCAAGTCGCCGGACATCAAAGTGATATTGATGTACTTAGAGGGCGTGAGCAGGGGCAGGGAGCTGGTGAGCGCCATAAGGGACGTCACTTACAAGGCCAGAAAGCCCGTGCTCATCCTGAAGGGCGGCAGGACGTCAGAGGGCTCAAGGGCAACCATGAGCCACACGGCGTCAATAGCTGGCTCATATGCGACCTTTTATGAGGTCATGCGTGAGGCCAACGCTATAGTACTTGAAGACCTGCAGGACATGTTTGACGCGGCCAAGGTGCTCAGCACTAGCGGCGTTCCGAAGGGGCCCAGGGTGGCCATTATAACTAACTCTGGCGGCCATGGAGTTATAGCAGCCGATAATATAGCCTCTAGGGGCCTCTTGGTTCCCCCGCCCTCACAGGCCACCCTAGGGGCCCTCAAGGGTCTGTTCCCCTACAGGGTGTCGCTCAAGAACCCCTTCGACCTGACGGGGGACAGCAGGCCCGAGCAGATAGAGGCTGTAGCTGAGACCCTCATAAATAATGGGGACGCTGACGCGATACTTCTGGTAGCACTTGTGCAGCCCCCAACTATGGACTTTGACAAGACTCTGAACTCTATACTGAACATCAGGAGGCGCCACCCTGACGTGCCGATGGTAGTTGTAACTATAGGAGCCGAGTACGGTGAGAGGCTGGCCAGGGCCCTGGAGGACGTAGGCGTGCCAACGTTTGAGTTCCCAGACAGGGCGGCCAGGGCCCTCTCAACGTTATGGAGGTGTGCGAGGTGCATCGGGGCCGAGGAGCCTGTTGATATAATTCCTCATGTGAGCGAGGGCGCAAAGGACGCGGTGGAGGGTATCATAAGGAGAGCGCTGGAGGAGCGCCGCGTGAAGTTACTCGAAGACGAGGCCTTAGACGTGCTGAGGGCCTATGGAATTCCAGTGGCGGAGTACTGCAAGGCGTCAGATGAGGTTGAGGTCAGGGAGTGCGCCGCGCGCGTCGGCTTCCCACTAGCTATGAAGGTTGTGAGCCCTGACATAATCCATAAGAGTGATGTTAACGGCGTTGTGCTCAATATTAAGAGCGATCAAGAGGCCGTCGACGCTTACAGGACTATAATGGACAACGTCAGAAGGCTGGCTCCCGGTGCCAGGGTGAAGGGCGTGCTGCTGCAGAAGATGGTGACCGAAGGATTCGAAGTAATAGTCGGCGGCATACACGACCCACAGTTTGGCCCAATTGTGACGTTTGGCTCAGGAGGTCTTCTGGTCGAGCTGATAAGTGACATCTCAATGAGGCTAGCCCCTGTGGGACTCAAAGGTGCCGCCTCTATGATGTCTGAGACGAAGGCCTTCAGGCTGCTGAAGGGCTACAGGGGCCTGCAGGGGGCGAACATTGATAGCTTGGCCGAAGTAATCTCTCGCGTCAGTCTCCTACTTTACAACCACTTGTCTATAAAAGAGGTAGATATAAATCCTGTATTCGCACGCAGAGAACAAGCGACTGCAGCTGATGCGCGCATAGTGCTTGGGGAGGTGGAAGAACAACTTGGAGAACGGTGACCGCCTTGCCATAGACAAGCAACAGATAGAAGATGCACAGACGAACGCCCAGCAGGGCTCGCCTCAACAGGCTCCGCAGGGCCAGGGTATCGTCGGGCAGGGCCAGCAGAGGCCCAGGAGGACGCCTCAGCCTCTTCCCCCAGAGGCCCTGCCCGAGGACATAAGACAGCTTGTAACAGTTGACATCTCAAACATGAAGGAGGACGACCTCTACAAGCTTGTTGACGCGATAAGGGACAAGGTAGTTGAAGTGAAGAACGCCAGAATGCAACTAATTAATGACGTTAAGGGCCTCAGGGACCAGAGGGCAAAGCTAATAGAGCAGAAGAAGGAGCTTGTAAGCCAGCTCCTTAAGCTGAGGTCAGACCGCAAGGAGCTCCTTGACCAGCTGGCTAAGCTCAACCAGGAGAGGGCGTCAGCCGTCAACGAGTTCAAGGCTAAGGTTGAGCAGCTGAGGGAGGCCAGACAGTTGTTAGACAAGGAGGGCAGCGTGGCTAAGCTCAGCCTCAGGAGAGTTCAGAAGAGGATAGAGGAGCTCGAGTGGAGGCAGCAGACGTCCGTGCTACCACCCCAGGAGGAGAAAAAGCTAGTCGAGGAAATAGAGCGCCTTGAGGAGTTGGCGGAAAGGATAAGGAAGGCACGCCAGGAGGAGATATCAATAATGGAGATAGAGGCCGAGGTCAAGGCCCTGAAGATGAAGCTGAATGAGTATAACAACAAGATAGCTGAGATGAGGCAGAAGGCCGGGAGCTTCAAGGCCCAGATAGCGTCGCTCACACCTAGGATTGATGAACTTAACAAGCAGATAGATTCACTTAAACAGGCTATTTCTGAGAAGAGCAAAAACATAGACATACTCACTGGCGAACTGGACGCCCTCTACAACAAGTACAGGGAGCTGATGGTAAGACTGAAGGAGCTGAAGGTATCGAAGCAGCGCGGTATAGAGCTCAAGGTGCTCGAGGAGAAGCGCAAAGAGATAGAGGAGAAAGCTAAGAGAGGCGAGGCGCTAAGCCTAGACGAAATGAGGATTCTCTACGGCGAGTTCTGAAGGGCCCTCCTACAAGAGCTTAGGGCAACCTTTTATTAGCTGGCAGCAACTCCTAGCCTAGTGATAGATTTGGCTCTACAGACGGCCCTTGAGGAAATGTTGAAGCTTTATGAGACCTGGCCCGACCAGCTGCTCACGTCATACAGCTCTGCTGTCAAAGCCAAGGCACCACACGTCAGCCCGCGCTCCCTGCTGCTGTGCGGCATGGGCGGCAGTGGCGTCACAGGCGACTACATATGGGCCCTAGCCACAGCTAAGGGCGCCAGGTTCCCCGTTATCGTCCATAAGGCAGATGGAGCCCCTGCCTGGCTGAGCAGCGAGGACCTCGTAGTCGCAATAAGCTACAGCGGGAACACCTATGAGACCGTGAGTTGCGCGAGGGAAGCGCATGCCAAGGGTGCCCTGGTGCTCTCTGTAACAAGCGGCGGCAAGTTGGCCGCCTGGGCCAGGGAGACAGGCCTGCCCCTGGCCACTATACAGCCAGGCTACTACCCCAGGACCGCCCTCGGCATGCTGGCTGGGGCCACCCTTGGCATACTGAGCGCAGCTGGGGTTGAGGTCGCCAACGAGGGCGAGGTTAAGGACGCCGCCGAGGCCCTTAGGTCAACCTCTCGCGGCGAGGGCGAGACCATAGCGAGGGCGCTGAAGGGCAAAGACCTCTACATCATAGCCGGTTGCGGCGTCTTCGACATAGTAGCTCACAGGTGGAGGCAGGAGTTCAGCGAGAACGCGAAGGCCATTGCTAAGACGGAGTTCTACCCTGAGTCCGCTCACAACGACCTAGTGGTGTGGCAGCAACAGCACGGCGAGAGGAAAGGCTTCATCCTCATAGAGGGCGACGGGAAGGTGTGCTCTGTGCTTGAAGAGCTTCTTAGGCAGGTCTACAGTGAGCAGAGGGACACGCTGGTCAGGGTCACGCCGAGAGGCAACGGCCTCCTCGCCCAGCTACTTCAGGGCTCCCTGCTGGGCGGCTTCACTTCAGTCTACCTTGCATCCCTTAACGGCGTGGACCCGCGCGACACGTCAATAACTGGCAGGTATAAGGAGGCCCTTGAGAAGGCGGGCCTCACTTAGAGCCTGTAGCGTTTTGCACAAATATTAGTTATTTTATAATTATCAATATAATAAATAAATTACTCTAAAGCTTAATGTTGGCACCGGCATTAAGCTCGGATGGCGTCGCTTTAGCAGAGATGGGCAGTCGCGAGGCGAAGGATGGCGCCCAGTGAAACTCCCCCACGTCCTCAAGGGGCCAGTCCCATAGACAGCATGGCGAGGGAGAGAAGTGATGATGCCAAGTGGCAACAGATGAAACGACTGTTAGTCATGGTGAAGGCCGAACTCTTATAAAGTTCCCCGTTCACGTTAGCGCTGAGCCCCCAAGGTGCGCTTAATGCAGAACGAGCTCATAGGGGCCTTTAAGCAGAAAGGCGTGGTGCAGGACTCCGTTCATGGATTCATACCAATCAACGAGGCGGAGTACTGGCTGCTCCAGACAGCGTTCCTGAGGAGGCTTCACAATATTAAGCAGCTCGGCATGGCTTTCCTGGTATTCCCCTCGGCTAGGCACAGCAGGCTCGAGCACTCCCTTGGTGTCATGCACATAGCGTCATACATGTCGTCAAAGGTCATTGCCGAGCTTAGGCACAACCCAACCCTGTGTTCCGAGCTGCTCGAGTACTGTGATGAGAAGCACATGAACGTCGTTGTTCAAGTCGCGAGGCTTACTGGACTTCTTCACGACGTGGGCCACCTGGCATACAGCCACATGAGCGAGAGCGCCATCGAGTACATGGCCAAGTACGACGAGAGAGAAGGCGCAAGCAGTCTCTACCAGGAGCTGGCCAGGCTCTCAAGAGGGACATTGAAGGTGCACGAGGCCTACGGCCTCGCGTTCATTGAAGCCATTAAGAAGCTCGCTGAATCAAGTCATGACATGCAACAGCTAAAGCCCTACTTAGACGTTGTAGAGGGGCTACTTAACCCTATGGGGCCTAGCTCGACAGGTTCGACCAAGGAGCTAGGACTTAAGTCCGAGAGCCTCAGTCTAATCCACGACATGATATCTAACGAAATAGCGGACGCTGATAGGCTCGACTACCTTCAGAGGGATGCCCAGGCCACTGGGATAGTTTACGGTAACATAGACCTTGACAGACTCATAGAGGGCCTCAAGGTTTCTATTACAGATAACGGTCATGTGATCTTATCCCTTGACATCAAGAGCCTCCAGACGCTTGAGGATATATTTGATGCTAGATATAAGATGTACCGCTCCGTCTACTTCCACCACAAGATAATGGCCATCTCTAAGTCTGTCTCAAGGTTCATAAGGGAGATTCCAAGGGCTAAGTTAACATTACCCATGTACTCAGACGACTTTAGGGACGCCATAAGCCCAAGCTCGCTAGCAAAAGCTATCCTAGATGATGCCTACTACTTTGATGACCCAGAGCTCGACATTATAGCTAGGTTGGCCGCTGGTGGCTCAGATGAGCTGAGCAAGAGGTGGGCCTTGAGTCTCATGGAGAGGCGTGACCTCCTACCAGTCTCGCTAGTTAAGAGGAGCGAGGAGCTTGTAATGCTTGCCATAAACAAGCTAAGGGAGCACGGCGTGGAACCCATGCCCGCAGCACTCTCCCAGATGCTCAACTTCATCGGCAACAAAGTCTCAGACCTTCAGGAAGGTCTCAGAAAGGAGCTTAAGGAGCCTGACATAGTCGTCGACCATTTTGAGGGCACCATAGTAAACACTGAGACGTTGAGGAGCTCGAGTGTTAAGATGTTTAACTGGGACGAGTCCTCGTATCTTAGAGCGCTCTTCGATCAAAGCTCTATTCCAGTAGTGCTGTTGTATGCCTACTCCGACAATATCAAGGATCACATAACGCTCAGGTCTAAGGCGGCGGAGCTAAGGGAGGTCGCAAGGAGGCAAATAGCAGGCGTGCTGGAGGAGGGCTTTAGGTACCTGAGGACCTGATGTCGTTACCTTTCTTTATCCAGTATACAACCTCCTCTATAGATTCGTCCCTCGGCTTAAGTCCATGTTTCATGCCATTAATTATTGATTGGAGCTCACGTTGGTCAGACGCCAGCTCCCTAGCCACCCTTGAGACCCACGAGTCGCCGCTGTCAGCTATTTTCCTAAGTGCAGCCTCAATGGCTTCGATGTTCTCAGAACCCGCTATACGTTTTGCAACCTCCACTACGGCTGCGGGAAGTTCCTTCTTCAGCTCCCAGTCAGTTCTGCTTAACATGTGACCCCTACCCCCTGCTTGGCCGCTCTCTCGCCAAAAACCGAACTACCCCGTATTACCTCAAGAGGGATCATGGTACACCTCCGCCTAAGAGCTGCCTGGCAACTAAGTCATACCTCCCTACTATGATATGCACACGTCGCTGTTATGCCAGGCCACCCTGAGGACGGACCGCTGTTGTTTTCAATGCGCCTGGAGAGCTAACGACGACCTTGGAAGCGCGTTACTTATCAATAGCGTGCTTTATAAAGTCGAGGGAGAGGCGCTTAAGGGGGCTGGACTTTGAGCAAGGAGCTTTTTGACGAGGCACGTAAGTTCCTCGTGGGCGGAGTTGACAGTCCAGTCAGAGCCTCTGTCAGGCCTTTCCCCTTCTTCGTTAAGGGCGGCCACGGCCCCTACTTGATTACTGAGGACAATGAGAAGCTGATAGACTATGTCTTAGGCTATGGCCCTCTAATACTCGGCCACGCTAATGACGCAGTGAAGAGGAGAGTCATAGAGCAGGTGGAGAGCGGCTGGCTCTATGGCACCCCAACTAGGGCTGAGGTTGAGCTGGCTAAGAAAGTTGTGGGCCATGTAATGCCAGGGGGCAAGGTTAGGTTCGTTAACTCAGGGACCGAGGCTACTATGACTGCCATAAGGCTGGCAAGGGGGTTCACGGGTAGAAATAAGATAATCAAGTTCGATGGCTGCTATCATGGTGCGCATGACTACGTCCTTGTCCAGGCTGGAAGCGCCGCCAGCGAGTACGGCGTACCGAACAGCAGGGGCGTTCCGCAACAGGTGGCGGCGCTCACGCTTGTTGCCAAATATAATGATTTGAACTCCGTTGAAAGGGCTGCCAGGGTCGCTGGGGATGACTTGGCTGCCATAATTGTTGAGCCGGTTATAGGCAACATGGGTGTCATACCGCCAGCTCGTGACTTCCTGCGCGGCCTCAGGGACATCGCTAATAAGTACAACGCACTGCTCATATTTGACGAGGTAATAACAGGCTTCAGGCTTTCCATGGGAGGCGCTCAGGAGTACTTCGGCGTGAGAGCCGACATAGTGACCCTCGGCAAGATAATAGGTGGAGGCTTCCCGGTGGGTGCAGTGGTAGCGAGGCCCGAGATCATGGATCTTCTCACCCCAAGTGGCCCCGTGTTCAGCGCAGGCACTTTCAACGCAAACCCCGTCACTATGGCCGCCGGGCTGGCCACCATAGAGGTGCTTGAGAGCAGTGATGCCCTCTCACGGGCGTCAAGGGCCGCCAAGGAGGTCTCCGAGTACGCCGAAAGCGCCTTTAAGGGTAAAGCCAGCGTCAACAGAGTTGAAAGCATGTTCCAGCTCTTCTTCACTAGGGGGCCGGTAACTACCCCTGATGAGGCCAGGGCCAGCGACCGCGAGGCCTACGCAAGGTTCCATGAGCTCATGAGGAGGCACGGTGTCTTTGTGCCTCCAAGTCAGTTCGAGTCCCAGTTCACGAGCTCAGAGCACTACAGTGATGACGTAATAGCTGACACCGAGGAGGCGCTGAGGTCCGTAGTGAGTGAAGCCCCATGATAAAGCTGAGAGTCGCCACAAGGGGCAGCAGGCTTAGCCTAGAGCAGGTCTCCATAGCCATGAGGTACATTGAGCAGAGGCTCGGGGAGCACGTCGAATATGAGCCGATCATAATTAAGACTAAAGGCGACGTCGTCCAGGATAGGGCCCTTTACAGCATAGGCGTCAAGGGGATCTTTGAGAAGGAGGTAAACATGGCCGTGCTAGATGGCCGCGCTGATGTGGCCGTGCACAGCATGAAGGACCTCCCCTCCAGGCTCGAGGAGGACCTTGAGATAGCCTTTGTGCCTCCTCGCGAGGTGCCGAACGACTCCCTGATCATAGGTCCAAGGTCCCCAGAGGTCGCCGGCCTAGAAGGCATACCCCCAGGTCTCTCAGTCGGCACGTCAAGCGTCAGGAGGTCAGCCTTTGTGAGGCACAACAACAGGGGCGTTGTTATAAAGACTATTAGGGGTAACGTAGATACAAGAATCTCCAAGCTTAACAGGGGCGAGGCCGACTACCTGATTATGGCTGAGGCTGGGCTCAGGAGGCTTGGGATACAGCAGAGGAGAGTGCTCCTGCCTCTTGATAAGTTCCCGCCAGAGCCAGGCCAGGGCATAATAGCTGTTGTTATGTCTACATCGTCGCCGCTGTTTAAGAAGCTAAGCGAGGTCACGGACAGGGTCACGCATGCAATGGCAATAGCTGAGAGAACGTTTGTTGAGCTCGTTGGAGCTGGGTGCCACTCGCCCATAGGGGCAGTCTCTATGGCGTATGGCACTGGGGGCCTCCTCATGATCGCAGCGGCCGCGAGCCAGGACGGGGAGGTTATGAACTTCGCTGAGGCCAAGGGCGACCTGAGCGAGCCAAGGAAGGTGGCCCAGGCCCTGGCCCAGAGCCTCAGGGTGCCCTAGTTGGCCGGCAAGGTAATGATAGTTGGCGCTGGGCCAGGGGACTTGACGCTCATTACAGTGAAGGCCCTTGAGGCCATAAGGGCCGCTGACGCCATAATATATGACAGGCTGGTGCCCCAAGAGCTCCTAGGCTACGCTAAGGAGGGCTGCATCAAGATATATGCGGGGAAGGGGCCAGGAAGGCACGAGTTAAGCCAGGATGAGATAAACAGGCTCCTCGTTAAGCTGGCCTCGGAGGGTAAGCTCGTTGTCAGGCTGAAGGGGGGTGATCCCTACACCTTCGGAAGGGGGGAGGAGGAGTGTGCCTTTGTCATGAGCCATAATATTGAGTGTGAGGTTGTGCCTGGGATACCGAGCTTCGTTGGGGCTTCAGCGTACGCCGGTATACCGCTGGCCGGAAGAGGTTTCGCGTCATCGTTTGCAGTTATAACTGGCCACCTGGCTGAGGGGAAGGACTACGAAGATTACCTAAGGAAGCTTAGGCTGCTTGCTGAGGGGGCTGACACTCTTGTGATCCTCATGGGCGTATCAAACTTGGATGCCCTACTTGATGCCATTAAAGAGGTCAGGGGCCCCGAGGAGACGGCGGCCGCCGTGATGTGGGCTACCACGAGAAGGCAGGTAACCGTAGTTGGAACCTTATCATCACTTAGGGAAGCCTGGTCGAAAGGTGTAATAACTAACCCAGCCGTCATCTACATAGGCAAAGCCGTCTCAGAGAGGGTAAGACTTTGGAGAAGGGGTGCAGAGTACTTTACTTAGGCCCTGAGCTGCCCCTAGACCTCAAGGATTTTGAATTTATATACTGGTTAAAGACTATTGATCTCGTGCCTATACATAATGCCTTGAAGGCGGCAGCTGACTATATAGTAAGCGGTCAATACGACTGCGTTGCATTCATGAGTCCAAGGGCCCCGAGGCTGCTAAGGCCCTACATTAGCTCCTGGCCAGCCGGCGTTAAGGCGTTCGCAGTTGGAAGCTCAACTGCAACATCGATCAAGGAGACGCTCAACATTGAAGCAGACTACCCGCGCAGCTACGGCAGCAGGGAGCTTGGAGAGCTTATGAGCATGAAGTGCAGGAGGGTCCTCACGCTTAGGTCTGAGAATGGGGACCTGGAGCTAGAGAACACTCTAAGAAGCCACGGAGTCGAAGTCTTAAGGGTTGACATTTACAGGGAGGTGCCAGCCAATCTAAGCCAGCAGAAGCTGGCCTCCCACTTTGACATTATAATAATATCATCCGCTGGAATAGCAAGAGCGGCGTGTGATCTCTTAAGGCCTTATGCAAAGGACTCCCTGGTCATAGCGATAGGTCCCAAGACGTCCTCAGAGGTTAGTAGGCGTTGCCCAGAGGTCAGAGTAATAGCCCCTACACAACACACATTTAATGCCATCAGCAATATACTCAGAGCGCTAGGGTGCAAATAGCGTGGCCCTGGTATTTCATAAGCTGGTGTCCGTCGTTGAAGCCCTTAGGCTCCTAAATGAAAAGGTTGGAGGCATAAGGCCCCTTGATGTCATGGAGGTCCCGCTGGAGGAGGCACTTAACAAGGTGCTGGCAGAGGACGTTAGAGCGCCTATCGACTACCCTCCCTTCGACCGCTCAACAGTTGACGGTTATGCAATAAGAAGCCTTGACGCTGCGGGCGCCAGCGACGTGACCCCTGTTCAGCTTAAGGTGGTAGGCAAGGCCAGCATAGGCTTGCCGCCTGAGAGCGCCGTGGGCCCAGGGGAAGCCGTAGAGATAGCCACTGGGGCCATGATACCAAGAGGCGCCGACGCTGTTGTAATGGAAGAGTATGTAGTCAGAAGCGGGGATGCCTTGACGGTATACAGACCCGTGGCGCCTGGCGAAAATATAAACCAGACAGGCTCTGACGTCTCTGCTGGTGACTACATCCTAAGGACTGGCACGCTGCTCACTTCAAGGGAGATAGCCGTACTCGCGGGGCTTGGCATAGATAAAGTTAAGGTGTACAGGCCCCCTAAGATCACTGTGTTCTCAACGGGCGTTGAGCTGGTGCCGCCCGGTAAGCCCCTATCCATTGCAAAGCTTTACGACGTCGACGGTTACGTTATAACTGCCATGCTAAGGGAGCTTGGTGCGGAGGTCACGTTTAAGGGCATACTTCCCGACGACTATAACTCTATGAGATCAGCTGTGCATGAAGCCCTGGAGTCTTCAGACATCGTTATAACTACAGGTAGCACGTCGGCCGGGTACGGGGATATGATATACAAGGTCTTCAATGACGTGGGGGCTGAGCTAATAGTTCATGGACTTAAGGCTAGACCTGGGAAACCAACAGTCATAGCCGTGAAGGGACGCAAGATACTCTTCGGTCTCCCAGGCTTTCCGCTGTCAGCTATGATGAACATGTATAACATTGTGGCGCCTGTGGTGCTCATGATGAGGGGCCTGGAGCCTAGCGCTGAGCTGCCAAGGGTTAAGGCTAGGATACCATTAAAGTTCCAGGCCGGCAGGGGATTCATGGAGCTTATACCCGTGCAGCTGGTTCAGAACTCCGATGGAAGTCTATCAGCTTATCCGCTGATGACAGGCTCTGGCTCAATAGCAGGCATAGGGCTCTCCGACGGTTTCATAGTGGCCGAGGAGGGTAGAGAGTACTTCGACGAAAACGAAGAGGTCACAGTTAACCTCTTCTCACCGAGCCTCAGGATACCTGACCTCAACATAATAGGTAGCAACTGCCCTGGCATCGAGGTCGTCCTCAGGGTCGCTGGTCTCACAAAGCAGTCAAGGGTCATAAGCGTGGGCTCCATGGGAGGGTGGATAGCGGTTAAGAGAGGCGACGCTGACCTGGCAGGAACCCACCTACTTGATGAGGGCACAATGCAGTACAACGTGCACATGCCCAAGGTGATGGGCCTCGAGAACGATGTCTACATATATAGGGGCTACGCCAGGAGAGTAGGGCTGCTCGTTAAGAAGGGAAACCCCAAGAACATAAGAGGGTTTGAGGATCTACTGAGGCCAGATGTAACCATAGTTAACAGGAACAAGGGATCCGGCACGAGAGTGCTCCTTGACATGAAGCTGAGACAGCTACTGAAAGGTGAGAGGCCTGAGAAGGTTGTCAATGGCTACACATATGAGGTGAAGACGCACACTGCCGTGGCTACCGCAATACTTCAAGGGCGCGCTGATACAGGCCTCTCCCTGGAGGCCGTGGCTGTGCAGTTCGGCCTTGACTTCATACCTGTCGGTGAGGAGGTGTATGATTTCGTGGTTAGAAAGGTCAAGCTTAATAAGCCGAGCGTAAGGAAGTTCCTTGAAGCCCTGTCTTCTAGCGACTTCTCTAAGGAGCTTAGCAGGTCGCTTCCAGGGTACAGGACGCTACCGGACAGCGGAAAGGTTGTGTACCCCTGATGGTGCGGGGGGTGGGCTTCGAACCCACGCAGGCCTACGCCAACGGGTCTTGGGCCCGCCCCCTTTGGCCAGGCTCGGGCACCCCCGCACCTTTGTAATGTTACCCAGCAGATCTTTTAACTTTCTGGGGGTTACGAGGGCGAAAGTCCCCTCCGTAAGGTGGGGGATGGATAGCCCCCTTATAGAAATCTTTTTATAGTCGTTAGAAAGTGGGCAGGTAACACTGGAGGTATTGAAGAAAAAATATGTAGAGAGCCAGGGAAAAGAATAACAAAATTCATCTGTCATTCAAGTACAGGATTTACCCAACTAGGGAAGTAGAGGAAAAACTACTCAGGGTCATGCAGGTTGAAGCTAAAGCATACAATGCTTTGTTAGACGCGGTGAATAACGCAAGGAAAGAAGGGAAAAAGATAACACCTAAGGACACCCAAGACATGTTGAAAGACCTGAAAATAGAGGGAAAAGAACTAGTTTACTCCAAAGCCCTTCAAATGGTGAACAACCAGTTATGGTACAACATCAATGCTCTTCATGAATTGAAGAAGAGAGGAAAGAAGGTGGGGAAACTGAGGTACAAGAAGATCGTGAAGATCATAAACTACAACCAGTCTGGTTTCAAGATTGATGAAGACAAGCTGATCCTCTCAAAGATAGGGAGGTGAAAGTGCTCTTCCACAGACCGTTAGAAGACGAGGTAAAAGGGGTAATAATAAAGAGGAGCGCAACTGGATGGTATGCTATCTTCCAGGTTGAGGCCGAAAGGAAACCTCTCGAGAAAACTGGAAAAGTGGTTGGAATAGACCTAGGAGTGGAGAATCTCGTAACTACCTCTGATGGTGTAGTGGTAGAGAACCCCAAGGTCTTTGATAAGGTCGAGAGGAGGGTAAGGACTTTGCAAAGAACGTTATCTAGAAAGAGAAAAGGGTCTAGAAACTATGAGAAGGCCAGAAAGAAGTTAGCCAAGATGCACGAGCGCGTGAAGAATCTCATGAATGACTATATTCACAAGGTAACTTCGTGGCTCGTAGAGCAGTATGATGAGATATACGTGGAAGACCTTGACGTCAAGGAGATGGTTGAGGACAGTGAAAGTAAAGCTTTGAGAAAGCACATTCTTCATGCTGACTTCTTCAAGTTCATGAGCCACCTCTCCTACAAGGCTAGTAGAGCTGGCAGGAGGGTGGCGAAGGTAGACCCGAGGAATACCTCAAGAACATGTGCTAGGTGCGGGTACGTTAAGAAGGATCTGACGTTGGCTGACCGCGTGTTTGTCTGCCCCAGGTGCGGTTGGGTCGCTGACCGTGACTATAACGCTTCTCTAAATGTTCTCCGTGCGGGGTCGGGGCTGCCCTTAGAGCCTGTAGACAGGAGATCTCTGCTATACATCCCCTTCTCAGAGGGGGTGTATAGTAAGTTTCCTGGAAGAAGCAGGAAGTCCTCACCGCGAGGTGGGGATGCCCCGCCCGTTAGGACGGGGTAGCTCACAGCGTGCGCTTAAGGAGCTCTTCCCTAAGGTCTGCCATTGACTTCGCTAAGCTACCCGCAAAGAGGAGAGCCCACCCGAGCCTCTCGGCATCTAGCGGCGCCCTCTCAAGGCCGCAGCCGCAGTTGCCTATGAAGTACCTGGACTCCTCCAGCAGGCCCTTGGAGGCGAGCCTCCTGCACAGACCCTCGCAGCCCTCATAGGAGGTCGCGAGGCCATCTATTGAGGTCAGCCTGACCACTAGCCCTGCGCAGGCCACGTCGTTGCATGCCGTGACCAGAACCCTCGCCTCCCTCTTCAAGAAAGGTCTACTCCGAGGGCCTTAGCGCGCTCGACGAACTGCCTCCTGAACTCTTCGTTCATCTCCTTAATCCTACTCAGGGCCTCCTTTAGCACGTCCTTTATGTTATAGCCGTCTTCAAGCTGAACGTAAACCTTGATCCTCCTGAAGAGAGGGTGCTCCATCTCATAGTAAGCGTTGCTCACCCCCTTAACGCCAATGAGGGTGGTCGCGAGCAGGTTGCCCATCGTGTGGTCCTCGTTTTCTATCTCCACCACGTAGGTCGTCCCTGTCCTATATATCTTGACGTCATCAGTCAACTCCTGCTACCCCCTCAGCAGGTCGACAGCCTCTCTCCAGCCTGTCAGCGAGGATATTTTATCGTTTTTATCCTTGACGAGGACCCCTTTCCTGAGGCCAGCGTCTATAGTCTCCATAACATCCTTACCTAAGAGCGCCGAGGAAGCCATAACTGCTTTCCTAGCAGACTCGGAGAGCCTGAGCCCGCTCAGCTGAGAGTTGGCCTTTGCGAGCCTCTGTGAGACCTCCTTTACTAGGTCCCTTGGCGCGTCAGTTCTCAGCTCAGGTGGTTCCCACTCTGAGTCATGGCCGAGCTTCCTAAGCACAAAGGCAAGGACATCGAAGGGCCCCCGAAAGCCAAAGCTCTTAAGCTCATCAGCGCTGATAGTGTCCCGGTAGGCTCGTGGCCTCTGGGACCCTAGCACCTCCTTCACTGCCTTCACTATCTCCTTTGAGGACCTCATGGATCCCTGAAACTCCAGGACAAGCTTTCCATTGACCAGCGAGGCCGATATCACGCTGGCAGGTGCCTTCTCGGCTATCTTATTAATCAGGGTCTCCAGGTCAGAGGTCTCAGGCGGCGCCCTTATGACAACTTTCCTCCTTGAGCTCACTACTGGAACCTCCTTAGAATAAGCCTCCTTACGTCAAGCCTTATCAGCTTTGAAGAGACGAAGGTGGAGAGCTTTCTGCTCTCGACATTACCGCACCTGGGACACTTGAGGGTGCCGTTCTCAAGGGTGAGCATCTCGCCGCACTTAGAGCAAAGGGCGTAGATTACGCCAAACTGAGGTCCCTTTATGCTGAGCAGGTAGGGACTTATGGTACTCATAACCCTGGCTATTACTATGTCGTTTGGCCTCACGTAGTTGAGCATATCGTCTATATGCTCAACTCCGACGCTCTCAGGGGTTATAACTCCATCGAGCACGCCGGAGTACTCTATGAAGCCCCCTGGCCTTGGCTCTAGGGCAACCTCACCATAGATGTCAACGAACGCCAAGTTCTCCTTAACCTGCGTTACCAACCCCAACACCGTGGCGCCCTTCCTGGGTCCCTTAACGTTTCTCCTGGTGACGACGCTGGCCACCTTGGCCTGGTTGTCCAGCTTAAGTCTGCCCACGGCTGACGCCCTTAGCACGCCCATCTGCTGGTCTACATAGACGCTCTGACCCTCTGAGTACTCCTCGATCACCGCTATAACGTCCCCTGGAACCACGCGCTTAGGCTCTTGTGAGTTCAACTATGTCCACCTTTATCCGCCTGACCCTGCTCCTGTGGTGCGGCATAGCCGCAGGTATAAGGAAGTCGTGCGTCCCTAAAAAGTTGAGCGAGTACCCCCTTGACGTGGCAAGCCTGGTGTGGAAGTCTAGGTTGCCTGACTTGACAAGAGCCACTATTTCCTTGGCCTTAAGGCCCATAGCGTACTCCATGAACTCCCTGTCAGCTCCCCTCCTCCAGACTCCAAATGGGGGGTTCATTACTATGACGTCTATAGAGCCGGCGCGCAGGGGGCCTATGTCGCTGCCTATCCAGGCTGCCACGAAGAGCAGGCCCCAACTAACGCCAAGCCTCTGCGCAGAGTATGCACAGGCCTCCCCAAACCTCTGATCAAAGTCAACAGCTATTGACCTGGCAGCGCCTAGCAACAGGGACGCTATTGCTATCCTGCAGGTTCCTGAGCCGAGGTCTGCAACAGCAGCCCCATCAAGTAGCCCCTTCCTGAGAGGGACTGAAAGCATATCTATGACGAGCTCTGCTGGAGTCGTGTACTGCTCAAGCCCCTGAGATGGGGCCTCTATGCGCGGCACCTCCCTCTCAAGTAGCACCTTCAGTCTACTCAGCTTGACCTCCAGGTCGCCCCCTCATAGGTGACGTGCGGGGAGCTGTTATCACTCTTCCCGTAGGTGACAGTAGCTGGTATGAGCTGTTAACGTTGTGAAGGCCTGCCTATAATACGTCAAGTTCGTTGAATGCGATCACGGTACGCCGTCTGTGCGTCAAAGTCCGCGTAAGCGGCGTGAATGAGAGGTTTACCATGGGAACCTGTAAGGCGAAAGAGCCCTCATGAGCGCCATAAAGGCCTCCCCAGGGGTTAAGACGGGCTTCTGGTAATCGTTAAAGTCATCTATCGGCAGCCTGGGGCAGCTGGTTACTACAAAGGCCTGATACCAGTCGCTGTCAAAGTTGGCCAGCGTTAACCTGTCAAGGAGACCAGCGTAGATCTCTATATAACTCACGCCACGCCTCTTCATCACGTTCTCAAGGGCGCTGACCACCCATGGCCTGTTTTGGCCTGTCTTAGTTCCGACTATAACGCCCCAACGGGAAGCATCCATAGCCTGTGAGACCCTGAAGAGCCTTGAAGCGTAGAGCCTCTCGCCTGCCCCCGTCAAATCCTTCACAGAGTCCCTGGTGACATCGAGTTGTATCACGGGCTTAAGTGTTGCCAGGTAAAGCCCTAGCGCGTGGAACTCGCCAGAGCTCACAATTACAAAGCCATCAACACGCCTTGGCACGAAGCTGTAGTCGCAACCTATCACCTGGCCCTCCTCGTAGTACTCCGCTGGACCGCGAAAGGTGACCGTTTCAACGCCATTGCGCCTGAGGAACTCGAGGACCTTGCTGTAGGCAGGCTCATATTGAACTGTTGTAGCTAAGGCCACCCTTGTGAGGCCCCTTGCTCTGATAACGTTGAGCAGAGCGCCGAGAGTTTGCTCGTTGGGCAGGCCCTTAAACCTGGCCTGTATGAACATCACCTTGACCCTGCCCTTTGGGTTCACGTTCACCCTGTCGCCGAGGTAGTCCGGATACGGAGTGTGACCGACGTGAAGTATAGCGTCTATGTCATTAAACTGCAGAAGCTCCTGGTAATGCAGGTCACATGCCCCAAACACGCTGTCACCCTGAACCACGACTGTGGCGCCTGTGTACTCAGAGACGCAGCCTGCAATGATGTTAGAGTACTGCTTCAGCCCGTCAGGCAACTGAAGCATGGCCTTCAGGCCGCTAAGTTTAAGCCTAAGCCCCTCAGGTACCTCGAGGTAGTAGGGGATATCGCCGCACTCCAGCCTCATAAAGCATCTACATTGGTACAGCGCAAGGAGGTTATAACCTGAAATAGATATTTGAGGGACCTTGCCCCAAGAGCCTCGCCCCTCAGGGCGGGGAGGAGGTCAGCCGAGAGCCTCATAGACTTATATCTTCCCTTCCCTATAATAGCGTTTCCATCAGATGGGAGCCGCTTGAAACGCTGCTAAGAGTCGTCAGCGAGCCTTTGAGGCTCACAGCTGAGGGATCCACGCCTTTGCTGACTGCCGTTAACCCTCCTCCTCTGACGAGCTCTCTGAGGCGGCGCCGTGCTCCCTCTTAGGCGGCTCCCTCCTCATGTCTAAAGCCCTTGTTGCATGAGCTAATATGTGCGCGACCAGGTCCTCTGGTGAAGCTAGTCTGGCTCTTCTGCAGATAGGGCACAGGAGGAGACCTGAGGCAGCATCTAAGTACGCTCTAAACCTAGACCCCGCGTACTCTACTACGACCTCCTTCAGGCCCTCCTCTGTCACGCGGCCCGCCAAGCCCCTTCTAGCAGGAAGCCTTATTTACACTGGTCGCCCCGCTTTTAAGGGGCCTATGATATAGCTGACCTGCTCCGAGTTAGAAGTGAGGAGCACCGATCTCACTGAGGCCCCTCGTTAGAGGAAGCCTTAGCTTCCTCTACGGTGACGGCACTGGCGCTGAGCCTACTGACCCTGTGAGCCATGTCGAGCAGAAGCCTGGATCCCATGTCAAGGGCGTTCGCCCCCTCCTCAGTTATCCTATACATGCCGTCAGGAGTCTTCTCTATGAGACCGTCCTTCTCAAGCTTGTAGACAACAGTATAAAGAGTCACTGTAGGAGGGCTGAATGAAAATTTCTGCCTTATAATCTTCTTGAGGTGGTAGGGGTACGTAGGGCCTTCTCTTAGCGTTGCCAGGACGTAGATCCACAGGGTCCTCACCGTCATGTTTATCAAGAGCCTGTTTATCGCCTTGTTAACGCCCCCCTTCTTGTCCTGTCCGTTCAAGTCAGCTGCACCTTATTACTCTAGACTAGCTGCAGAGTTAAAATAGGCGAAATCATTTAATAGCCTTCTGATACGAGAAACTCCTGGCGCGGGGGTGCCCGAGCCTGGTCAAAGGGGTCGGGCTGAGGGCCCGATGGCGTAGGCCTGCGTGGGTTCGAAGCCCACCCCCCGCACCACCTCTGCAAAAAGCTCAACAGAATGCTGGCCCTGAGCGCCTGCGCGCTCTTAAAGGAGGAGCTAAATCTCAGCCCGACTTACTCTTCTCCTTAAGTCTGCTCACCAGCGCCTCAGCCTTCTCAGCCACCTCGGAGTCCCTTTTCTCGTATTCGTAGTAGCCTATCAGGTCATAGAACTCCTGTCTGCTCATGAGCCTGTCAAGCACGTACTTCTGCGTCCCCTTCTCCCTCAGCTCTAGCAGCACGTCCTTCATGGCCTTCATGGCTGCCCTGAACGTAGTCACCGGGAATATGACGAACCTGTACCCGGCCTCCTCAAACTCCTTGGCAGTTATGTAAGGCGTTTTGCCGAACTCTGTCATGTTTGCCAGCAGGGGCGCCTTGACCTTCCTAGCGAACTCCTTGAACTCGTCCAGGTCGTGAAGGGCCTCCGGGAAAATGACGTCAGCGCCAGCCTCAACGTACATCTGGGCCCTCTCTACTGCGGCGTCAAGGCCTTCGACCTCACGGGCGTCCGTCCTGGCCACTATCACTATGTCATGGCGCCTGGCCTCCGTGGCCATAATTATCTTCTTTATCATCTCATCAGGCGGCACCACGTGCTTTCCAGCCAGGTGGCCGCACTTCTTGGGCAGCACCTGGTCCTCTATCTGAACCGCTGCGGCGCCGGCCTCCTCAAGCTCCTTAACAGTCCTGTACACGTTTATGGCCTCCCCGAAGCCCGTGTCAGTGTCGACTATCACTGGCAGGTCCACGACCTCCATTATTCTCCTGGTGGCGTCGAGGACCTCGCTGAACGTTATTATGCTCAGGTCGGGCATCGCAAGGCTTCCCGTGAGGGCGGCCCCTGAGAGGTAGATGGCCTTGAAGCCCACGCTCTCCGCCAGCAGCGCTGATGCTGGATCAAAGACGCCAGGAACCACAGTTATTCCAGGGCCCTTCGTGAGCTCCCTTAGCCTTAGGGCTGGGTGTACGTCACTCCTCTTCCTGTAGTAGTATGCCATTTAGCTGAACCCCACGGCCTCAGCCGCGGGCTAAAGTAATTAGCTTTTGAAGAGGCGGAGTAAAGTCCTCCTGG
Organism: Acidilobus sp. 7A; assembly: GCF_003431325.1. Classification (NCBI taxonomy): domain Archaea; kingdom Thermoproteati; phylum Thermoproteota; class Thermoprotei; order Acidilobales; family Acidilobaceae; genus Acidilobus; species Acidilobus sp. 7A. The sequence continues at coordinate 1,410,772 of NZ_CP010515.1, read as the reverse complement.
TCCACGGGCGGCACAGCGCTCTCCAAGCCCTAGGACTTGTTACAACTGAAAGCCTCGCCCCTCAGGGCGGGGAGGAGGTCAGAAGCACTACGCCCACTGCACTTAATAACCTCAAGGGCAACAAGGCCTCTGGTGAGGGGTATGGGTGGCAGGCAGAGGACGACACTCTTCAGTACAAAGGAGCAGAGAGGCCAAGAGCAGCGCAGGAGTAAGGGCAGTAAGGAGGAAGGCAGCCAGTCTTGATAAGCCCTCCCTGGCCCTCGCCCAGGAGGAGGCAGAGGCTCTTAGTTTTGTTACCTGCTAGCGTGCTGAGCGTGGAGCAGGACCTCAGGGACAAGACGTATAAGGCTGGAATTATATCGCGCGCCCTTGCCATCTTTAGGGTTGACGAGGTTCGAATATACCTTGATGAGGACTCCACAAAGGATGACCAGGAGCTCCTGGCCGAGCTGCTAAGCTACCAGGTAGTTCCGCCTCACCTCAAGAAGAAGGTCGTGGGGATCAGCAATAATCTAAAATATGCTGGTGTTATGCCGCCGCTGAACCTCCCTAACCATATGCCTCCGAAGCAGCCGAGGGTCGGTGATATTATAGACGTCCTCATAACCTCTAAGAAGGGCGCTGAGTGCAGTGCCTACCTAGGCGACGCGGGCGAGGGCACCCTAAGGCCCTGCGCTGTCGACAAGGGCAGCATAGTTACGGCCAGGGTGACAGGCGTTAGTAAGGAGCTTACGCTTGAGCCTTCCTCCTGGGGCAACATTTACACGGGTTACACCATCAAGAGGTCTGGGAGGCTCATAGATGAGCTCCAGAAGCTGAAGTCTGAGGGATTCTCTATAATAGGCACGAGCAAGTATGGCACCACGAGCTATAGCATTCTCAAGGACCTGTCCAAGAGGCCAGTTACGCTTGTCGTGGGAGGGCCTAAGTCTGGACTCCTTCAGTACTCGCCGGAAAGGCTCTATGATATTATAGTAAACGCCGCACCCCTGCAGGGCACGGAGACCGTTAGAAGCGAGGAGGCGCTGCTCGCGTCCCTTACAATACTGAACGCCTTCTTACCCTAGTGGGGGCTGCGCGGCGCCCTTAAATCTCATACCCTCTTCATATAACTGCCTGAAGGACTCCAGCCTCTGAAAAAGTCTGACCTCCTCCCCGCCCTGTAAGGGCAAGGCTTGTCGTTCATCTTGTTAAGCCTTCATGTGGGAAGGCTGAAGACTTATTATCTTCTTCGCGCAGCACAGGAGATGGGATGATCTGGAACTCGGGAACAGACCCCTCTGGGGGATGGTGAGTGCATGGCTTCTGACCGATGCTCCTCCCTGAAGGGGAAGGTTGCCCTCGTCACAGGAGGAGACAGAGGCATAGGAAAGTCCATAGCGCTTAAGCTTGCAGGCCTAGGAGCCGACGTAGCTATAACTTACAGGAAGAGGTCCGAGGAGGCCGCAAAGACTGTTAACGAGCTAAGGGGGCTAGGAGCTAGGTCAACTTACATCAAGATGGACCTTGGATCAAGGGATGAGATTAAAAGGGCTGTCACGACTACAGCTGAGGAGCTGGGCAGCGTCGACATCCTTGTTAACAACGCTGGCGTGGGCTACGCCTCAGAGTTCACTAACATAACCCCGGAGCTCTGGCAGGCCCAGATAGACTATGACCTGACGGGCCCCTACGTGCTTGCAAGGGAGGCCTTAAACTACATGATGCCGAGGGGATGGGGCAGGATAATTTTCATTTCAAGCGTTGCCGGTCTCTATGGCGTCGAGTTCCTCGCGGCCTACTCTGCGGCCAAGTCAGGCCTTATAGGGCTCGCCAGGTCGCTGGCCGTGGAGGTTGCCCCGAAGAACATAACAGTTAATGTCATCGCGCCAGGCTTCGTGTCAACCAGGCTCGGCCTCAGCTACTTTGAGTGGCTTGACAAGAGGTCTGGGCAGCCCGGCTCACTGCAGAGGTATCTGGCTGCAATACCGCCACATAGGCTCGTGACCCCTGAGGAGGTGGCGTCGGTTGTGGCCTTCTTGGCTAGCCCTGAGGCCAGCGGCGTAACAGGCCAGGTAATAGTTGTTGACGCGGGGGCCTCCCTGGGCACAAGGGCCCTCGGCGGAGGTCAGCCCTAGGAGGCTGGGCCCTAAGGCCTGCTGCAAAGAGGATGGTGCTAGTAACTCTGTTCTGTGACTTTTGCTAACATGCTTTAGAAAGCAGGTAAATGAAAAACCCTGCACCTCATAGCCCTGAGCTTGCTCCCTGCGACTGCCTCTGCGGCGTTTGCCCCAGAGGGAGCCTATGTATATAGCCACAGACCAGGCACCTTCTCACTATATACTTGCGCTTTCCTTCAGACCTGACCCTAACTCTGGCCGTAACGCCGGGAATCAGAGTGACGCCACACCCCTTACAGAAGGACCTCTTAATGTCGAGCGGGAGCCTCACCCTGGTGACCTGGGAGATCCTGAGTATCACACTGTTTACGTGCGAGGAGTAAGCGTAGTCGCCTCTAAGCGCTGCGTCAAAAGAGATCTTTGAAAGCCTGATGGCTTCTTCTACTACTAAGTCCTCGTCCTCCCTTTTACGCCTCTGACTCCGTGGACTTCTCCTCAACTTTCTTCAGCTGCCTCTTATACATCTCCAGCAGCTCCTGCTCCGTAGTCGCGTCCTCAGGTCCTTTATCGTCCCTCCACCTTATAAACCTTGGGAACCTTATCGATATGCCGGCGCCCTTCCTTATGGTATCCATGCAGCACGTATGGGCCGGGGACAACGTGAGCTCGGCGCCTATAACCTCAGCCACCTTCACTGGCTCAAGCCACACGTCAGCCTCTATCGATGAGATGACCCTTGGGTGCCTGTGATCTATTATGTGCGGCTTAAACATATCGTACATGCCGTTAATGTCGGCATCTGTGAAGCCGGTCCCCACCTTGCAGACGGTCTTAAAGACGTCGTTGTCAGGGTCATACGCTGCCAGCAACAGCGTGCCCAGCTTGCCGCCGCGCTTGCCCTTCCCGTAGAACGCCCCAACCACCACCAGGTCGACGGTGTCGGTCATCTCGCTCCTGTAGTCACGCTTAAGCTTGACCCAGAGCCAGCCCCTCACACCGGCCCTGTATGTGCTCTCATCATGTATAGCCTTTATCATGACGCCCTCGGCGCCATCTGATATGGCCTGAAGGAAGAAGTTCATTATCTCGTCCGGGTCGGAGCTCTCTATGTAGTTGCTCATTACTACCCTCTCGTTAGGTTGCACTATGGACTCAAGCACCTTCCTCCTGTAGGGCAATGGTTTGGTAGTGAGGTCCTCGTCGTCCTTCATCATTATGTCAAAGAGGAATAGCCTCGTAGGTATCTCTTTCATCATCTTGTCTATGTCGTACTTCCTCCTCCTCTGCATGAGCTCCTGGAACGGCCTCAGCTCCCCTGTGTCAGGATCTATGGCAACTATCTCGCCCTCGATTATAGCCCTCTCAGCCTTTATTGCGTCCTTAACGCCCTCCACGACGTCAGGGTACATCGACGTTATATCCTCCATTCTCCTTGAGAATATCTTCACCTTGTCGCCGTCCTTATGTATCTGGCCCCTCTCACCATCGTATTTATACTCCACATAGGCCCTACCGCCCACCTTAGCCAGTATCTCCTTGGCGTCGCTGGCCCTCTCGGCTAGCATCGGCCTTATGGGCGTCCCCACCTCAGGCTTGAGACCCTTGAGAGCCTCAACGCCCTGCTGGGCGACTATCCTAGCTATCTCGCCCAGGTCCGCCCTCAGGTTGTAGGCCCTCTCAACCACATCTCTGACAGCTGTCGTGCCCCCATAGGCCACCGAGAGAGCGTCAAGTATTGTAGCATCCCCTATCCCGAGCCTTAGCCTGCCCTCGACGAACCTCACTATGTACCTGGCCTCTATGGGCTTAGCGTCCTTGAGGAGCCCAGCCAGGGTCTTAAGTTTCAGGTCCCTGCTGCTCTCCCCTGTGGCATAGGCTATCTTCATGAATGAGTCGAAGACCCTGCTCACTGTGAGCTGCTCCGAAGCGCCTCCCATAAACGCCAGGAGGCTGCTCTTGATGTGTCCTCCCGTCTGGGCCAACTGCTCAGCGACCTTGCCAGGGTCGCCCAGCTTATCGACCAACCTCTGAACATCGCTTTCGCTCTTGCCATAAGCCATAGCCATGGATTGCACCAGCAGCTTGTCGCCGACGCCGAGCTCCGGTATGCCCTTCCAGTCAGGCCCTAGCTTGCCCTGTATCATGTAAACAACTTTATCAATTACGTCGGCCGGCGTCCTCTTAAGGAGGCCTGCAAGCAGCTGGGTTAGCTGAATTCTTGAAGTTACGCCCTCCATGGAGCTGAAGGCATTAGCTACCTCCTCAAATGGCATATCAGCGTTCATTGGCCCCCTGTTAGTATAATGAGCCTGCGGAGTTAAAACGCAGGAGGCTTGGCCCTGACCTCCTCCTCGCCCTGAAGGGCGAGGCTTTCAGTTGTAAACTCCTCTGAAGAAGCTCTCAGGGGAACTCGTCGCTGACGTCCGCTGGTTTATGGTTACTTCCTCGCCGAGGCGCTTGGCAAAGCGTGCGCTGCAGAACGCCGAAGCGCCGGGGGTGGGATTTGAACCCACGCGCCCCTGGTGGAGCAACGGGTCTCAAGCCCGTCCCCTTGGGCCGCTCGGGCACCCCGGCGCCATACATCTTTACGCGCGCACCTCTAAAAACCGTTTCCCCGTGAGAAGGCCTAGACGGTTAATCTACGCTATGACTGTCGTACAAAGTAAAGAAACACTTGCTTGCAGCCGATTCGAGAAACTCGGCAAAGAGCTATGACTTATCTACCCGACTTTATCTCGATATAAACGTCGCTTGGAACCTGTACCCTCATCAGCCTCTTCAGCACCCTCTCATCGGCCTCTATGTCTATTAGCCTCTTGTGTATCCTCATCTCCCAGTGCTCCCAGTGCTTGCTGCCCTCCCCGTGGGGGGGCCTGAATATTGGAACCTCGAGCCTCTTGGTGGGGAGGGGTATTGGCCCCCTCATGGGGACCCCTGTCTTCTCAGCTATGTCCTTTATCTGTGCCACTACCTGCTCTAGGCTCTTGGCGTTGGTACTCCAGAGCCATATCCTTAAGTTAAACGCCATGGCTGGCACCGCTTCACTTCTTGGTCTCCACCTTAGCCGGCTTCACGTCAGTCACTACGCCTATTCCGATGGTCCTGCCCATGTCCCTCATGGCAAAGCGGCCAAGCTGTGGGAAGTCGCTGAACTTCTCGATGACCAGCGGCTTTATTGGCTTGAACTTCACTATAGCTGTGTCGCCGGCCTTTATGAACTGCGGGTTCTGCTCTATTGGGTTGCCTGTCCTGGGATCCAGCTTAGCGACTATCTCAGTTATCCTGCAAGCAACGGAGGCCGTGTGGACATGTAGCACTGGGGTGTAGCCAACAGCTATGGCACTCGGGTGCCAGACCACCACAACCCTGGCGGTGAACTCCTCAGCCACGGTGGGCGGGTTGTCGGTCTTGCCAATTACATCGCCTCTCTTGACCTGGTTCTTATCAATGCCCCTTAGGGCCACGCCCACGTTGTCTCCGGGCTCGGCCTGTGGCAGGTCCTGATAATGCATCTGTATGCTCTTTACGTCGCCTACTATGCCAGCGGGCATTACTATCACTTTGTCGCCCGGCTTCAGCACACCCGTCTCAACTCTGCCTGTGACCACGGTGCCAGCTCCAGGTATGCTGAGGACGCTCTGTATAGGCAGCCTCAGGGGCTTGTCGACAGGCTTCGGCGGGACCTTCAGGTTGTCGAGGGCCTCCACGAGTGTTGGCCCCTTGTACCAAGCCATGTTGGGGCTCCTCTCCAAAATGTTCTCTCCAGTCCAGGCGCTAACCGGTATGAACGGTATAGTGTCCACGTTGTATCCAAGGCCCTTCAGGAACTTCTTCATGGTATTAGTTATCTCATCGTACCTCTGCTGGCTGTAGTTCACGTCGGGAGCGTCCATCTTGTTCACGGCCACTATGAGCTGCTCGATGCCCAGAGTCCTGGCCAGTATGGCGTGCTCCCTGGTCTGGCCCTCAGCGCTCATGCCGGCCTCGAACTCTCCCTTCCTGGAGGAGACCACCAGCAGGGCCGCGTCAGCCTGGCTGGCGCCGGTTATCATGTTCTTAACGAAGTCCCTGTGGCCTGGCGCGTCTATTATAGTGAAGTAGTACTTCTTGGTCTCGAACTTCATGAAAGAGATATCTATAGTTATACCCCTCTCCCTCTCCTCCTTCATCTTGTCGAGGAGCCAGGCGAACTTAAAGGACTCCTTGCCAGCCTGCTTGGCCTGCTCCTCAAGCTCCTGCATTACCTTAGGGTCAATCGCCCCCAGCCTGTAAAGCAGGCTGCCTGTGAGCGTGCTCTTGCCATGGTCTATATGCCCTATCACTACCAGGTTAAGGTGTGGCTTCTCGGGCATTACGTTTCACCTCTTCATACAGCCCACAGCTAGTGAAGTGAGCGGGATTTAAAAATACAGCTGAAGGTCTCCACGTGCACCAAGGAGCTGTTTATCTTGAGCTGAGGGCTATCCTCTCTATCTCCTCCTTCTGTTTTATAGCATAGCTTGACGCGTCACCCTTGGAGGCCGCTATTATCTCGGCCGCCAGGCACTCCTCAATGCTCTTAGAGGAGCCGAAGGCGCATAGCCTTGCGCCCTCAGCTATAAACCTCAGGGCCAGGTCAACCCTCCTCTGAGCCGAGACGTCCACGGAGACCCTGTAAATTATGCCACCGTACATGATCCTGGTGGTCTCCTCCCTCGGGGCGGCGTTCTCTATAGCCCGGACAAGTACCTGCAGTGGGTTTTCACCAGTCTCTAGGTTTATTATCTCGAAGGCCGCCTTAACTATGTTATATGCGAGGGCCTTCCTGCCGCCGTTCCTGCCTGGCTGCATAAGCCTGTTCATAAGCCTCTCCACTATAGGAACCTCGGCCTTCCCAAACCTCCTGTGCTCGTGCCTTCCCCCTGTGTGAGGCAACACCACTGGTCTTAGGCTTATATACTTCTTCAGGCTCGGGTCCCTAACCTCGACGTCCCTCCAGCTCCACCTGTCGAACAGCCTGAGGCCGCTGATGTTCCCAACCTCTGAGAGGTCTGGCAGCTTCACCTGCTCAGCCATGTATGCACCCCCTGAAGCATTACTCAGGCGGTTTTTAAGCGAACTTCGGCATCCATGACCTTTAGCTAGTGCTGCAAGTTGCATTTAAGAGTCTTGGTTTTACAGAAGTTACGGGGCGCCAAAGGCTTGTCAGAGAATGAGCTGCTGAGAGTGAAGTACGTACAGCCGTTCTATAAGCTCGTCCAGGACGTAAGCGGCGCTGGGGCTTACATAGTGGGCATCTCGCTCCTTCTTGAGGACGGCGAGGAGTTCACAATGGTTAACATACCAGTTGACGTCGCTGAGGCCATAAAGATACTTAATGAGGGCGAGCTGCCGCCAAGGAGGCAGAGCATCTACACGTTCCTCTCCTCACACGAGGACTTCAAGGAGAGCCTCAGGAGGACCCTAAAGAGGGTCGTCATAGATGAGGTCGAAATGGAGACTGGCGTCTACACGGCTACTGTCGAGTTCGAAGATGGAGGCATCAGCATAAGCGTCAAGATGATACCAAGCCATGCCATTTATCTGGCCCTGATAAGTGATAAGCCTATCTATGTCAACAAGAAGCTCGTCGAGATGGAGAGCCGCGAGGGCGGCGAGGGGGAAGGGGAGGAAGGACAGCCTTAAGAGAAGGATTATTAAAAGTTTACCTCTTCACCTTCTGCTTCTTGCCCTTCCACAGGGCGTCCAGCGAGACGCCGTTAACAGCTATTACCTTGTACTTGACCCCAGGGATATCACCCATGGCTCTTCCCTTAGGACCTCCTATACCCTCTATTATAACCTCGTCATGCTCGTCTATGTAAAGTATGCCACCGTCCTTAGGAACGAATGCCGTAACAACCTTCTTGTTCCTAACCAGTTGCACCCTGACGCACTTTCTCAGGGCTGCGTTGGGCTGCCTTGATGGTATGCCTACCTTCTCCAGGACTATGCCGCGCGCCATGGGAGCACCTTCGAGCGGGTCGTACTTCTCCTTAAGCTTCAGCATCCTTATCTTGAACTCCCTCTTGGCCCACTTGAACCTCAGCCTGCTCTTCCTCAGCTTGCGGGCGGCGAAGAGACCGTTCGGCCCCTCGGGCATCGCTTAATCCCCTCACTCAGCGCCTAGTGCGCATTTAAAACCTCTACTCTCACCTTATGACTACCTTGTCTACGTTAAACAGCTTTAGAAGTACCACTCTGGCCCTCTTCACGTTCCTGCCGTCCTTACCTATTGCCTTGCCCTTCTCGTCGTCCTTCACCTTGACATAGATAACCTTGCCGTCACCCTTGTCAACGACATCTACCTTAAGGACCGAGATCCCTGGGAAGAGGTTCCTTACCATTGACTCTAGGTCAGGCGCATACCCTATTACCTCAACGTTCTTGTTCAATATTTTCGAGAGGGTCTTCACGTTCCTGCCGTCCTTACCTATTGCCTTGCCCAGGTCATTCTTGTCAACAAGGTAAAAGAGCCTGTTGCTCTCTGCATCCTCTATCGCCCTATAAACCATGGCACCTGTTATATCTTGGAAGAGCGAGATAAAGCGAAGCTCCTCTAAACTTATTCTGTCCCCCTTACCATTATCAGCCTGAGCCACCATGACCCCCCTACTTAGCGCTCTCCATAACTTCAAGTATCCGTGAGTCGCCAGGGTCCAGCACAGCTATAATTGAGACCTTAAATGGCTTTCCTAACAGTGAGCCGAGGTCCGCTGAGGTGCCCTTGTAAACATAAACTGGTATGCCGTTTATTTTAGCTGTTGAGTCTATGAGCCCTCTTACCTTAGGCTCCACGTTATCTGCTAATATTATGCCCTTGACCTGGTTTCTTAGAAGCAGCTTGACAGCCTTACGGCTGCCGAGGCTAAGTTTCCCGCTCTTCGCCACAGACTTAAGCTCCCTCTCGAAGGCTGCCTCAGACACGGTGCCCCCCTCTTTTAGCCTGAACTACTTGGAGTTTCCTGCTGGACTACCTTGGGCTGGAGAGATTTAAGAGCGTTAATGCCTACTGATAACATCACGACGCCCGTGCCTACCTTAGGCGGGAGCCCGGCTGTTATGTTCTCCGTCACACCTTCAAACTTCTCCCTATCACCCCTTATTGCAGCACTATAGAGCTGGTTAACCGTTACCTCGAACGCTGCACGCGCTATCACGCTTGGCTTTTCGCCTACAACGCCCAGCCTGCCTATCTGCCTTATCTTGCCAGTCCACGTCATAATGTCGGCTACTAGCATCACGTGCCTTACGTCAATGTCGAGGCCTGAGTTCTGAAGGACGTCCATTATCTCCTTTATTATGGCGTTTCTGGCGGCCTCTATTCCAAGCACATCAGCTATCTCATAGACGTTGTTGGTCTCCACTCTAGTAGGGTCGACGCCATCAACCCTCATCACCTCGGCAAGGTTGCTGCCCTCGGCGACTATCACGTATTCCTTCTTGCCAGTCTTCTCATCAACGTGCTCCTGTATGACTGTTCTCTTAATGCCCTTAATGCCCTTAACGTACCCCTTCTTTATCTTAGCTAATATCTCTTCATAGCTGCGCAGGTCGTAGAGGGCCTCGTCAGGCAGAACGCTCTCACTTGCAACAAGCTGTATAGCGCTCTCATCATCACTCCAGCTCACCTCGCCCAGCTTGAGCCTCTCAAAGGCCTCCATCAGCTCATCCTTGCTGATGCCTCTATCAGACATCATCTCAGGGTCAAGCTTTATAATGAACGTCCTATCGCCCAGCGTGTAGCTCACTTCGTCAACTATGTTCCCTATCGTCGTGTACTCTATGTCCCTTGCTATCCTGCGCGCCACCTCTAAGTTATCAGCGTATTTCTCCTCAAGGTAGATCCTCATCAGTGGTGTTGAGGGCTCATGCCTGGCGTCAACTATCTCTATAAGTCTTGGGAGTCCGAGCGTCACGTCGAACTCCATCAGGCCTGCGTAGTGGAACGTCCTGAGGGTCATCTGAGTGCCAGGCTCACCTATCGACTGGGCTGCGACCACTCCTACAGCCTCACCTGGCTGTACCATGGACGCTATGTAGCTTCTGACAGCCTCCTCTATGGCCTCTATCTTTTGCCTAATCGTGAGGTCTTGGCTCTCTGCAACCTTAGAGTAGAGCTCTTCGTAAAGGCTCGGCGGAAGTATTGACCTAGCGGCCTCCAGCTTGCTCTTCAATAGCTCGCCGCCCTCGTCGCTCTCTGCCTCCTTCTTCCTGGACCTCCTAGTTCTCCTGCTTGATGCGGCGTCAGACATCTCGCCTCACCCCCTCACCTTGATCCTCTCAACGATTCTGTCAATGTTGACGGCCTTCCCGTGATATGTCTTCTGCGGGTCCACCCCGTCCTCGCCATACTTAAATTGAACGATGCTGCCCTCTGAGTCCCTCACGGTGCCGTCATAGGCAACGTAGAGGTCCTGGAGAGCATTTATGAGCCTCCTCTGCATGTAGCCGCTCTGTGAGGTCTTCAGCGCCGTGTCGACCAGGCCTTCCCTACCGCCTGCAGCGTGGAAGAAGACCTCGTGAGGCCTCAGCCCATCCATGAAATTACCCACGACAAAGCCGCGCGCCTCAGGCGAGAGATCGCCTGGCTTAAAGTGCGCCAGCGTGCGCGTCCTAAAGCCCCTCACTATCCTTCTACCTCTCACCGTCTGCTGCCCAAGCATTGCAGCCATCTGAGTTATGTTGATGTCGCTGCCCCTAGCACCCGTCCTGGCCATTATAAAGGCATTGTTGAATGGGTTCATGTAGCTTATGGCCACCTTACCGGCGTCGTCCCTCAGCTTCTGCAGCCTCTGTATTATCTTCAGCTCAAGGCTCTCCTCCAGGGTCCTGCCAGGTATTATCTCAAGCGTGCCGTTCCTATATTGCTCTATAAGCCTCATGACGTCGGCCTTAGCCTCCTCAGTCATCTTCTCTATCCTCTCCTTGGCCTCCTCCGGTATCTCTATGTCACTCGTGGAGATTGTGAAGCCCCTGAGCTCGAGCATCCTTATGAACATCCTGTACGCGGTGTCCAGCAGCTCCCTCGCTGCGGCGTTGCCGTACTCCAGCGCTATGTAGTGAAGCACGCTCTCCGGCTGCTCGGCCCCTATGGCGTTCTTATCTAAAACTCCCTCTAGGAGCCTGCCGCCTCTGATCACTATATACGAGTCGTAGAAGCAGTCATCTCTGTCGCACTTCAGGTCCCCTGCATTTATCTTAGCCCTTCCCCTGAAGTTGAAGTCCGATGGCATAAAGAGACTTACTAGCTGCTTCCCTGTCCACAGCGGCCGCGGTCTCAGTATAGCAGGCTCTGGCAGCTCCCTGGTGTAGCCTGCGGCGGCGAGCAGCTTATTAACTGTCTCCCTGTCCAGCAGGGTAGTCTTAACGGTCAGCAGATAGGAGCCACTTATGTAGTCCTGCCTGCCGCCTATAATTGGTCCTCCGTACCTCGGCGTCAGTATGTGGTTCTCAACGAGCAACAGGTTTAGCGCCTCTGCACGTGCCTCCTCAAGTCTTGGCACGTGAAGGTTCATCTCGTCGCCGTCGAAGTCAGCATTATAAGGCGCACATACAAGCAGGTTGAGCCTGAAGGTCCTGCCAGGCATCACCCTTACCTTGTGACCCATTATTGACATCCTGTGCAGGCTCGGCTGCCTGTTGAAGAGCACAATATCACCGTCGACTAAATGCCTCTCAACTATGTCGCCAACCTCGAGGCTCTCGGCCAGCTGCCTGAGGTTGCGCTGGTACCTCAGGTCAAGCTTCATGCCCTCCCTCTTCTTGTAAACTATGGTAGCCCCAGGCCAGTTGTTGGGTCCGTTGAGGACGTACCTCCTGGCCTCCTCTATGTTGAACCTAGTGACTACCATGGGTACTGTGAGTATCTTGGCTACCTCTATAGGCACTCCAACCTCGTCTATGCTGATGAGCGGGTCAGGTGATATGACGGTTCTTGATGAGAAGTTAACCCTCTTGCCGTTGAGGTTCCCCCTGAGCCTACCCTCCTTGCCCTTGAGCCTCTGGGCCAACGTCTTCAGCTGTTTCCTGCCCCTGTGAGACAGCTGGTAGATGTTGGGCAGCTCGTTGTCTATATAAGCGGCTATTACATTTTGCAGGGCCTGCCAGGCCTCCTCAATCATGGACTCAGGCGCGCTTGAGGAGATAAAGTTCTTGAGCCTCTCGTTCTGCCTGACTATTTCAGCCAGGGCATGCGTTAGGTCGTCCTCAGCCCTTGAGCCACTCTCCATAGTTATTGAGGGCCTGACCGCAAGCGGTGGCACCGGCAGCACCGTGAGCACTGCCCACTCTGGCCTTGCTGACTCAGGGTCCCAACCCAGGAGCTCAACGTCGTCATGTGGTATCTTCTCTAGTCTCTCCCTAACGTCACTTGGTGTCAGTCTTACCTCGCCCTCGGGTCTGACCTCGTAGAAGTTGTACGGCTTAACAAACTTGATCTTATATTGCTTAGCACCGCAGTGCGGGCACTCCGAGACTGACGAAGCCTCCTTTATGACTTCGTCTATGAAGACCTCAGCCAGCACTGGCCACTTATCCTTAAGCCTCCTGTAGACGCTCAGCATGTAGGCTGCTCTCTGCGGTGGTATGAGTATTCTGCCGCAGCTCCTGCACGTGGCCTGAAGGAGCTGGTAGATCTTATCACCAAGGTGCGGCAGCACGACGGGCCTGGCGAGGTCTATCTTGCCGAAGTGGCCCGGGCAGTCCTGTCTCGTGTTGCCGCACACGGGGCACCTCTCGCCGGGCTCTATGGCGCCGAAGTGAGGATCCCTGAGGCCGCCCATCACTGGGGAGCCGTCGACCTCATATATCTCTGGCCTTATCACTGTTACCTTGGCCATCTCCCTTATCTCGCGCGGACTAAGCAGGCTGAACTTTATCCCGCTTATGACGTACCTCTCCTGCTCCTCGGATTGTCTAAACGACATGCTCCCTCACCTCACGAAGCGCTACCTGAGCCATTAGAGCCGTTGCCTCCCTGCTTCCCCTCATTGTTGCTCAGCTTTGACAGGCTGTCCTTTGACACCCTATCGAGCAGGGATATTTTATCTGAAACCTCTATCTTAGGCTTTATCCCCATGCTAATTATCTCCTGCAGGAAGAGCTTGAAGGCATAAGGTACCTTGATAGGCCTTATATTGCCGTTCTCGCCATGTATTGGGCACTCATAGGTGTTCTTCTTGCTGTTATACCACGCTATGTGGCCGCACAACGTGCAGACGTACATAGTATGGGCGTCGCTGCCCTCAAGCATCCTGTCCCTGAGCAGCATCGTAGCGCCGTGTCCAACGAGGCAGTCCCTCTCCATCTCCCCAAACCTGAGGCCTCCCTGCCTTGCCTTGCCCTCGGTGGGCTGCCTGGTGAGCAGCTGCACTTTGCCAGTAGCCCTTGCGTGCATCTTGTCCGCGACCATGTGGTAGAGCCTCTGGTAGAACACTATGCCTATAGTTACTGGTGACTCCATCAGCTGGCCTGTGCGGCCGTCATACATGACCTCAGCGCCGTCAGGGCTGTAGCCGTGCTTTATGAGTGTTACCTTATAGGGGCCTATGTCGTCCTTAAAGAACGGCGTGCCGTCAACGTACTTAGCCTCGAGCGAGGCCGCCTTGCCCGTTATGAGCTCAAGCAGCTGACCCACGGTCATACGTGAAGGTATTCCGTGGGGGTTGACTATTATGTCGGGCACTATGCCCTCCTCTGTGTATGGCATGTCGTACCTAGGGAACATCATGCCAACCACACCCTTCTGGCCGTGCCTGCTGGCGAACTTGTCGCCGAGCTCCGGTATCCTGAGGTCCCTGACCTTAACCTTAACTAGGAGGTTCCTGTCCGTGGTCTGAGTTATCAACACAGTGTCAACTACGCCGTGCTCCCCGTACCTGAGCTGCACGCTTGTGTCCCTCTTCGTTAGAGCCCCGATTGTCATAACGCGCTCCTCGCCCAAGAACCTCGGCGGGCTCTCCCTGCCAACTAGCACATCGCCACCGTCAACCTCCACCTCAGGCTCGACTATGCCGTCGGGCCCAAGCTTAGTGTAGTACTGGTCGCCCTTGTGGTCGTAAAGTTTTGGCGACGGCACAGTTATGGTATCCTTGAGGCCACCTGCGTAGGAGTTCTCGGTCACTGCATAAACCCTGAAGAAGTGGGTCCTCCCGAGCCCGTAGTCAACGCTTGTCTTGTTCATTATAATGGCGTCCTCCATGTTGTACCCCATGAAGGGCATTATGGCCACCACGAAGTTCTGCCCGGAGGGCCTCTCATTGTAACCGATCTCCTCAAGCGACCTAGTCTGCACTATGGGCTTCTGGGGGTAGTGTAGCAGGTAGGCGTGACTGTCCATGCGGTACTGGTAGTTCAGCGCATAAAGGCCGAGGGCCTGCTTCGCCATAGCTGCTTGGTACGTGTTCCTCGGGCTCTGGTTGTGCTCTAGGAACGACGCTATAGAGGTCACGACGCTGAATATGCCAGGCGTCCAGAGCTCCAGGTGCGTGTGCTCAGGTGTAATCTCATCAGGGTACTCAGCCACATAAGCGTTCTCCTCCTCGTCTGGGTCCAGGAACTCCACCACTCCGTTCCTGACTAGGTCCCAGAACGACGTCTCACCGCGCTTCACCTTCTCCACGATCTCCTTTGTCAGCTTGGGCTTGCCATCCTCAACTACTATGACAGGCCTCATAAGCCTTCCTTCATCAGTGTTTACGTAAACTTCCTTAACGTTGCCATTCTCTAAGTAAGCCACGCTCACCTCATAGCTTATCTCGCCCCTCCTCCTCAGCGATATTAGCCTCTGCCTAAGCTCAGCCCCATCCTGCACGTACCCTATGGGCTTGCCGTTCAGGAACACCTTGGCCATGTTAACGTACTTCGCTGATGCCTCCGGCTCGCCGCTAGCGATCTCCTTTATGGCCTCCTCCAGCGATATGACGCCCATGTTCGTGAGTAGGTTCCTTATGTGCTGCTCGTTAACTCCAACTGAGATGTAGGCCGTCATTGCGAGGTTCTTTACCAGACCGCAGTTAACGCCCTCAGGGGTCTCGAACGGGCAGAGCCTTCCCCAGTGGGTGCCGTGCAGGTCCCTGGCCTCAAAGTTTGACTCGCCCCTGCTGAGCGGCGATATGACCCTCCTCAGGTGGCTGAGGAGGCTCATCCAGTTGGTCCTGTCCAGGGCCTGGCTCACGCCTGTCCTGTTTCCAGTCCAGTTGCCCGTGGCCAGGGCGGCCCTGATCCTCTCAGTTACTATATCGGGCCTCACGAGGCTCTTAACGTCTCTGACCTTCCTGTGCTGGCTTATGTACTCCTCAAGCTCGCTTGATATGAGTAGGGCTAGCTGCTGGAAGGCGTCCCTGAATATCTCTGCTATTAGGTCGCCTGCAAGCCTAAGGCGCTTGTTAGCTAGGTGATCTTTGTCGTCCTCGCCCCTCTTGCCAAGGTAGAGCTGGAGCACCCTGTTGGCCATCTCGCCTAGGAAGTAGGCCTTTGCTAGCCTGTCGGCAGGCGTAAGACCTATGTGCGGCAGGAACTGCGTGTCTATGAACTCCTCGGCGCGCTGGATCCTTATCTCCTTGGGCTGCCCTGGCGCTATCCTGTTGCCTAGGAACTCAAGGGCATCCTCCTTGGTCCTTATGGCGGCGCTCACCTTCTCAAAGCTCGGCAGGAGCTCCCTCTGCACGTCAGGGTCTGGCGACACAGCGGCCGCTATCTCGGCGTCCTTCTCGAGGCCCAGAGCCTTCATCATAACTATGAACGGTATCCTGTAGTTTAGCCTGCTCATGCTGACCTCAAGGGAGCCGTCATTCATCCTGTCAACTATCACCTGCCTCCTCAGGCCCAGGACCGTTGAGACTGTCTTGGCACTGTGTGTTATCTTAGCCGTGTTGGCTGTCGAGACGCCGACTATAATCCTGTTAACTGCGAGGTCCTCCTGAGCCACTATCACCCTCTCACTGCCGTTTATTATGAAGTAGCCCCCTGGGTCGTAGGGGTCCTCGCCAGCCTCCATGAGCTCCTTGAGGCTTGCCTTCGAGAGGGGGTCAACTACGGACTTCACCATTATCGGGAAGTCGCCAATCTTAACCTCCTCGGTGTCCACCTCGTTGCCGTTCTCAACAAGCGTCATCTCGAGGTACAGTGGGGCTGAGTAGGTGAAGTTCCTCAGCCTAGCCTCCAGCGGGGTCACGTCGCGGCGCCTCAGGTTACCGTCGGCCTCCTTAACCTGGGGCTCGCCTACACGAACCTTCCCTAGGACTACCTTAATGTCTGGCCCCTCCTCAGCGACGACTCCCTTCTTTTTGCCCCCAACCTGCTTGTAGAGGGGCCTTATCTCCTTAAAGGAGTCAACTATATCCTGTATGCGCTCTGTGACAAAGGCGTTATACGAATCTAGGTGCTGCCTCGCCAGGCCCGTCTCACGTATGAACTGCCTGAAGACGATCCATAGGTCGTCCTTTGTGAGCCTCCAGTCCGTCGACATAAGCGTCACCGCCTCAATAAGAAACTACCACCCTATAGGCTACGTGCTTCCCAGCCGTGGGTGAGTCGCGCTCTATCTCAACAATGTCCCCTGGCTTACCACCCAACAGCTTTATGACGGGGTCGTTGGCGCTTATCCTCGGCAGTTGCCATGGTTTAACTCCAAGCCTATTAAGGACCTCGACCGCCTCCTCTATGCTAAGTATCCTGTGCTTAGGGACCAGCTTGTGGTTTAGTATCCTCTCATCCACTTGCCTAAGTGCAGGCAAACTACCGGCCAGCCCTCCTCAGGGTCCGGTTGTGCCCTGAGGTTTTCTAGTTAACTGATCTATTGATCAAATCGAAGCGTAAAGAGCTGCCTGAACCGTAACTTAGTCTATTACATAGCCCAGCTTAATAACGTGACGAACTTGAAGCCAACTAATGTTGGCGGGCCCGCCGGGATTCGAACCCGGGACATCCGCCCGCGCTGGCCAAGGCGTGCGCGGCCTACGGGTTAAAAGCCCGCCGCTCTATCCTGGCTGAGCTACGGGCCCGCTGCTTTTATTTTAGACGAGGCCTTTTAAAAACTAAACGCCTTCCCTTAAGTGACGTTATCAATGGCATGGTCCAGGACAATAATACATGCCGTGTGCGGTATCTTCGAAACCTGCTGTTAAGCGCCGCTGTAAAGTCGATATCCCAAACCGCCTTCCGCAGCTGCTTCGCGCTTCACATAGGTCTTTAATGTTCATTATACATGCTCATCGGCGGGGTCCCCTTGAGGGGTGAAGAGCCGCCAGGCTCTCCCCGAGGCTACTCAGGGCGTGGGGCCCCAGGTAACCCTGAGCGCCCCAGGCCCGAGCGGGGTGCGAGGGAATAAGGATGAGGCTCTGACCGTAAAACAGTGAACTCATGTAGGAGCTGAACCCCTACTCAAAGCCTTACTCCTCAAGGACCGTTATCCCCATGTAGGCCAGCCACTCGGTGAAGATCATAACTGCATCTTCGATGTTTACGTAGCCTGCCCGCCTGAGTATGTTCCTTAACAGTTGCCCGCTAATTGCGTCAGAATCACCTATAGCCTCGAAGATATCCTTAAAAGGTCTTACGTCATCGCTTAGGGACTTTATTAACGCCCTAAGGTCCCTCCCGCTCAGCTCTATGGCCTTCCTGCCCTCAGGCGTTATGATGAGATTCCCGCCCTCTGTCCTGAGGAGCCGTAGGCTCACAGCAGCATCAACAACGTGGGGCAGGAGGTCCATGTTTATATCTAGTAGATCATCCAGCCTCGAGGAGTCCACAACCCCACCGTAGGCCGCCACGTATCTGACGAGCCCCAATACCTGGTCTAAGGTCACCGGCGGCAGAGTCTTCAAAACCTCGTTCACGCCCCTTGCACAGGTTTAGGTTAATGTTAAATGTAGCTTATAGCTTTGTCGTTCGTACTGAACCCCGAGCACAGCTACGGGTGGCAGAATGAAAAGCAGGCCTCGCCCCTCAGGGCGGGAGGAGGCCGGCTGCAAGCTGTTCCTAATGTTTATAGCTATGCGTGCCGCGAACGCCCTAATAGTACTGAATAGTACTGTAATGGAGTTTATCACAGTGGGTCTCTCATACCACTCTTACCGTTATCCTGGGCGTCCCTTGAAGCGAGCGCCCAGCCGCGTTTCCCTTTCCTATGTATAGATTTGCTCTCCAATATAACCTTATTTACCTCAGAGTCACTTTCTCTAAAAAGAGGAGAGGTGAGCGGTTTGAGCAAGCTCTCCATAATTGTTTATTCTGGAACGGAGGACAAGTTAATACCCGTGGGCGTCATAGCTCAGGGGGCCGCAGCCCTAGGCTATGAGGTTCAAATATTTGTGACCGGGTGGGCACTGCTAAGGTTCCTCAAGAAGTCTGCGCAGCCCACGTGGCCTAAGG
The DNA here is from genome assembly GCF_003431325.1 of Acidilobus sp. 7A. NCBI lineage: Archaea > Thermoproteati > Thermoproteota > Thermoprotei > Acidilobales > Acidilobaceae > Acidilobus > Acidilobus sp. 7A. Next base: position 1,392,281 of record NZ_CP010515.1, on the reverse strand, counting down.
AGTTCGAGTCCATGGTGCCAGCGCTTGCCAAGGGCATGCAGGCTAACAGGGTGCCGAGCTGGGTTGACATGCTTAAGGAGGCCAAGAGCATGGGCGCCAAGGTATACGCATGCAGCATGATGGCAAGCGTAATGGGGCTGAAGAAGGAGGACTTCGACCCTAGCCTAGTAGATGACGTGGTTGGCGTGGCCACGTTCCTCCAGGAGGCCGAAGGAGGCCAGATGCTCTTCATATGACGGTGGTTGTGCGCATGACCTCAGAGAAGAAGCAGAACGTTGTTATCGTTGGCGGAGGGGCCGGTGGCCTTATACTTGCTAACTCGCTGGCCAGAAGGGAGGAGTTCTCAGTGACCTTAATTAATGACACGCCATACCACTACTACCTGCCGCAACTGCTTCAGATAGCCTTCAGGGGCGACGACTCGCAGCTTAAGAGGGAGCTTGCGGACCTAGTTAAGAAAGATGTGAAGCTGATAATAGATAGCGTAACCTCTGTAGACCTGAACAACAGGACCGTTACCACGAGCTCAGGAAAGACTTTTAGCTATGATATAGTGGCCATAGCGCCTGGCCTCTCAATAGACCACGCAGCGGTCAAGGGGAACGAGAAGTTGGTCTCCCTCTACGGTGACTTTCACTCCACGCCTGAGAACGCCTGGAGAGCGTTCAACACAATCAGCTCTATGAAGAAGGGCAGGCTTGTCGTGGCCGTCGCTGACCCTGGGCACAGGTGCCCCCCATCACCATATGAGGGCGTGCTGTTGGCCGACGAGGCCTTCAGGGCCAGGGGCATCAGGGATCAAATAGAGATAACCATAGCAGTCCCATATCCGAGGGCGTACCCTGCCGAGACCTTCAACGAGGTCATAGAGCCCGTGCTAAAGGAGAGGGGGATAAACATAGAGACCTTCTTCACCGTTGACACGGTTGACCTGGACAACAAAAAGATGACCTCATTAGAGGGCGGCGAGCTGCCGTTTGACGCAGCGATAGTAGTTCCTATCCACAAGGGGCCCAAAATAAATATCCTGCCCGAGGATATAAAGAACGAGGACGGCTTCATAAAGGCTGACAAGCTTACCAACCGCGTTGGCAACTTCGATGACGCATTTGCAATAGGCGACGCCTCCGCAGCGTCAAATGCGAGGACTGGGGTGACCGCCCACCTGCAGGCAAAGGTTGTTGAGAAGAGGCTCCTTGGCTTTGACGCTCGGAACACGGGCAGGACTAACTGCCCCACCGAGATAGGCATGGAGTTGGGAACCTTCGTCATAAGCGACTTTGGCCACCCCTCTGTAAAGCTGCCTCCCAAGAGCGTGTTCTTCATTATGAAAAGGTTCTTCGCTGACACCTACTGGGACGTGCTCAAACACCCGGAGTTCTGGGACCCCATATTTGACGCCTACTTTGAGAACACGTCCCCTGAGAGGCTGTGGAAGCTGTTCCCATGAGGTGATGTGTATGGTATCCCAGGCTGAGAGACAGGCTGAGGCGCTCGAGCGGCTCCTAGACATGGTATCTATGCTGGACAACATGCTCTCTGACGAGGAGCTGATGAAGGCGGTGGCTAAGCTACTAATAACACCTGAAACGCTCATAGTAATTGACAGGCTCCCTCAGATAATGCAGCTGCTTGAGAGGATGACAAGGCCTGAGACGCTCAACAAGCTCCAGGCACTCGTTGAAATTATAGACAGCCTTGACGTCGGTGCGCTTAAGGAGGCTACCGCCGCCCTTGCCTCGGCGCCACAGGTAAACAGCCTCAGCGACCTGGTGCTCCTATTGGGCAACAAGGAAACCCTGAAAGGTCTGAACGCGCTGCTTAACATAGCAAGGTCCTTCGGGTCCTTGGCGTCACGCCCTCAGAAATAAATAAGAAAATTTTATTTTATTCATTATTTAAAGATAAAGATGCTCTAAGCCTTTGACGCACCCTTGCTCCTGGCGCAGGCTCCTAGCTGCTTCATTATATCTAAGAGTATGCCAAGGCCCTGTGAGACGTCAGGGTCACTGAGGGACCTCATAAGGCCTAGCAGGCCGACGCTCTTAGGCTTGCTTAGATCAAGCTTGCCTAGGGACTCCATTGCACATGAAGTCAGGTCCGTCAAGTTGTTCTGGGCGTTTGAAAGGTCGCTTGTGTCAACGTTCATGATGCCGTACGTGACTGAGGAAAGCAGGGCCAGGAGCCTCATAAGCGCTGGGTCCGTGGCCGCCGCGAGGAAGGACTCCTCTGCCTTGTCCGCGAGGTAAGACAGCATGCCGAGGATGCCGCTCCTCTTAAGGTTAACTACAGCGTCCAGGAGCTCCGCCAGCGCCTGGGCCTGAACCTCTGGGGAGACACCCTCTGCTACCTCTTTCTTTGCCTCAGCCATTCATGCCACCCCCTCAGAACTTAAGACCGTCAATCCAGCCACGGTAGAACCCCTGCTTCAGCAGCCTCCCTATGGAGTAAACGCCGCCGAAGTAGCACTTCATTGCGTACATGCCTTTGCTCGCGTCAAACGGCAGTTCGCACGTGCCAGCCCAGCCCTTGTCGCCGGCGTAACCAACGCAGGAGACAGGGCTTGGCACAAACGCTGGCCCAAAGCCGCCGACCAGATCAGCTAGCATGTTAGTAGCGGCAGTTATGGCCAGGGACTCAACGAAGACGCCGGCAAGACCTATGCCGAGCGGTGGCAATGAGTGCTCAGCTGCGAGGTAGACGTCATCGTACTTAGGGTGCCTGCCGTTAGGCAGCACAGGGGCCCATCTCGGGTCCTGCTTCCACGTGAAGTCCTCGCCGCTGTTTGCAAGGGCCTTAGGCAACCTTGACGGCGGCACCTTGACCAGGAGGTCGTACTTGAACTCGCCGCTGGACCCTACGACGGTCTTCTTTGATGGGTCTATCTCCCTCAGCTTAAAGTTGGGCACGTATTCAACGCCGTAGTATGCGAGCTGATCCGCTATGAACCTTGATATGGCTGAGCCCAGGGGGATTATTGGGGCGGGCATTGGGTCTAGGAGCCTTATGCTAACCTTCTTGTTCCTGGCCCTGAAGAAGGACGAGAGCGCGGTTGCCGCCTCGTATGGGTATATGCCGCACCTGTAGGGCAGCTCAGGTATCAGCAAAGTTACGTTCTGCCCGTCCTTAACCTGGTTGAGGGCCTCCTTCATCTTCAGCGCACCGTCAAGGTCAAAGTTGTGGACGCCCTCCTTGTCAAGATTTGGGTACGCGCCCCAGCCGTAGTCTATACCGAGGGAGACCAGAAGGTAGTCATACTGGTACTTGCCCTTGGCGCCGACAACGGTCCTGTTCGCAGCATCTATGGACTGTATCTCGTCTAGTGTCACCTTTATGCCGTACTTCTCCATGTTCTGTATAGGGGCCCTGGTCTCGTCAGCTGAGGCATAGCCCAGGGCCACATCAAAGAAGAGCGGCGGCATGAAGTGATAGGGTTCTTTGTTGATAACTGTTACCTCGGCGTCAACGCCGCTACTCCTAATGCCGTCTACCAGTCTCTTCGCTGCAACGTAGCCTCCTATACCTCCACCAGCTATGAGGATCTTCTTCGTCAAAGGCGCTCACCTGCGCCATAAGCTATGAGTTGGTAGCCGTATAAAAACGTGACATAGGGAAGAAACAAGTTGTCCTAAAAGCTGCAACAGACGCCAGCACAACCCTGTTGAAGGCCTCAACAGCCACGCTTAATAATAAAATTGGCGTTAGCAACCTTGTACAAGGAAAACCTGTCCTATGCGCTATTGTCACCTCAGCTTTGCTTGATGTTAAGAGTAAAGCTTTTATATATCGACTCTCGTAATATCTGAGGGGCTAAGGCTTGAAGGCAAGAGCGGCGAAGGCCTTGGTTTTTGTGACGCTCCTGGCAGCTCTGTTTACATTAGCGTCGTACACGTGGACAACCTCAAAGGCGCTTGCTGATGAAGTTAAGCCCACCTTTACTGCTATAAGCTTCTGGGGAATTAACGAGAGCCATGCACTCATGGCGTTCCCTGGCGGCTCTCTTCTGCCTCTCACCGTAGTTATCTACTACCTAGGCCCTGTCAACCTTTACAACGTTTCAGTTACGTTCAAGCCTTCATACCCCCTGGAGCTCGTGAGGGGGCAACCCAAGCCGTCCGCCTTCAGCCCGCTGCTGCAACCTGGCGCCGCTCTTAGGCTGGTCTCACTCTATAACGTGTCCTCAAACGCTACAGTCGGCATCTATAATGAGACCCTTGACATAGAGTACTATGTGCAAGTCCCCACCCCAACGGGCGGGACAACGCTTATTGAGGGCAGCCAGGAAGTTCAGTTCCAAGTGGCAATTACAGGTTACTCAAAGATAGCCTTTGTGGGCTACTCTACGTATCCTAACGTAATATATGCGGGCGACCTAGCGGCGCTGCTTCAGGCCTACCTTATTAATGAGGGCAACGTCGTAGCCTCCAACGTTACCGTGAAAGTAATCCCTACGTGGCCCCTCTCCCTGTTGTACCCTAATATGAGCGTGATCAGGCTTGGCTACCTGCCGCCGGGGCGCGTTGTCAACGTTACAGCGCCCCTCTCAATTGCTAACGTCTCAGAGATAGCCAGTTACCCCTTCGGCTACTTCAGGGTTCCGGAGCCCTTCAACGCCACGGTTTACCTAAACGTAAGCTACACTGGAGGAAGCGCGCTGATACCAATAACTGTCTACGTGAGACCATCTGCCCACTTCGCTGTGATTAACGTGTACCATGGAGACCTTAGCGTGGGCTCCTCTAACGTCTATGTCACTGTTGAGCTGGCCGACGTTGGGCTTGACAACGCCAGCTACGTGACGGCCACGCTACTCCCCAACCCGATCTTTACACCATATGTACCCTCCAGCGAGAACCCGCTCCTGGCGGTAGACTTCATGAATGAGAGCCTCGGCAGCCTCACAAGCGGCTCCTACGCAAACGTCACCTTCGTGATATCCGTGAGCTCGGGGATTAAACCCGGCACCTACTACCTTCCACTCCTGCTCACCTGGTATCAGCCTCCTACCATGCAAGTGATGCACCAGGTTGTGCTAGTGCCGCTGAGCGTCGGCTCGGGACTTCAACTGAAGTTGCCCTCAGGCTCTAGCTCAAACCTAGCCCTCTACGTAATAGCAGCCGTTGTAGTGATAATATTGATAGTGATGGCGGTCATTGGAGCTAGAAGAAGGTGACCCCAAGTAATGAGCAGGGGTCATGGGGGGCCCTACGCGGTCCTCACAGTGCTCACCCTAGTGACAATGATAACTATGTACGTTGAGGCTATGGTCGTGCCCTCGCTGCCCCACATTCAGAGCGCCCTCAACGCCACTAACGAGGAGGCTGCCTGGGTGATATCAGCCTACATGGTGGTCGGCGCAGCCGTAGCCCCGCTCTTCGGGAAGATGGGCGACGTCTACGGCAAAAAGAAGCTCTACGTAGCGTCACTAGCTTTCTACTCCGCAGCCGTGCTGGCGGCTGGCTTTGCACCCAACATTCAGTCCCTGATAGCCGCCAGGGCGCTTCAGGGCTTCGGCTTCACGCTATTCCCCTTGGGCCTTGCAATAATTACTGACACGTTCCCGCGCCGTCTGGTTGCCGTTGCCCAAGGAATACAGAGCGCTATGGTCGCCATAGGGATGACCGTAGGTATGATAGCCGGCGCCTACATAGAGGAATACCTTGGTTGGCGTTACATGTTCCACATAGCGTTCGGCCTCTCAATAATTATGTTTATTGCGGCCCTTCTGGTGCTCGGTGACTACCCACCTGTTAGACGCGAGAAGATAGACTACGTGAGCACCGTGCTCCTCTCCGGCGGGACCGCACTTGTGTTACTGTACCTAACCGAGGCGCCCTACAAGGGCTGGGTGTCGCCGCTCCAGCTTTCATTCCTGTCACCTGGGATCGCGCTCTACGCCGCGTTCCTCGCATATGAGGCCAGGTCCCCTAGAACTCTCATCAGCCTTAAGCTGCTGAGGATCAGGAACGTAGTGGTCGCCAATGCTGCTGGCCTTGTATCAGGGGTAGCCATGTTCATGCTTTACCTTGGGGTGATCTATTATGCCGAGGAGGCCCCGCCGTACGGCCTTGGCCTCTCAGTAATATCAGCCGCTCTCTCGCTGCTGCCTGCAACACTCGCTATGATAGTCATAGCGCCGCTCATCGGTCAGGTTACAACTTCTCTTGGACCTAAACCGGCGCTCGTCTACGGCTCCATAATTTCCACCGCAGGGTTCATGGCCCTAGCCCTCTACAGGCCTGGACCGCTTCAGCTGGCCTTAGACTCATTTATAGCTGGCGTCGGGGTGGTCTCAATATTGATTCCAATAGTTAATATGATAGCCATGTCGATGCCTCCTGACAGCGTAACTGTAGGCCTAGGGTTTAACACTATGGTAAGGTTCCTGGGATCCGCGGCCGGGCCTGTAATAGCGGCCACCATAATGACTACATACAAGGCGTTCGTGCCCTACGCACTGGCCGGAATGTATTACTTCTTCACGGAGGGGAGCAGTACCGCCTTTAACTACATATTCCTCACAGGCGCCGCATTCTCACTATTGGCACTAGTGATATCCATCTTCACTAAGAACTACGTCATAAGAGGGAGGGACGGAGAGGCCATAGCTGCCCTTTAGCTAGGACGCGAGTAATCCTGAAAGGCTTTTAATGAAAACGTGAGTATTATTTTTGCCCACAGCGCACGTGCAACGACAACTCTATGCACGGTAGTTCTAAAGAAAAACTTTCTCGCAAGAATGTTCACTGGGGGCTAACTCGAGGGTCGAAGCCTCTGAAGCTATGGAGGAGGACCCTTGTAATATTAACGGCGTAGGGAGACTCTCTAGAATTTCAAGGTTTCATGCAGCCTTACAGCTGATAGTCGCGAGGAGGCTCTCCGAGATGGGCTTCAAGAGCGCCGTTGAATATAAAATTGACGACGTGCATGTGGCTGACGTCTATGCGTATAGAGACAGCGAGAGCATTATAGTAGAGGTTGAGACGGGCTACCTGCCACCAATGTTCATAAGTAGGGCTGAGGACTACATTGAAGCAAAGGTTGCTGTGAAGGCAATCAAGTACTCATGCGCTGCAGACAAGTTTTACATAGCTATGCCATCCTATCTAAGGCTTCCTATGCCTCAGGCCCTCATGAGCTCCTCTGTCAACTTAAGTGAGCTCAAACTTCTTGGCGCCAAGGTGAGAGAGTTTTTTGGAGATAGATGGGAGGCCGCTCTCCTTGAGCGGGGGGATAGGTGTAGAATAACTGGCGCTATGTACGTTAACATAGCCAAGAGAAGCGTTAACGTAGTTGATTTTGGTGAGTAGCGTTCGAGTGCCCGTGCGCCTAAGCCGCGTCAGGCCCGCTTTGACTCCTGGCTAGCAGCAGGGCTTGTAGCTCCGCGCTCTTGCTCTGGCGTTATCATAAACACTATCTTGTTAATTGTAAGCTCTACTACCTTCTTTATCCCCCTCTGGCCTGGTATGTAGTGTGACCTTACAATGCCGGCCTCCTCAAGCTTTCTTATCTGGCTGCTCACGTTAGCCTTACTCTGATTTATCAGGGTCGCTATGTCCTCTAGGTCCGTCGGTCCCTTCTGGAGAATAACAAGTATCTTCGCCCTACTCTCGCTGGCCAGGGCGGAGGAGACCTTAGCTATAGCGCGCGAGCCAACCACGTAAAGGGTGCTATCTCTCAGATAAATTCCCTCTTTAGTAGGTACACTCTCCTCCATATCTCATCCCACCTTCTCCTTTAGCGTGCCTGCATTACTATATTTGTACCGAGTTAATATTTCTTTGTATTCACATCTAACTATTCAGTCTAATGTATGGATAGCAGCTAGCTAGATGCTGAATGTTTAATTACCCTAAAACATCTTATATAGTGTTAATAGTAAACTTTTTTTGACTCACCTTTTAAACCTCGAAACCAGCGTAAGCCGCCGAATGCCAACACTCGCCGTTCTTCTTGAACTTTATTTTTGCTCCGTGCCTATGCTAGCTCAGTGGTGACAGACGCTTACACTAAATGATCGCCTGCGGTTAGCTGACAAAACGGCCTATCACATACTAAGCGAGGTCTACAAGCTCCACAGGAGGTTCGAATACGCCCCAATAAGCCTGCTGGAGAAGGACGCAGGGGTTCCACATGACATAGCCGTTAAGGTGCTCCTCAGGCTGAGCGAGGCGGGCATTGTCAGATCAAGAGTTGTCAGCGGCGAGCTCTCATTTCAGCTAACCTTTGCAGGCGTTAACGTGCTGTCGGCAATAGCGCTGATCAGAAGGGGCGTAGTGGCTGGAGTGGGCGACAGGATAGGCGTCGGTAAGGAGAGCGAGGTCTACATCGCCTGGACCCCCTCCGGCGCGCCCGTCTCGCTGAAGTTCCACGAGGAGGGGGCCCGGTCATTCAGGTCAATGGCCAGGAGGAGAGCCTATGGCAGAAGGGATAGGCGAGCGCCCTGGTTGGACGTAGCTATTGAGAGCGCTGAGAGGGAGCTCAGGGCCCTTGTCATGGTGAACTCCCTTGGTGGCGCTGTACCGAAGCCCCTGACATCGGAGCTTAACTGCGTGGTCACTGAGTACATAGAAGGCGTGGAGCTGACCTCTGTGAAGGGTTTAAGCGAGGAGCAGGCCACTAAAGTGCTTAATGACGTTGTTGACACTATTAGGATAGCCTTTAAGGAGGCAGGCATAGTCCACGGCGACCTTAGCCCGTACAATGTGCTTGTCTCTGCAGGCGAGACGCTGAGGGGGTACATCATAGACTGGCCCCAGTACGTGAGCACCTCGGACCCTGCAGCCATGAGTCTGCTAGCTAATGACGTCAAGAGAATTGCAGCATATTTTAATAAAAACTTCGGGCTTACAGTAAACGCCGAGGACCTGCTGAGGCGGATAACGGGGAGTAGCTGAAGATGTCCTCGCAGGAGGGCTCCTCCGAGATCTACATGGGTGTTGACATAGAATATGGGAGCCCTCTGTCAACCATAAATAGGGCCAGGTACTCTGTTGTGCTCATAGATCAGTCCCTAAGGCTTATAGCTAAATATCAATCCGTGGCGCTCCCAGCCATAGTTAGACTGGCGTGGGAGCACCGGCCAAAGTACATAGCTTCTGATAACGTGCTCGAGCTCTCGCCTGACGGCTCAACTGAGAGCCTAGCAAGGCTTCTTTCGCTACTCCCCCCCGACACAGCGCTGGTACAGGCGACGGCGACGAGCGAGGGCCTGCTCGATGTCCTTGAGGCTGCAAGGCGTGCTGGCATTGATGTGGCCTCGTCAAAGCTCTCACCCATGAGGACGGCGTTCATAGTTGCCGCCATAGTCGCGAAGGGAGGGGGACGGCGTGTCGGCTTCAGCAGGGAGAAGACCTATATTGTAGTCAGCAGAGGGAGAAGCTCAAAGAGCGGGGGCTGGAGCCAGGCAAGGTACCAGCGGAGGATAAGGGCCTCTGTAAAGATAGCAGCAGACAAGGTTAAGGAGGCCCTTGACAATGCCAACATAGACTATGACGTCTTTTACAGGTCCGGCGATGGAGGACTTGAATCGGCTGTATTCATAGTCTACGCGCCGCGCGAGAGGCTAGTAGGTCTAGTGAGGCCCCACCGCGGCATAGACTACATGATAAAGGTTGAGACCAAGTACGAGGGTGAGCTCATCTTTGGAGAAAGCAGCGAGAGGCCCTCAAGGCCTCTCATAGTGGGCGTTGACGCCGGCATGACGACAGGCATAGCAGTCCTTGACGTAGAGGGAAGGCTTCTTCACTTAGGCAGCTATAAGGAGCTCGACAGAGGCGAGATAGTTAAATTAATTTCAGAGCTTGGCAGGCCTATAATAGTTGCCACAGACGTCTCGGACCCTCCAGAGCTCATTAGAAAGCTCGCGGCGCAGCTGGGCGCGCAGCTGTACCTGCCGGGCTATGACCTTAGCGTCGCGGAGAAAGAGTACATGGCGTCTAAGGCCTCGGCTGGCTCTGACTTAAAGCCTAAGACTTCACATGAGAGGGACTCGCTGGCCGCCGCCTACAAGGCGTTCATAGACTACCATAACAAGCTCTCCCAGGTAGAGGCCTACACCTCTAGGCTGGGCCTAGACATTGACGTTGACGAACTGAAGGCCGATGTCATCAGAGGCGCCACCTTAGCTGAGGCTATAGAGAAGCAGATATCAAGACTGCTTGGAGACCATGAGAGCCAGCAACAGGAGAGGCGCAGCCTTCCCGCTACGGACTCTAAAGTTCAACAAGGTCCATGTAATGAGAACTCGAGGCTTGAGCTGTTGGAGGCCCAGAAGGTTGCCTTGACGAAGCAACTGGAGGAGCTGAGGGATAGGCTCTTCCACGAGGAAAGGGAGCTGTACCTGGCCAGGAAGCAGTTAAAGGCTGAGCTCCTTAAAGACAGCGAGGTAAACTCCCTCGTGAAGAGGGTCGGGTCCCTTGAGTCGACGCTCTCAGACTTAAGGAAGTCCTACGAGGCCCTTCAAGAGGACCTGGAGGCCCTTCGGAAGGCCCTGCTCCAAGTGGTCTCAGGTAGCCTTGTGATGGCGAGGAGGCTTGACGAGCTTAAAAGATCAAGCCTCAAGAGGAGTGAGGACTTGATAGGTCCGATAAGGCCCGGCGAAGTAGTCATCGTTGATAGCACAACGAACTTTGAGGCAGAGGTCCTCAGCGAGCTGGCTAGCGCTGGCGTTAAGGCTCTTCTTCTGCAAGAGACGGAGGGGCCTCTGCCGAACGCAGCGAAGAAATACGGCATAGCACCGCTCAACATCAATAACTACCAGGTTGTGCGGGCTGCTGGCTACCACTTCGTCAGCTCAAAGGTGCTTCAGGATGCGACCGACTTCGCTAGGAAGATTAAGTCAGACGAGTTCGTAAACGCTAAGCTATCCCAGCTGCTCAGCGAGTACAGGTCTATGAGGGCCCTAGGCAGTAAAGATCGTCGTGCAGCCTTGACATAATAGTTGGCACTGGTCGTGTTGAGTAAGTAGACGGAATCGGCTTAAATGAGGGAAAACTATTAACGCAAAGTTGTTTAAATTAAGGTTTAAGTAAGCAAATCGTACTAATCGTCTGATGTCTAAGCGACGTCTGATTACTTGTTAGTTTCTATCCGATTCCACGACGCATTTCTTTTATAATTTATCGTTAGTTTCTAAGAATGCCACTATTGAGAGTGTCGTTGAAGAAACGGGCCTAGCTAGTAAACTGCGAAAGATCGTATGGCAGTCAAGGTGACTACTCTTACAACAATAAAATATATAAAATGAAAAGTAGCGGAGTAGATTAATAGAGCTGGACCTCCCCTTTAAGGAACCTCTCTGAGATGAAGTGCAGCCTGCTTAGGTATTCATCTACTATCCCAGAAACCTCCTGCTTAATGTTGGAGTTCAACTGTACACCGTTATCAGGTATTATGGAGACGTCGGCTATCAGCGGGTCATCTATGGACCTTCCTATCTGGCCCAGAAGCCTTACATAAACCTCCTTCGCGCCAGGTACCTTCTCATATATTACCTGGGAGATCTCCATGGCAGCCACGTTATATATCTTGCCTACGTGCGTCACAGGGTTCTTACCAGCTGCCGCCTCAAGGCTCATTGGTCTCATAGGCGTTATAAGGCCGTTGACCCTATTGCCCCTTCCAGTGGCTCCATCATCGCCGTGCTCCGCGCTGGTGCCGGTGACCGTGATGTAAAACACCTCCTCCTCAGGTATGTCTCCGTTGTTTACATATACCTTCACATCATAATCTGGCGCCAGCTTGCTGGCAAGGTTGAGCACAGCCTCCTTTATTTCATCCTTGACACTCATGTACTCCTCCGGATCCCTCACGAAGCGGCTCACAATAGCATCGGCTACCGTTATCTCTAAGGTCCTCCCTCTTCTGAGCCCCATGACCTTCACGTCCTCGCCTGACGCAGGCACCTTTGACTTGAACTCCTTGCTGTTAAGCAGCCTCTCGGTTTCAAGAACCAGCCTCTCTGTAGTGCTCAGAGGCGCGAAGCCTGCTCCAAAGCTAGTGTCGTTAGCCCTGTAGGACCCTGACCTTGACTCAAATATGCCCCTGAGGTCTGCGCTCCCTTTGCCTATCTTGTAGTCAACCACTAGGTGGATCTCTGGGTCAAGGAACCTCAGGTTCCTTGAAACCCAGTCCTTGACGGCCTTTATGACTATCCTGCCAACAGGCACCTCCTCTATACCTGATGAAGTCCTGACCTCCGTCGTCGCCCTGCCGGAGACTATAATGTAAATGGGCGATATGACGTCACCCCCTCCCCACCTTGGCGAGGCCTGCCCACCCACAAGGAGGACTTTGTCCAGGTTGTGGTGCATTATGGCCCCAAAGCGCTCCTTGTAGTAGGCGCTGAGCTGCCTGCTAGCCTCCTCGGCGACAGCGTCGCTTATGTAGTCTGGGTGCCCAAGCCCTTTCCTCTCAACGAGCTCTACCTCTGTATCCTCTATAGGGATCTGGTTAAGCTGCCTCACAACTATGTTCCTGGGCATTTAATTGTCACCTGAGCGGTTCCTAAGCCCCCGCAAATTTAAAATTTATAGTATGTTGAAAGTCTCGCCCTTCAGATGAGCTAAGATTTTTCAATGAAAAAGTTAAAAAAACTCTCTAACTTGGCAAGCCTCTTAACTATGAAAGAATAATGACACGAGCGCATATGCTGATTAGGTTCTATTTCAGTTAAGGAAGTGCACGGTGTCCATAGGGACAGCTTAAATGTAGGTATACCATGACAGAGGCAAAAGTGTTTAAGGATGATCAAGCGCGCCTTTGCGTTGAGTCTCTAAGGCCCCGGCTCCCTCTCCTTAGACTCCCTGATTCTTCTCTTGATGTCCTCCGGCAACGCCAGGTCCTCCCTGCTGAAGTTTGCTGGCCCCAGCAAGACCAATCCCTCGCCGTCCCTTATATCAATGAAGTGGACCCTGAGGTCATGCGGCGTCTGCCTCATCTTCTCTACAAGGATGTACCTCCTGAGCTCGCCGCCTATGACCCTCCTGCCGAACCTTATAATGCCATCAGCCACATGCTCAAGCCCCCAGCCGAAGGCGCTTGACGTAGTTATAGCGTACTGGCTCGTCATGAGTACCGTGAAGTCCCACCTATATAGGACCCTCTTGACGGCGTAGCTGTACTTCCTAGCCATTGCTGGCTTGTCAAGCCAGAAGGTGCTCATGCTGTCAATTATTAGCCTTGACCTGCCATAGCCCAGCCTCCTCTTGGCCTCTATCACCTTGTTTACCAGGGTCTCCACGTCGATCTCGTCAAGCGACCACTCATCGTTCTGAGACTTGAGCAGCGCATCTATTATTATAGCCTTTCCCTCATCAACTGCCTTATCTAAGTCCATGTTAAACATCTTCGCCTGCTTTATTATGCTCTCCCTGCTCTCCTCGGTCGTCACGTAAATGACCTTGTCGTTATCCTTTATGCCCCGCCACGCATAGTGAAGGGCGAAGATAGTCTTGCCGGTGCCGGGCTCCCCCACCACGGCAACAAAGAAGCCCCTTGGTATGCCTCCCCCTAGCATTTCGTCTATGCCGCGTACTCCTGTTGAGAGCCTCTCTATGCGCGCCGACACGACTGTCGCTCTCCTCTATTATTAGCCTCACCACCGGGCCTAATATCGCAGAGCAGCAGGGCGTTGCCACAGCTCAGCTGGTCTGAACTATAAAGATAGGCTGCCGCTTGAAACCGCTCTAAGCAGCCTGGAGGCAACCGACCTTAGCTCAGGGTCAACAACTGCTACTATAGCGTAGTACACCGCTAAGTAAGGTACTCCCATCTCCGCTAGAATTGCTATAGACCTTAAGAGACCCCTGCTTGGCGGCGCGAGCGGACTAAAGAGAAGAGAGAGGGCAATAGCCAGCAGGGCGCTCAAGGCCAGCTTCGCCAAGCGCCTGTTAAATTCTCCCTTGGCGTTGCCTGGAAGGAACCAGTAATAGTATATGCCAACCGACAGGGCAAAGCGCACCATGTAAACAGCGGACCACGCCAATATAATAAGTTGAAGCTGAAGGCCCTTTAGCATGATGAAGGCCCCGGCCAGCGCTATTATGTAAACTAAGGAGGGTATAGACGTCACTATGTTTAAGCGCTCAAACTTAGAGACGGAGCCCTCGCCGACTTCGCCTATAGAGCCCATCACTAGGTTTGAGAGCCCTCCGTTCAGAACCTCAATTATAGCTGTTATCATAAACACTGTCAGGGCCCATGATGCCCAGCCGTACTTGTAATTGAAGACATAAATTATGTAGAGCGGGTGCACGGCCGCGTAAACAAAAAGCGGGGTCGCGAGTGAGGCCACTATGAAGATTGACCTTAGGGCAGCTGCCACGTTGCCTGTTGAGAGGACGTAGACGTGAAGGTACCGAAGGCCTGTATTTGCAGACTCCCTTACAAGCGTCGCCACGGCCGCCGCGACGAAGAAGGCCGCCACAACGGCTGAGCCGACGAGGGGGTACGCTATTGTCGCGTCAAGTGACGCCACAAAGCCAACAACATACGCAATTAGCAGCGGCCTCGAAGTCCTAGCCCACTCGGCCAGGGTAGGCCAGGGCGACGAGTCAGACCCCACTACTTGGTGAAGCCACTCAAGCCCAAGGGCTATTGAGATCGCTAGAGAGAGCGACGTCGCAACGAAGACGTGCCCAAGCGATGGAAAGGCCGCGTATAGCGCCACCATAATTAAGGCGGAGTACAGCAGTCTGTAGACAAGGGTCAGCAGGGCCAGCCTCACAGGCCTTGTGGCGTCCAGCATTGTGGTGATGCCCCCCATGAATGACTGAAGCATGAGGGCCGTGCCAGCCAGGAGCGCCACCTCAAGCCCCACCTTTGCCTCTAGGTACTCTAGGCTGAAGCCTAGCAGTATCCCGAGGATCCCGCTTAGCAGCGAGAGAAAGAGCCCTGCCGAGAAGGAGCCTCTCCTTCTTACGGCTAAGTACCTATACATCCACAGCCCAAAGAGGCTGATGGGCACAGTTGCGTAGTTAATGACTCTCTTTGTAGCAAACTGATAGGCCGCATAGTCTGCCTCGCTAAGCCTTCTGGCAAGCAGTATGCTCACAGTTATATTTAAGAGAAGGGCTACGCCATAAAGGAGGGACCTAGTGACCACTAACCTAGTTGGCGTTCTACTCAAGGTGCTCCGACACCACTATGGCAGCAGCTTCAGCTCCTTAAGCTGCGAGATCACGTAAGACCTTATGCTGTCCAAGGACGGCAGATCACGGACCAACTTGCCATTGTCTAGGTATTTAACTAGGAGCTGCTCAGGCCTCCTGCCGTCCTCGCAGGACGGCGGCTCGCTGCTCCAGGGTGCCACGTGATGTTTAAGCGCGCCACATGAGTACACCATCTTGGCCCCTGGCATCTTCCCCCTCTTGGCTATCGGTTCCCAGCCGTTACCGCGGTTCACCTCGACTATATCCATGCTCAGGTCGACGCTCCTTGGCATTGCAACAGTAGTGCCAACACCAAACCCATCAGCGACGTCACGTAACTCCAGTATGCTCTGTTCGTCAAGGCCACCGCTGACTATGACCCTCACGTTCTTATAGCCGTGGAGCTGAAGGGTCCACTTGACCTCCTCTATAATGTCGTGCATGTTGCCCCTCCTGCTTGACGGCGTGTCAAGCCTTACCCCCCACAGCTTGTCCTTGAGCAGCTCGGCTGCCATCATGGCCTCCTGCCTCTCGTCGTCAAATGTGTCCGAGAGCGCAATCACATTTACCTTGCCGCTGTAGAGCTCTGCAAAGAGCTGCCACGCTTTCCTCTGGTCCCCAATAGCTATTATCAGGGCGTGAGGCATAGTTCCCTGAGGCGTCAGGCCCAGGTACTTCTCTGAAAGTATACCACTGACCGAGTCAGCGCCACCTATGTATGCGGCCCTGTCAGCCGCTGGAAAGACGGCGGGATGAAGCGCCCTGAGCCCAAAGAAGAGGTAAAGTTTGTTGCCAGCTGCTACCCTGATTCTAGCCGACTTTGTCGCTATGCTGCTCTCAAACCTGAGGACTCCAAGTACTGGAGCCTCGAACGGCGCGAAGGCCTCATAAGGAGCCTCTATCAGCATTAGAGGAGTCTTCCTCTTAAAAAGCGTGCCCTCAGGGAGCGAGTACACAGTGAACGGCTTGTCCTTCATTATGGCTAGGGCCTCCTCAAGCCCCGCGTAAACTGCCCACTCGCCCTCAGGCGGCTCGCTGTATAGGTGCACCTCCATCCTGACTTTGACGCTGCTGAGGCCCGCGTACATTAAGACCTCCTGCGTCCTCTTGAAGTAAATGTCGCTGGCCTCACCGCTTACTATCTCATCCTTGGAAGCAACAAACAGCCGCGGCTCCTTCGACGTAGCTTTCACCCCTCAGCCGCAGGCCCTTGAGGAAAATTTAAAGCTCCCTCAAGCGTTTGATGAAAAGGCCTTTAAGAGCAGATGCGCTATGTTAAACAGCTGAGCCCTTGCATCTATATATAAAACACTATAACGATTATTAGGGACTTCGTGATAAAAACTTATCAGGCCTTTCTCACTTTAAAGACAGTCAGGGTGCCAAGCCGTGAAAGTAAGGTCCGTCGAAGCGAGGACTATGAAGGGTAAGAAGGAGGTAGGCGGTAAAACCTATGAGTACGAGTACTACACGCTTCCCCTTAACCTCTACATAAAGAAATACGTCGTAGAGAGGTGGGGGAAGGATTTCGTAGTTGAGGTTGACGAGGATACTGGAGTTGTATGCATAAAGCCAAAGAAGGTCGGCGACCTTCTGGGCCTAGCCAAGTGCCCCGCTGTACCCTTAAACGGTGGCAGCTAGCATTGGTTTACTGAGAACAACAAGGCGACATCATGAGGGTTTCTTTTGATGTGCCCTCGCGGAATTTCACATCATAGAAATTAATGAATACCTATGAGCGAACATCCCTTACAGGCTGGGCCTGTTGTACCTTGCTCATATTTTGTAGAAGCGCGTAGGTTCTTTTTAGAAGCGCTTTTATCTCGCGCAAACAGAGCATGCATGGTGAGTGCCTTGCCCTTATTCGGAACAGCGGGAGCCAGAGGCCCCTACCCAGAAAAGATTAACCCAAGGCTAATTTATAGCATAGCCTTAGCAGCGGCCAGGCACATAGCGGACTCCAAGGGAAGTGCCGTAGTGGGGCACGACTCCAGGCTCACGAGCCCGCTTCTGTCGCTGGCGACGGCCTCGGGCTTCATGGCAGGCGGCATGGATGTGATACTTATTGGCACGGCGCCTCTCCCAGTTGTAGCCTACGAGGTCAAGAGGTCGCGCTCCTCACTTGGGGCCTCGATCTCAGCGAGCCATAACCCGCCCATGGATAATGGCATTAAGCTGTTGAAGAAGGACGGCATGGAACTCTTCAGAGCCGAGGAGAGCTCCCTTGAGGGCTACATAAATTCAGCAACGGAGGTGCCGTGGGACAGGGTCGGCTACTTCACTACTGAGAATTATGCCGTCGAGTCTTATATAAATGAGGCCCTAGAGTTTGTTGACACGAGCCTGTGGCGCAGGGCTGACAGGCCTAAGGTTTTGGTCGACTGCGCTAACGGCGCTGCCAGCGTCGTGACTCCAAAGCTCCTCAGGGAGGCAGGATTCGAAAAAATCATAAGCGTAAACTGTAACCTTGACGGCACGTTCCCAGGAAGGCTTCCTGAGCCGAGGCCTGACGTGATGACGTCCCTGCAGCCTGTCCTTGAGGGCTCGAACGCCGAGGTCCTCCTAGCTCATGATGGCGACGCTGACAGGCTGGCAGTCCTAACTAGGGGGTTAGGCTTTGTAAAGCAGGACCTTATAATAGCCCTGCTGGCACAGCGCAAGCTAAGCGAGAGCAAGGGTAACGTTGTGGTCTCTGTTGATGTAGGCTACGAGGTGCAGGAGGTTGTAGAAAAGACAGGCGGCAAAATAGTTCGCGCGCCCTTAGGTAGGCTACACGAGTATATGGACAGTAACACGTTAATGGCTGCTGAGCCCTGGAAGCTCATAGATCCAAAGTGGGGGCCGTGGCCTGACGGCATCTTCCAAGCACTCCTCCTGCTGGATGAGGTCATGAGAAGAGGGCGCAGCGTAAACGAGGTCATACTATCATTGCCGTCATATCCAAGTGCCAGGCTCTCGTTCCTGGTGGGAAGCGAGAGCGATAAGGAGCAATTATACGAAGTGCTCTCGCGGCGGGCGGAGAAGCTCTTAGGAGTCAAGGTTACAAGCCTCCTCGCCATAGATGGCGTAAGAGTGGAGGGCGAGGATGGCAGCTGGCTCCTCGTAAGGAAAAGCGGCACTGAGATGAAGGTGAGGGTCTACGCCCAGGCCACAAAGCCTGCTAGGCTGAAGGATATAATTGATAACGTTAAGGCCGTAGCGTCTTCCACGTCGGACCGCGCGAGGCCTAGCGTTCTCAGCGTCGAGGAGGCCATAAACATGGCGTAAGGCCAAAGATACTTTAGGGAGAGGCCCCTCTCTAGAGGAGCTGGGTCAAAGCCATGTATGAGAAGGATAACGATGCGTGGCTTAATCTCTCGGAAAAGCTTGAAGAAAGGGCCTTCTACCTGGAGAGGGCTCTAAAAGAGTTTGTCGTTAACGTAACACAGTCTAATATGAGCTCACTCATAAACGAGAACAAGGTGTTATTCCTTTACTTCACTGCCGAGTGGTGTGGCCCCTGCATAAACTTCTATAAGACCTTCAAGGAAGTTGCAATGAAATACCTAGTTCCAGGTGTGGCCTTTGGTAAGGTAGACGTAGACTCGGCTTATGCAGTAGCTGATAAGTATCAGGTGAGGCACATACCCTCTATACTCATAATAGCGGATGGGAAGGTCGTTGATACTATAGTGGGTCAGGTCAGCAAGGATGAGCTTGAGAAGAGGATGGGCACGTACATTAAGAAGGCGCTGGCCCAGCATTAGCTGCCTTGCATATTTCATGTTAAGGCCCCTATGGACATCTTGTTAACAGCTCTAGGTTGAACTGCCACCACTTGCGCGCGTGATTTTTTATAAGTACAACAGTGCTAAGAGAGCTCACTTGATGAATCTATAACAGGTAAGAAGTCAACTAGGCCAGGCCACAATAAATACTTGTGCAGGCTTAAATAACTGAAGCAGAATAGTAAGAGGTCAGGAGGTAACCTAGTTGACTGTAACAGTGAGTCAAAAGACGTACATTGAAGCGCCCCCAACGCTGCCAGCCCCTGGAAGGCTTGTGAAGGAGGGTGACAGTGTCTATGTTGAAATAGCTGAGAAGAAGATACCCATTGGCGGCCTCATGCCTGAGCTAAGGGAGGGCGAGAAGCATGTAGGCTACACCACAAGCCTCTGCCCAGTTTGCATGAGGTTGCTGCCAGCAAGGATCCTTGAGAGGGACGGCAAGATATACATAAGGAAGGTCTGCCCTGAGCACGGCGAGTTTGAAGAGCTCTACTACGGCGACGCCAAGCTGTACTACAAGATGATGAAGTATGAGGAGACTGGCAAGGGGGCAGGCCATGCGAAGGCTTATGTCGCCCTCAGCGCCCCATGCCCCTTCAACTGCGGCCTCTGCTCAATGCACGAGAACCACACGGCCCTAACCAACCTAGTTGTCACGAACAGGTGTAACCTGAGCTGCTATTACTGCTTCTTCTACGCTGAGAGGGCCGGCTACATCTATGAGCCCTCCATAGAGCTCCTGAGGTATCAGATCAGGCAGGTGAAGAAGCAGGCCTTCACTATGGCCGTACAGATAACGGGAGGGGAGCCGACGCTCAGGGAGGACCTGCCTGAAATAATTAAGATGCTCAGGGAGGAGGGCGTAAGGCATATACAGCTCAACACGGCTGGCATAAAGTTTGCGGAGATGTACTTCCACGACCCCCAGGCCGCCATAAACTACGCGAGGACGCTTAGGGAGGCCGGCGTCAACACAGTATACATGAGCTTCGACGGCGTGACGCCCAAGGCCAACCCGAAGAACCACTGGGAGGTGCCATACATATTTGAGGTCTTCAGGAAGTCCGGCATGACAAGCGTCGTGCTCGTGCCTACGCTCATAAAGAATGCCAACTTCAATGAGATGGGCCTGACGCTGAAGTTCGCTGGAAAGCATATGGACATCGTCAGAGCGGTCAACTTCCAGCCTGTGAGCCTCAGCGGGCAACTGAAGAAGAGCGAGAGGGAGAAGATGAGGGTAACCATAGCTGACGCGATAAAGGGCATAGAGGAGCAGACAGACGGTCAGATACCGGCCGACACGTGGTACCCAATACCTGTTGCAGCCAAGTTCTCTAAGTTCGTAGAGGCCTCTGTTGGGACCGAGCAGTTCTGCATGTCGAACCACCCAATGTGCGGCGCTGCAAACTACGTCTTCGTCGAGAGGGGGCCCGACGGCGTACCAACAAAGTTCGTGCCACTTGGCAACTTCTTCGATATAGAGGGCTTCATAGAGTTCCTTGATAAGGAGAGGCTTAACCTTGAGGACTCAAAGTTCAAGAAGTTAGCACTATTGAAGGGCCTCATAGACCTGAGGAAGTTCACAGACCAGGAGAAGATGCCGAAGGAGCTCAGCTTCTCGAAGCTGCTTGCAAGCGTGCTGATAAGAAGGAATTATGACGCCCTTGGAGAGCTACACTACAAGATGCTGTTCATTGGCATGATGCACTTCATGGATCTATACAACTATGATGTAGAGAGGGTTAGACGGTGCAACATCCATTACACAATGCCTGATGGCAGGGTGGTGCCGTTCTGCACCTTCAACGTAATGGAGAGCCTCTACAGAGACTACATACAGTCTAAGTACAGAAATACCACGCTCTCCACTAACAGGATGAACGGCTTCAACCCAGGCGAGAAGTACGACAGGTCTAAGTACATACTGAGAATAAAGAAGGACCCGCTGTACTATGAGACCTATAAAGGTCTCATATACTAAGGGCGTCACGTTAAGTACGAGACTGTAACGCTTCTACATAACTACTAGTTATTTTAATTGCTTCTAAATATTGTTTTGATATGGGTTACGTTTATACAGTATTACCGAGACAGCTTTCATTGGTGAACCCCCACCTGATGACGGGCGCCGCTCATGAGGGTGGGAGTGATAAAAGGCGTGGACGGGAGGGTAGCGGCGTCTCCCTCGACCAGCCCCAATGACTTAGGGGTGACCGCGTGTGATCCCTTAAGAGGGGTGCCCGCGGCGGAACTAGGTTAAAAGTAAGGAAAAGGAACGCCACGGGTAAACACTCTAACCTTTTAGGCCTAAGTTTACTTTATAGTGTATATTAAAATAAAGCTACAATCCTGCTTTTTTATTAGTAAAGAAAGTCTTATATTAGTAGATTATGCCGTATCTGAGGTGGACCCAGCCTCCGCAAAGAACCCTGAGGCTCTTTAAGTAAAGTCCCCTCAAAAGGCTAGCATTGCCATTTATTACCTGAACACCCATGCCAAATATAATTGGCGACACCGTGAGCCAAAGCTCGTCGACTAGGCCATCCCTGAGGAGCCCATAAGTTGTAGTCCCTCCGCCCTCGACCATGAGTCTCCTGACGCCCATGTCAAAGAGCGCTGAGAGGGCCTTTCTCAGATCCACGCTGCCCTCGCCAGCTCTTATTACACTTATGCCTCTCTCCGTGTATATAGAAATTTTGTCATCACTCTGATCCTCGGTAGTTATGATAACGCCTTTACCTGGGACTGAGAACATCTCAAGGGTTGGGGGTACCTTAAGGGCCGCGTCTATTACTACCCTCAAGGGGTTTCTGCCGACAGCCCTTCTTACTGTGAGTGAGGGGTCGTCTTTTATCGCGGTGTTAGCTCCCACGAGCACAGCGTCAGCCCATGCCCTTAGCCTGTGCTGCAGCTCGAAGTCCTCCTCGCAGCTAAGCTTAGAGAACCCAGTCTCTGTCGCTATTCTTCCATCAACGCTCATGGTTGAGAAAACTATGGTGTACGGCTTCAGAGCTACCACCGAGCTGCTGTAGCGACTCTAAGTTTAACGCTTGCCACTCCCACGTTCAGGTGTAGCTGTATTGCCCACGGTGCCTGCGGACCCTTTGAGGCCCCTGGTTCGATTAGCTGCCTGTAAGTCATAGTCAATAGCATTCCGTGGCATTACCATAACTGTGGCTCGCTTGTAACGGACCATCTCAAACGCTGCCCCTAGCCCTTAGCGTCTAGCATTAGTTGTGACAAGCAGTTGCCGCAGAAGCGTGACAGTTACATTGATATTGTTGGCATAATGCTATTCCCCTACAAAGGTTAGTTCAATGAGCCTACTCCTAGGACCGTCCATCTCTATAAGGAGCACCCTCTGCCAGCGGCCTAGCTGTATGGTCCCGTTCACAACGCTTACGCACCTTGAGTTACCTATAAAAGTTGCTGCAAGGTGAGCGTGCGCGTTGTTATCGACAAGATTGTGCTTCCAGGCCCGCTCGGGGTTGAAGAGGCTCCTTATGGAAGTCACGATATCCTCCATAAGACCTCTTTCAGCCTCGTTAATGGCTATAGCGGCTGTCGTGTGCGGCACTGATATTGAGAGCAGCCCATTGGTAACGCTATTGTTGTATATAAACTCCTTTACTTTGTCGGTCACGTCAATAACTTCAAATCTCTCCTTAGTCCTGACTTCAAAGCGTTCATGAAGGAACTTCAAGAAGACCCCCAGCTGCTCACTACTAGGCCGAGTTATAAAATCACCGACTTTGCAGAGGGTTCAGCTCCTACATGGGTTCATTGTTTTACAGTCGGAGTCTCATCCTTATTTCCCGCGCCCCGCTCGGGGTCCCATAGGGCCTGGGGGCGCTCAGGGTTACCTGGGACCCCACGCCCTGAGTAGCCTCGGGGAGAGCCTAGCGGCTCTTCACCCCTCAAGGGGACCTCGCCGACGAGCATGTATAATGAACCTTAAAGACCCATGTGAAAATCAAAATAGCTGCGGAAGGCTGCTGTTATGATTTTCATGAGCGCTCATTACTGAAGAGCTTAAGACGTTAAGGTAGCCAGCGTTAAGTCACAAACCCGCAATAACTCCTAGGCAGGGTGCCTAAGCGCGCTTAAGGCTAACTTTGACTTTGCCTGCTTCCAGCATCTCTATGAGCGCGTAGCGCCCCTCAAAGAGGGGGCCTGGGTTAACTGCAACTACGCCGTCGTAAAATGCCTCCCCGGGCGACTCGTGAACGTGGCCGAATAGATGAAGCTTTGGCTTAAGGAGCCTGGCCAGCTCCCCTATCGCAGCCAACCCTATGTTAACGCCCAGAAGGGTCCTGTCGAGCACTCCCTTTGGAGGGTGATGGCTCAGAAGCACGTCAACCTTAGACCCACTCATGACCCTCCGCAGTCTCTCTACGTCACTTCTGTAATCAATGCCGCCTACGCCAGCCACTGCGAGGTTGCCAAACGACAAAACCCTCCCATCAAGGAGTAGCCCCTTCCTGTCAAGAGCTCTCCTTATCGCTACATCATCTAGGTTGCCGGTGACGGCCAGCGCCCTACCAGAGCAGCATGAAGCCAAAGTATCAACGACGTCCAGGCACTCATAGTCGCCGGTGGCGAGGAGAAGGTCAAAGCTCTCTAGCTTAACAACTCTTGTAAGCGCCTCGGCATTGCAGTGGATGTCTGAGACGTGCAGTATTCTCAGCTCAGCTCACCTGCCTTGTCAGGAACGCCCTTAGCCTGGCCATTGCCCTTAACTTAACAGCGCTCCCCAGCTTAGACTCCTCTATGGCCCTGGCAAGGTAACTAAGAGCCTCCTCCGCCGTCTTGGGGTCGAAGGGATAGGGCACGCCGTCCTTGCCTCCTATGGCGTAGGCATAATAAAATGGATCCAGGGACAGGGTCAGCGGGTCGCGCTCCGAGGTCGGCACAGAATATATGACGTCAGCTATCAGGGCAAGGGCCCTCAGTACCTTGGGGCCCAGGCCTTCAGTTAAGGCCAGCTCCTCCTCGCTTGAAGGTGGGTTCGCATAAATCTTCTCAAGGGCCCTGACGAACTCCTTAGTTGGCGTCACAGGCCTGTAGTAAGCCCTGGGAGGCCTTGCCCTCGCCTCCCCCTCTATGTACCTGAGCAGGCTTGGTGCCCCCAGGGCAGCGTTGCTCTCAGCCAGCAGCCTCAGGAGCCTCTCCTTGCCCTCAGCTATTATGTCAACGTATGCCCTCCTGGCCTCCCTGCTCTCCCTGGCGGTGGCGTTAAGGTAAACCGACGCCTTAAAGCCAGCCACGCCTGAGAAGGGCTCCTCTATGGAAGCCTTATCTATGTGGTACCTTCTTGCCATCCTAGAGGTCAAGTTCATGCCCTGCTGTATTACAAGCTGGGGGCCCCTCTCAGTCACTATAACCGCGTGGACGTATGTGTCATAGCCGTCCTGCAGGAACGTCGAGGCCGCCCGCGCCGCTACCTTGCTGAATCTGAAGGCCTCATCAGAGCTCACCCCAAGCCTCCTCTCAGCGGCCTCGCTCTCATCCTTAACCTGGAGCATCCTCTTTCCCTTGCCGCCCAGCACTAGGAAGCCGAGATCCTCAGACCAGCTGATCTGCTTGAGCAGCGTTAACACTACTGTCGTGCTGCCGCTGCTGTCCCAGTCCATGCCTATGACATTATTGAACGCCTGAAACCAGTAGGGGTCTGAGAGCGCCTTTATGAGCCCCTCAGGACCGCGCTCCTCCACTATGACCTTTACTATGCTCCCGCTCAGGGACTTCATAATCTTCAGCATCCAGCCTGGCACATGGCCGTCGTGCAGCGGAAGCTCAGCAGCTCCTGTCAAGGCTCCCCTTATAATATCTAGGGCGAGCCCTAAAATTGCTGAGGGGCCGCATTATGTTAAACGCCCTTGGGAACGCCTAACAGGTAAGATCTATGCCCTCAGACCTCAAGACGTCTAAGACCTTTTGCCCGTTGGGAAGCCTTTGAACTACAGCCCTCAGCTCATTAACTGATGAAGTTACTATTTCAGAGACCTTAAAGCCCAGCGACTTATAGTAGCAGCCCTCCAATATCGTTGAAGCGAGGTCGCCTACCTTAGCCACAATAGACTCAAGACTTCTGCCCTCCATGTACTCCAGCGCTGCGCCTCTAACCGCGTCACTGACATTCATTTTAAAGATGGCCTCGCGCTCAGCCAACTCCTTGGCCGTCCTGTCAACGCCCGAGCTCTTTGACACGTCGCCCACTATTGACTCGCCTATGTCATGAACCAGCGCTATAAAGGCTGCTCTGAGCGGGTCAAGGCCCAGCTGAGAGGCCACGTCAGCAGCTATGAGCGCTGCGGCGAACGAGTGCTGCGAAACGCTCTCAGCGACGGACGACGGAACCCCCCTTAGCATCCAGCCTGTCCTAGAGAGCGAGTTCAGCGCAATTATGATATCAGAGAGCCTCAAACGAGCTCACCTTCTCCTTTTAAGTGAGTACAAGGGTGGAAGAGCTGCCTCCTATGCCCTTACCAAATAGATGGCTGGTTTGCCAGGCAGTGCATTTGCCCTCCTCGGTGACGACCCCTGCTCCTCCTCCTCTATTATGACGCGGACCCCTCCAAGCTCCCTTGATATGAAGTCCGCGGACTCCCTGAGCACCCTCAGCTCAAGCTCTCTGTCTAACAGCAGGTCGAGGACCTCTGGGCTCTTGCTGACGCTCTGGAGAAGCCTGGAGAGCTCCTGGCGTGGGACGCCATAGTCCTTTCCCATAACCTCCTTTATGGCATCCCTGAGCTGCTTGCCACCTGAAATGGACCTGCTAAGGTCCATCAGCGCGCTGTACTTCCACTTGGCTGCAACTGTAACTATCACCTCCTTAGGCGTTCCAATGAGGCCCACGACATTCTTTACGTCGTTAAGAAGAACTTCGATGACCTTCTCAGAGACCTCGACATCCTTCCTTACCTTGTTCTCATCATATCTTGGCCAAGTCTCTGTGACGACGAGCGTGTTGTGCCCTGCTAGGTGCCACGTCTCCTCAGCCACGTGAGGGGCAAATGGAGCTAGCATGAGCGTCGTGTACTCTATGTACTTTATCAGGAGCTCCCTGTTAGGGGTGCCGGCCCTCCTCAAGTACCACTTGTACCTATTTTGAAGTCCATAGAACGCCTCCAGGAAGGCGCTCTTAAACTTGAGCTGCTCCATGTACTCTGTGACCCTCTTCACCGTTGAGTTGAGCACGCTCTCAAACCAGTCGTCTATGGAGAGCCTCTCTTCCCTGCCCTTCCCATGGTTCTCCTTAACAAAGTCTATCCAGCCGTTCAGGTCCTCGATTGCCGTGTCAACGTCTGCTAGCGTGAAGTTGGCATCATCAAGGCCGCCGTCAGCTCCAGCCAAAACCTCGGCGATGCGGGTGGCGTCAGCGCCCGCCTCGTCGAGCATCTGACGGAGTGTTATGAAGTTCCCGGTGGACTTGCTCATCTTGGCCCCATTTAGGAGGGCCCAGCCGTTTATCCCTATGCCGCGCGGCCAGCGCTGCTCATCAAAGATCGCGGCATGGTGGAATATGAAGAACAGGAGGTGGTTCTGCATTAGGTCCTTGCCGCTTATCCTTAGGTCCACAGGGTACCAGTAGAGAAACTCCTTTCTGGCAGCATCTATTAGGTCAACCGGCAGGCCCGTTACCTTTGAGACCCCCTCAGCGCTGCCCCTGCCAAGGAAGACATAGTCAAAGAACTCTGGCTTTAGCTGTTCGGGGCTGACCTTGCCCTGTATCAGGTAGTCTATAGCGTAGTACGCCATGTATATGGTTGAGTCGCTTAGGCTCTCTATAACCCACTCACTGTCCCATGGAAGTGGGGTGCCAAGCTCATTCTGATGCGTGCAGGCCCAGTCATTGAGCCAGTCTATAAGCTCCATGAAGTTCGATTTAAGGTAGGGCGGGTATATATTCATGTTAGACAGGAGGCGCTTGGCCTTCTCCTTCCACCCCTTGTCGCTGTATGTTAGGAACCACTGGTTCTCGACAAACTTCACGTGAGTCCTAGCGCCGCACCTGCAGTAGACCTTTGAGGGCAATGTATAGACCTTAAGCGCCTGGCCCGCCTTTATTAGATCTCCCTCGATCCTCTGCCTTGCCTCTATTACCTTTAGACCGCCATACGCACCGACGTCGCTTAACATAACGCCCATGTAGTACTCCTTAGAGTAGAGCTCCTTTGTGGCCTTCTCCAGCAGCTCCTTGTCATCCTGGCTCTTAACGCCAAGCCTCCTTATTATGTCGTCCGCCGGAACCCCCTTCAGGCCAGGAGCCTCTATTATCTTCCTCACCTCTATCGACCTCACCTCGGTTGGATCAAGACCATAGGACTTCAGCTCCTCGTCGCTGGCCCTCCTCAGGTCCATGAGGGCAGCATAATCGTATGGCGCGTGGGCTGGCACGCTCATAACTATCCCAGTGCCCTCGTCAGGTATCACGAACCTAGCCGGCAGGACAAGGACTTCCCTGTTAACTATAGGCACTACTACCTTTCTCCCGACGAGCTCGTGACCTTTCACGGAGCCTACAACCTTAATGGTATGACCCTGGTCAGCCAGCTCCTCTGACATGTAGTCATTCATTACAACCGTCCTTCCGTCAAGCTCCACAACTAAGTAAGTGGAGTCTGGGTGAACCCAGACGTTAGTAACCCCAAATATGGTCTCCGGCCTGTAGGTTAGGGCCGCCAGGTAGCGCTCCTCCTCAGCCAACTTGAAGAGTATGACCGTGGCCTCCACAGGACCTATGCCAGCGTACTCGTCAGGCCTGTCGTGGTCACCAACGACCTTCTTCTCCCTAGGGCACCAGACTACTGGGTGGCTACCCCTTCTCACATAGCCTGCATCCCTCAGTCTCAGGTACTGCCACTCTACGAACTTGCTGAAGTAGGGGTTGAGGCTGGTAGTGAAGAACTCCCTCCTCCAGTCTATGCTGAGCCCGTACCTCTTAAGGTCCTTCTTCCACTCCTGAGTGAAGTACCTCACCCACGTTGCGGGGTCCTTGAACTGGGGTATGGCGTCCTCTGGAACACCCATGGACTTCAGGTCATCAATTATCTTCTTGTCACCCTCGTTGAGCCTCCTTGCAGCTGCGACTATTGGTCCTCCAGTGGCGTGCCAGCCCTGGGGGAAGAGAACGTTGTAGCCCCTCATGCGTTTGTACCTTGCAGCTATGTCAACCCTCAGTATAGTGAAGGCGCTGCCGAGGTGAGGGAGGCCGTTCATGTATGGGAAGGGGAAGGTCACGAAGAACTTAGGCCTTGAGGGGTCCACGTTAGCCTCATATACTTTGGCCTTATCCCACTCGTCCTGCCACTTGAGCTCTATAAGCTTTAGCCCCTCGGCTGCCTTAACGTTTTTAATCAATGGCAACCTTTTGCACCTTCTATCGCGTTTTGAGCTGCTAATTTAAAGTTCATCACGACCCCTCTTCTAGGCGCGGCCTCCGCTTATGTATTTGCAAAGGCCCCCCGCAAGAACCCTTCAGTCTGTAACTTTTTACGTAACTATTCGTTATTTTAATCACTTCTAACCCTTAATGCTATTAAGCAGGCTGAGGCTGCATGCCTAATCAATTTTTATGAGCTTTTATGCTGACATTAGATCGGAGGGCGCCACGTGAAGTCGATGAGCAGTCGCGAGGCGGAGGAGGGCGCCCAGTGAAACTCCCCACGTCGTGGCTGGGAGCCATACTCCCTAACCTAGGCGCGGGGAGGGGAGGAGGAGTGATGAGGCCGAGCGGCTAATAGCCACGATGAGGGCCGAGCTCTCTACCCTGACTTAGGCATGCAATTACGTGATAGTTAAGTTAAACGAAGGGTCGGATGGACTAGGACTCGTCACAGGCCAATGCCTCTGTTGTCCGGGTTCCTCTCCTCATCCCAGGATTTCAGAGCTGCCTAGGGAGTATTAAGGTCACAGGACCCAATTTAACTTCCTGTGAACAGGCCCTTAAGAAGGCCTAGCGTATATATTAGGTGTTTAGCCGGGTAACCTGGTCTCTTTCTGGAATAATGCTTAAGACTCATAGTAACCTCACATGGGTGCTATTGAGTGTCAAGTGACGCGACGTTTAACCTTCACGGCCAGAGCGGCGTTGAAATAAAGGGCTATAGTGAGGACGCCAGCGAGCTTTTTAAGGAGGTTACGAGGCTCCTTTACATCGCTGGCTCTGCGAAGGATGAAGTTGCAATCCAGCTGTCCATATATGCTTCCCTCATGTTTGACGACATAATGGCAAGGGTTGGCCTGAGAGACCACGCCAGCGGCATTGCAGAGCTCACAGGCGCCCCGTTGGCCAGTGCCGCCGACATAGTTGACTGCCTGGGCGACCAGAGGGTTGCCTCACTCTTGGACGCCGCTGCCAGAGCCCTTGAGGGCGACGCCATGGATGGCCTTGAAAAGGACCTGGAGCTCTTTGCCGACTGCGCCGGGTGGCTTGTGATGCCTGACAGGATGGTCAGCGATGAGCAGAGGGGCGCGGCCGTCATGGTGTCTTTCGCTGCTGCCATAAATAAATGGCTTGAGGAGCTCGCGGGTAGGGTCTCGGAGCCTTAGCTGCGACGTCTTGGGGAGCCTTGATAGAAGGCTACTCCTCTTCGTACAGCCTTATAGTTACCTCAGCCTTCACCTTCTGGGACGAGAAGGGGGGCGTCCCTTTGCCAAGATCTATTGCTATGCTTACAGGGTTGCCTAGATCATCGGTGAACTTGACTTCCGCTATGTAAGTCTGCTCTGGGCCTCCTGACTCCATCATTTTCATTATAGACTCGTAGAGCCTTGATATGGCCATCTGGAAGGACGCTGGGCTTGAGAGATCTTCAGGGCGAAGGCTCACCATTGCGATATTCTTAAGTGCCTTACCAACCTTGGCCTCAGCCTCGACGCGCTTTACAATTTCAGGCTTCTCCTCACTCAAGCTAGACGCCTAACGTGCTAGTCCTTGGCAGACTTATTATGCGTTTTCGGCTCTGCTGTACGACGATGGGCCCTCCTTAGTCAAATCCTACTCTATGCGCAGGGACCAGCGGAGCCAGGTCTTGAGATAACTTGCATAAGCGAGTAAAGCTGAAGGCCTTAAACCTTATCGCGCTTCGCTTGTAAAAGAGCTGGCGCTTAATACAACTACTTTTCGCAAATCAGCTTACTATCTTCTTAGGAGCTCGCAGAAGGCTTTCATTAAAAGACTCTATTATATGTTAACGTTAACTGAGTGAAAAGCTTTTATAAAAGACTTAGAGCATAATATATGTAGTGGTGCGGCGCGTGTCTGGCCTCAATGTGTGGCAGCAGCTTGTCAGTTATGGGGACTGGAGCACCAGGGCCATGTCAATTGTTGGCATAGGCATGCACTGGGGGATCCTACAGTACGTCCTGGGGCTGCCCTTCATGGCCTTCATAGCTGAGCTCATATACTTCAAGACCAAGGACCCTGACTGGATGAGGATAGCTAAGGTCCTCGTGAAGGGCACTGCAATAGTGTTTGCAGTTGGCGCCGCCACTGGCACGCTTGTGGAGTTCGGCCTCATAACTGTCTGGCCGAGAGTCCTGACGGCCGTTGGCAAGTGGCTGTACTTCCCAATGTACGCGGAGGTATTCGCGTTCATAATGGAGGTCCTCGTAATCTACATGCTCTGGTACGGCTGGGACAGGCTGTCGCCCAAGGCGAGGCTTGTGCTTACGTTCTTCGCCTTCGTGGGCCCCTGGTACTCTGGCGCCATGATAGTAGGTGCCAACGCTTATATGCAGGTGCCCACAGGACTCATGCCTGACTACAACGCGACGACAGGTCAGTGGCTCTACGCCGAGGGCTACCCCAAGCTAATCCTAGCAATACCAAATAACATAGCCTCGCTCCTCAACATAACGACCCTGCAGTCCCTCCACGTGCAGATAATGGATGCCACTAGCAACGCGGTAATAGCCGCCGTGCCCATAACGATAGTTGACAGGCTCGTCTATGAGTCATTCGCAGGGTACACATTAAACCAGAGCATACTGAAGTTGGTGCTGAAGCAGGGCGCGCTTAGCGACCCAGGCCTAGCGGCCGTGCCCGTGTTAAACGTCTTAAACTCCATAATGGATGCCACGGTAGAGCACTATAACATTTACCTTTACCTATTCAAGAGTCCTGACTTCGCCCCCTCAGTAATGCACTCTATAGGGGCCGGCCTGACGGTGTCCGGGTTTACAGCAATGGCCGGCTTTGGCACGAGACTGATGAAGGTCAAGGACAGAAGGTACAAGGAGTACCTGCTCAAGGCGTTCAAGTTCTCAGTGATATTCTCACTCATAATCATAATATACCAGGGCCTCGTAGCTGGCCATGAGATGGGCGTCACGGTCGCCCACTATCAGCCTGAGAAGTTCGCCGCCTTTGAGGGCCTCGGCGTCCCAGGCTTCACGTCGATTGCTGAAATATTTCACACGGAGCCCATAGAGAAGCTGCTGGCATATGGCACCCTGAGCGCCCACCTGCCCAATTACGGCGAGCTTATGAAATATTACAGCGGCTGGGGCAACCTCTCATCTACGCTGGGGGTACCGGGCACCTCTACATACCTGCCGCCGCTTATAGTCGACTACGCCTACTACGCCATGGTGATACTTGGCATCGCCCTAGGCCTCTACGCGCTTATACTGACGGGATACATAGCGGCCCACAGGGCCGACAGGATACATAAGTTCTGGATGTACCTGCTGGTGCCAGCCGCCGTGCTGGCTCAGCTTGCAAGCTACATGGGTTGGGCCGCGAGGGAGATGGGGAGGCTACCCTGGGTTGTCTACGGAGTTATGACCCTCAGCGACACCGTAACGGTTAACCAGCCGCCTGCCTGGGGTGAGGCTCTGTTCAGCCTCTTCTACCTGGTAATTGGGGCTGCGCTGATCTACGCAGTCTACAAGTTCCTATGGGTGCCAGGCAGAAGGGAGGTCCTCGACGAGGTGAGTTATTGAGGAGGTGAGGGGGCATGTTCTACAGCTCTGTGTTCTGGCTTGCCTTCAACTTTGGCATCCACATAGTCATGGTAAACCTTGTCATAGGGCTCGCGGTGCTCGTACCGCTGCTCAAGTACCTTGGCATGAAACGCAACGACCAGCTGACAGTTAACATGGCCAGGAGACTGATGAAGTACTACGCTGTGACCTATGGTGTAGCTGGCGTGTTCGGCACAGCTTTCACGGTCTTCCTGTTCTCATACTACCCCTTCATGACGCTCTTCATAGGCACTGTTAACATAGTGCCCTTCGCAATAGCAATAGCAATGGTGGCCCTGAACTTCTTCAGCCTCATAGCCTACTGGTACGGCTGGGATAGGTGGAGCCCGAGGACGCACAACTTTATAGGCTTTCTCATGGGGGCCTCAGCGCTCCTCATACCGTTCGGCTTCAGGCAGGTCTTCGCGTTCCTTAATGAGCCTGTAGGACTGCGCTTCACGCCAACAGGTAGCGTCACCCTTAACGTGGCTCAGGCCTACGCAAACCCCACGTTCTGGCCCCTCTACATCTCCAGCATAGTTGGCGCTCTGACAGCCACTATGATCGCAATAATGGCTGGCTTTGCAATAGCCTACGTGAGGAACCCTGAGGCTGAGAGGAGCTACTTTGAGGCGGCTGTCAGGAAGTTCTTCATACCGTCGCTCGTGGGCCTGCTACTCATGGTACCCCTGATGTTCTCCTACCTCATGTCACTCACTGGCGTGCCCTACAAGTTCAACAACATAATGGTCGGGTTCGGCGTCACAATAGGAGGCGACGCATCATATAACTTCACGTGGATATTTGTGCTGCACCTGGCCCTCGTGGCAATCCAGTTCATAGCGCTGCTCTACATAGCCTACGCCGCGTTCAAGGGCAACCTGGTGACCAGGTCAACAGCCCTGTGGTCAATAGTAGGCGGGGCCTCAGCCCTTGGAACCATAGAGGCTGGTGAGATGTTGAATGCCTTTGCTCAGTTCCCCAACTTCATAGCGTCGCTTAATGCAACGCAGGCGCTTTCATATCCTAAGCCATGGAACGTAATATTGACTAATTACAACAACCTCACCAACTACAATACGCTGGCAGCTGCATCGTTTGGCCAGTTCTTCACAAGCTTCATGATGGCTGTAATGATCATAGTTACGATAGCGTTCATCTATGTGGTCTTCTTCAAGAGGTCCCGCTGAGCTCATTTAGATTAAGCTAAAATCACTACTCCTTATTTTCCTCGATCAGCTACCTTATGAAATAGCTAAGAAGCGTGCATCCATTTGAAGGCTTAAATTTTGTTCGGTTATTCGATATAAGTGAGGCAATATGGGCAGGGAGAAGGACGCGGAAACGCGGAGGTATGTCGCAACCGTGGTACTTGTGGCTCTCCTGGCCTCTGTTCTCAATACTGCAGGAGGACTCATATTCAACAGCAGGCTCCTCATAGTTAATGGCCTCACGTGCATAGCCAACTTCCTTGTGGCTATTGCAAACGTTTATTTCTACAGGAGGCAGCTTGAACCTGAGGACATAGATCACCCGATGGGGCATGCCGGCTACTCGCTCAGCGCCTCAGTCACGACGCTCTTAGTGTACGCCTTCGTGCTTGGCCTTGGTATTGATGAGGTCCTCAACCCGTCCTCCTACTCAGTTTCAGGCAGCGCGTGGATAGTCCCGCTGGTGGTGGCGCTCATGTACAGCGCGAGCGTTCTGATGTCAAGGAGGCTAAGCGGCGGGTTCCTGGTTTACTCAAACGTGACGACGAGCGAGATAGCCGAGAGCCTTGTGGCACTCGTAGCCCTGCCCTTCGCTCATGCGTTCTCATTTGAGATAGACAGGGCAGCGGCCGCTGGGATGTTATCGTACCTGGCGTATCAGGTGGCCATCAATTCAAAGGGGGTCATATACAAGGTAACGGGCCCCGCCCCGCCTCCTAAAGTTTACAGTGGGCTACTGAATGATGTGAAGTCCTTAGGTGTCAAGGTTAAGGACCTTAAGCTCAGGAGCGTAGGCGATAACTATGTGTCTGGCTACATTGTTGTCGAGGTTCCGCCAGCGGAGAGCGTGAAGGCTGCCCACGAGCTTGCTGACAGAATAGAGAGCCTAGCGCTCACAAAATATAACATGAGGCTTGTCGTTCACGTTGAGCCCGAGGAGACTTAAGCTTTAAAAGAGGTTACCCCCACAGCCTGAAGGGAGGCTGCCATGCCAAAGGAGGCCACATGCGCGTTCTGCGGGAGGCCCGTAGAGCCCGGAACAGGAAGGATGTATATCACCGAGAGGGGCGAGATAGTCTGGTACTGCAGCAGCAAGTGTTACAAGAGCGCCATAAAGCTGAGGCGCAACCCAAGGAAGCTGAAGTGGGCCAGACCTTGGACTCTTAGGTTGTTGGCCTAACCCAGGCTGACCCCCGCCCTGAAGGGCGAGGTCTTCGGTTGTAATGATGGACATTTAAAAAAGGTCGCACGCACAGCTTCTCTTGAGGAGGGTACCTGTAATGGCAATGGCCGCACCGCCTTCGGCTTACGATCGCGCCATAACTATATTCTCACCGGACGGCGAGCTGTACCAGGTGAGGTACGCTTTTGAAGCGGTCAGAAAGGGCTGGACAAGCCTTGGAATTCTCACTGACAGCGGCGTTGTGCTAGCCGCCGAGAAGAGGAAGATGACGCCGCTACTTGACTTAAACGGCATAGAGAAGATCTATAAGGTCGATGATCATATAGGGGTCACATTCGCCGGCATGGGCAGTGACGGAAGGGTCCTCATAGACTATGCCAGGTTAATAGCCGTGAGGCACAGGTTGACCTACGGCGAGGCGCCAACTACAGAGTATGTGGCCAAGTCGGTAGCTGACCTTAAGCAGCTCTACACCCAGCACGGAGGTGTTAGGCCCTTCGGCGTCGCGCTGGTCTTTGGCGGGGTGGACGCTGACGGCGCGCCTAAGCTCTTAAGGACGGAGCCTGGAGGCCAATACTTCAGCTACTACGCCATAGCAATAGGTCTCGGAGGCGACGCCGCCAACAGCTACTTAGAGAAAACTTATAGGAAGGACCTAAGCTTAGACGATGCCATCAAGCTAGCCATAGTGGCGCTCTTTAAGGGAAGAATAGCGTCGTCCGATGAGAAGAAGGAGGATCTGGCCAGCAGCTTTGATGAGTACACAGAGATAGCCTACATAGATACCAAGGAGAGGACCTTCAAGAAGGTGAGCCGTGACGTCATAAAGGATCTAGTGAAGTCCAGCAAGAACGAGATGCTGCAGTCGTGAAGCACTCCATACCTTGTTAGCTATCTTAAGGCTTTTATAGCCATTAAGGCGTAACCTATCTTGATTAAGCTACTGGGGCGAGAGAGTTTTGCCTAAAAGACAGGAGTATGTGATAGCGTGGATAGACCTGAAGGGTCAGCACTTTGAAATACTAGTCAAGCCTGACGAGGCCTTTAAGTTCAAGGAGGGCGAGAAGGTCTCCATCTCCGACGTGCTGTGGTCTGACACCATCTATAAGGACGTGAGGAGGGGCCTGAAGGCGAGCCCTGACGCGATAAGGAAGGCCTTTGGAACAGACGACATTAACGCCATAGCTGAGCGCATACTCAAGGAGGGCCAGATACAGATAACTGAGGAGGAGCGCAGGAGGATCATAGAGATGAAGAGGAGACAGATCATAACCTACATAGCTAGAAACGCCGTAGACCCAAAGAGCGGCTCCCCAATACCTGAGCAAAGGATAGAGAACCTCTTTGAGGAGCTTAGGATAGGAGTCGACCCCTTCAAGCCCGTTGAACAGCAGGCCCTGGAAGCCATTAAGAGGTTAGCCATGGTGATACCAATAAAGGTTGCCAGGGCCCTTATAGAGGTCACGATACCCCCTGAGTACGCTGGAAGGGCTGTTGGCGAGGTAAAGAGGCTCGGGGACGTTAAGAGGACTACGTGGCTTGACGACGGGAGCCTTAAGGTGGAGCTTGAGATTCCCGCGGGCATGCAGCTCGAGGTTATAGATAAAATACAGGGACTTGCAAGGGGACAGGCCCAGGTGAACGTCAAGGTGAGCTCGCAGTGAGCCAGGAGGAGAAGGCTTCAAAGAAAGTCCTGGTGCTCCCAGGCGACAAAATTGAGGGACTTAAGCAACAGAGCATCTACGTCTTTGACTACAACGGTGAGAAGAGGGCCGCTGTGTTGGGACTAGTGAACTTCAGGGAGGAAGGCACAGATTTCGTTCCGCTTAAGGGCTTCTACTTCCCCAGCGAGGGCGACATAGTTATAGGGCTTGTCATGTCACACGCGGCCGCCAACTGGTTCCTTGACATAAACTCCCCCTACCAGGCCGTGCTAAGTGTCCAGGACTTCTTTGGCGTAAAGCAGGGCGGGCAGGTGCCTGAGGACCCATTTACCTACCTCAAGATAGGTGACTATGTGAAGGCCAAGATCGTTGCATTTGACAGAGTCAGAAGCCCCATGCTGACGGTGCAGGACAAGGGGCTCGGGAGGATAACAGAGGGCACCGTTGTCACCGTCAGGCCTGTCAAGGTTCCAAGGATCATTGGAAAGAAGGGCTCAATGATCGAGACCATCAAGAAGGCCAGCGGCTGCGATCTCTTCGTCGCAGTCAATGGAAGGGTCCACATAACATGCCAGAATGACGTGCTAGAGGAGATAGTGGCTGAGGCTATCAATATTATTGAGGAACAGTCGCACACGTCAGGCCTCACGAACAGAATTAAAGAATTTATAGAGGAGGAGAGGAAGGTCAGAGGGATATGAGCACATGCACGTAAGACCGGCCAAGTTCTTCGATGAGAACGGAAGGAGGCTGGACGGCAGGCTCCCAGATGAAATGAGGCCTGTCGAAATGAAGGTCGGCGTCTTAAGAAACGCTGATGGCTCAGCCCTAGTGTCGTACGGCAAGACGAAGGTACTAGCGGCAGTCTACGGTCCTAGGGAACCTTCACAGAGATACACTGTGCTGCCAGACAGAGCTTCCCTCTTTGTCAGGTACCATATGGCCCCCTTCTCGACAGAGGAGCGCAAGAGCCCGGTGCCAACAAGAAGAGAGACGGAGATATCAAAGGTTCTAAGGGAGGCCCTAGAGCCTGTCGTCATAACTGACCTCTTCCCACGCACCGCAATAGAGGTCTACATAGAGGTTCTCCAATCCGACGGGGGCACTAGGACTGCGAGCGCTACGGCAGCCTCACTAGCTCTAGCCGATGCCGGAATCCCGATGAGGGGTCTCGTGGCGGGGGTAGCCGTCGGCAAGGTAGATAACGTTGTCGTGTTAGACATCAACGAGCCTGAAGACAACTTTGGTGAAGCTGACATGCCGGTCGTGGCTGCGCCTGACCTAGGCCTCATAACGCTCTTTCAGCTTAACGGCGTTATGACAGCTGAGGATGTTCAGAGGGGTCTTGATATGGCACTCAAAGCTATAAGTGAGGTTGTTGAAAAGGAGAAGCAGACGCTGAGAAGCTCTGTGGAGGAGGTAGAGGTAGAGTGAGCTACACGCCATACAGGGTGCCAGTGCTGTCCAAAATAAGGAGCAGGAACCTCATAAGCCTCTACAAGAAGGGCATAAGGAGCGACCAGCGCGACTTCATGACGCCAAGGAACATCTCAGTGCAGCTAGGCGTTATAGACAAGGCTGACGGCTCTGCGTGGGTCAGGCTAGGAAACACTCAGGTGCTCGTCGGCATCAAACTTGAGGTCGGTACTCCCTATAGGGACACTCCCAATGAGGGCGTCCTCCAGGTTAACTCTGAGCTCGCACCAGTGGCCTCGCCTACCTTCGAGCCGGGGCCGCCGGATGAGAACGCCATAGAGCTGTCAAGGGTTATTGATAGGAGCCTCAGAGATCCCAAGGCTGTCGACCTAGGCTCGCTAATAATAAGGCCTGGCGAGAGAGCGTGGGTGCTGTGGATAGATGTCTACGTGCTGGACTATGACGGCAATTACTTTGACGCAAGCATGCTTGGAGTGTTGGCAGCGCTCATGAACACTAAGGTTCCAGATTATGAGGAGACGGAGTCGGGCGAGATAATAATAGATAGAACCAAGGGCTCGCCGCTTAAGCTCAACAGGCGCGTGGTGCTCGTCACAAGTGCCAAGATCGGCGATATTATACTGATAGATCCTAACCTTGACGAGGAGCTGCTTGCTGACAGCAGAATGGTCTTAGCGTTCGACGAGCAGGGAACCGTAGTTGGGATGCAGAAGACGGGCCTCGGGGGCTACACTAGGGATGAGCTGATGAAGATAATAGACATGTCGAGGAAGGTTTCGCAAGTTTACTTTAAATTGCTGGACCAAGCACTCCAGAACGCCGGAAGCCAGCAGAGGTGAGGGCACGTGGTGTACAGCCACACAAAGAACGTTGGTATAACTGGCAGGTACGGCGCCAGGTATGGCTCCACGCTGAGGAAGAGAGTCAAGGCTGTGCTTGAAAAGAGGTACCAGGAACACAGGTGCCCATTCTGCGGCAGCGTGGGCACTGTTAAGAGGCTGTCAGTAGGCGTCTGGACCTGCACCAAGTGTGGCAGGAGCTGGGCAGGAGGCGCGTATGTGCCCCGTACGGAGCTGGCCACGTACCTCCCGCCCTACTTCTCAACATCAGAGATGTGATGTTTGTGAGCGGACAGCCGCTCAGGTTTATCAGGGAGCTCTCGACCAAGGGGCCTGAAGCCTCAGTGCTGCTCACAAGCAGCAGGAGGCCCAGCAGGAGGACTAGGGCCCTGCTCAAGGACCTGGAGCTGACTATTTACAGCGTCGTAAGGCTGACAAGGGGACATGAGTCCCTCAAGGACCTCAACGCCTTAGCTGCGTCAAACGGCCTCAAAAGGGTTGTGATAATTGGGGAGTGGAAGGGTAACCCAGGACTTTTAGTTGCTTACTCACCCTCAAGCTCCGGCCTGGTTGAAGTAGGAAAGCTAAGTATAGTTGGCGTGACGCTAAGGAGGGAGCTTGGCTCAAGGGCCACAGGGAGCTGCAGGTACGTTGCCTTTACAGGTGGCATCCTTGCCAAGGGCGTTGCTGAGTTCCTCTCAGAGTCGTTTCAGCTAAAGCTCGTCGAGAAGCCCACTGACAACTATGTAGACGTCACGCTATCTGAGGATGGAAGTGTATCAATAGTGGCCAGAGGGCGCGAGGGCAAGCTCCTAGGCCCAGTCCTCAGGGTGAGGCCTCTTGCAGGTTGCTGTGAAGGCTCAACTTGACATCTGCACACCTTTAGCAGGAAATCTTTATGACGCCTTCAGGGCCGAGGCCGCCCAGCCTGGCACGCCAAAGAAGGGCGCAGTCGACGTCATAGTCAACCCTGACTGCGTAAGCCTTGTCATAAGCGCCAGAGACGTTGGTGACGCCAGGGCCCTGCTCAACTCTTACCTGCAACTACTTCACGCTGCATATTCGGTGCTCCTCAGCCTTAAAACTCGCGAAGGGGACACCTATGCGAGTCGTCAGGGCTCTAGCCGCTCGTCTGATCAATGATGTCAAGCCACCATCTTATCTCGTCTAGCCCAACGCTTCTTCTCTGACCCCGGCTATCCTCAACGTAAGCATTAATAGGCTCCAGCTCATTTCCTTCTTTAATTTTAAATATAATGATCATGTGCCGCGACTCCGAGGGCTCCGCCTCGACATCAGAGGCAGCTTCACCCATGCTTGGAGTCACAGCTATTAATTCTACAGTGTCGCCTGTCACGCTAATTCTATACATAGGGTTACCTGAGAGGGCCTGCAGAAGCTTCTCTAGATTCATTGTTCTTCACGGTCCCTATACACGTAGCAGCGATAAAAGCCTGTGGTTTAGACCCCGATGAAAGGAGTCCCAAGGGCTGTTAAGCCAAGGATCTAACAGGCACATGATAGGACCGCCGCAATCGCTAAAACTACAGCCCTTCAGCTCGCGCTCGCCGCTCCTTTGCATAACGCGGACTTCTCAGAGTCCCGCCCTCACGCAATCCCTCAGCGCTTTTAAACCCAAGCACTCTTAAGGAGGCAGGAGGTCACCGCAAGTGGCATACGGCATGTACCATTACATTGCAGAGACATGGGAAAAACCATACGAGGGTGACCACGGCAAGCTGATGAAGGAGAGGCTAATAGAGTGGAGGAACGATCCAGCAGTAGTCAGGGTTGAGAAGCCCTTAAGGCTTAACAGAGCCCGCCAGATAGGCTATAAGGCAAAGCAGGGCTTCGTCGTCGTCAGAGTCAGAGTGAGGAAGGGCGGTCAGAGGAAGCTCAGGCCCAGGTCAGGCAGGAGGCCTAAGAGGATGGGCGTCGAAGGGTACACCCTGGCCAAGAGCCTCCAGCAGGTCGCTGAGGAGAAGGCGCAGAGAACCTACCCGAACCTGGTCGTGCTTGGGAGCTACTACCTGGCCGAGGATGGCCAGCACAAGTGGTTTGAGGTAATAATGGTCGATCCCAACGCGCCTACCATAAAGTTGGACCCGCAGCTCAAGTGGGTCATCACCAGCGCCAGCGCTAAGGGAAGGCCCTTCAGGGGGCTCACTGAGGCTGGGAAGAGGTCCAGGGGGCTGCTGAGCGGCAGAGGGCTGAGGGGCACCCACATACACAAGTGGAAGAAGAAGGCCAAGGAGCGCGCCAAGGGCCTCAGGCATGAGGCTAGCAGGGGAGCCAGACTGATAGTCCCTCATGAGAAGAGTGAGGAAAATAAGTGAGAGACAAAAAAGAATTAATACGGGACACGATGGGACCTTAACATGCAAGTCAGGTTCATAGAGGCCAGGGTTTACATACACACAACCGAGGTCAGGGAGAAGGTGCTTCAGGCCCTACGTAATGTTATAGGTGAGTCAAAAATAGTTGAGGAGGAGCTCAGTGGATACTTCGGCAACCCAATCATAGTAGTCTCCGCCTCAAAGGAGAAGGAGGAGGCTCAAGAGGCCTTTAATAAGATAGTCTCCCTCCTCACCGAGCCTGATAGAAAGCTTCTAACGTCAACGTTGGAGGAGAGGCTAAGCGAGGAGGGGTCACTATACCTAAGATTTGACAAACAGAAGGCCTACAATGGTAAGCTGGTCCTATCAGAAGAGGATGACGTAATAAAGGTTAAGGTAAGGTTTCAGCACGAGAGCAGGAGTGCGCTTATCTCTGAGATAAGGGAGGCTGTAGAGGGCCTCAGAAGGTGACGAGCCCCTGCTTTGCTGATCTTTCGGTCAGACCCAAGGGGGGGACCGAGAGCTTAATAAAGGCTGCGTCAAAGCTTGGCATCAAAGTGCTAGGACTTGAAGATACTACTACCGGGTCCCTGAACGGCTCAGCTGAGGCCACGATCATAAAGAGGGTCACCATAGAGGCCGATAAAGGCACTGACATTGAGGGAGCCCTGAGGAAGGCTGATAGGGAGTCCATAGTCGTGGTGGTGCCATTCGACTACGTCGCCTATAGGAGGGCTGCAAAGAGTAGCCGAGTTGACATGATAAGGTTTATGCCAGACAGTGAGGTTAAGCCTGACCGTGAGACCCTGAATCTCATGGTGCAGAGGGGTGGGGGTGCCGTTGAGATCCCACTAAGGCCGCTCCTACACAGTGTCAGCGAGCTGCGGTTCCTATACGACACGCTGAGGAGGTGTTACAGAGTCGGACTCAGGGCTGTGATAGTGAGCGATGCCGAGAGCGCCGCTGAGCTGTGGCACCCACTTGAAGTAATAGGGCTCCTCACGACGCTTGGGGTACCTAAGGACTACGCGATTTCAACCCTAACGAGTTCACCTGGCTTCGTCGTCTCCCGTAGAGGTCTCTGGAACCAGCGGGTTACCTGTAAGCGAGCGTGAGGCGAAGAGCAGGCAGCTCCTTATCTTAGGGCCCTCTACGAGCTCAGGGCACTTAGGTATGATGAACCCCGTCTTCCCGCTCAAGTAGTCCTCAAGGGCTGCAGGCTCGCTGAGCTGAGCGTTGTTGATGAACACGCAGCTGGGGCCGGCATATTTAAACAGCTGAGGGTGGACCTTCATGAGCTCCCTCCACGTAAGCCAGGCCACGTGCCTTATCTCCCACTGGGCATGGGAGCACATCCTGAGCGGCAGGAATGACGCTATCAGCTCCCTGCCATTCATTGTAAAGGCAATCTTCGTTCTCACAGCCATTGGTATAATAAACCTTGAATCCTCCTTTGGGGCCCCCGTGGAGAGTAGCCTATAGTATAGGGCGGTTGTAGCCAAAAGCCCCCTGGCGTACTCCTCAAGCCTCTTATCTGACGACATGGATGGCGGTACGACATACGCTATTGACGCTAGCCTAGCAACTTCGTCTGGGCCTAGGGCCTCAGATCCATGCCTCAGCGCCTCAGAGTAGCACATATACGCATCCCTAGCGGCGTCTCCCTTGGGCCTCTCAGGACACCTTAAGCCAACTAGACCTGCAGCCCTCAGCGCCATGTCCCTTAGCGAGGCCTCGGTGTACCTCATGCTTTGCTGCGTAAAGCTGGCTATCCTGTGTCTGACTAGCTGATGAGAGCACACCCTTGAGCACCCCTCAACTATAAATGTATAGCTCGAGTGCTCCCAGGGACTTAGGTGCCCTCTCTTTAGGGTCTCCCTTATCCACAGCTCTACCTCGGC
The DNA here is from genome assembly GCF_003431325.1 of Acidilobus sp. 7A. NCBI lineage: Archaea > Thermoproteati > Thermoproteota > Thermoprotei > Acidilobales > Acidilobaceae > Acidilobus > Acidilobus sp. 7A. The sequence continues at coordinate 1,349,819 of NZ_CP010515.1, read as the reverse complement.
ATCGTCTATCTTGAGGAGTTCTGAAGAGCCCTTCCTTGACACGCTCATCTTAGACGCAGCTGCGACGATCCTTGGAGCGTCCGGCGTATACTGGGCAAGCCTGACAGTTATCCCTATATCGTCAGTAGTGCTCAAGGCCCCCTGTGCTAGTTTCAGCGCTGAGCTTATAATACAGAAGCCCGAACCCTAGCTATTTTTATGTCCCTTAGAGGTGGCAGGCTAAGCTTACATTAAGGAATGTGAAATGTTGTCTGTACTGACCTTTGTATTAAATTTCTCTCAAAGGACTGCTAAACAGCAGCTTAAGTTACCAAAGGTATACCCTTATCTAAAACCTTTTTCATATGGTTTTATAGCTTGACTTAACGAACATTTCAACTCGCTTACTATATGAATGAACCCTGTTAATAAACCCTTTGACTGGTAGACCAGCCTGCGCTTACTATTAGTACCAGGTTAAGCCAAGTAATACCTTGGCGTGCTGGTGAGACCGTGAACACCGATGGAATGAGTGTTGGAAGAATTCTAATAAGATGCCACAACTGCGGTGCCATACTTTACAGGTATGCTATAGGCGACAAGAATGACAGAAATAAGTTTAACGGCCCCCCGCTTCCTAAGAAGGCCCTGAGCGGCTTTGACGGCATGACATGTCCTGTCTGCGGAGCGCGGCTTTCTTTTAGGCCCGTTAGCCTGAGGTTCCTAAGCACAAGCGACTTTACCAAGCTATATGTTGAGGACAAGTACAGGCTACTGCTAAGGAGCTCCATCTCAAGCAGCGTACTTGGAGAGACTCCCTCCGCCAAGGGTCTCGCCGAAATCGACGAGTGAGCCTTTTTCATCAAATTACTTTCTTACTACAGTTTGCTTTGGCTTTTCCCCAACTAAATGATGGTCAATTATGAGGAAGCCTCTAGACCATATTTTAACTGCGCTCTTGAGAGCCTTTATTGTCGTCCGCTAGCTTGCATCCATGGGCAAAGGCTTCAAGCACTAACCTCTCTAAGTCCCTGTATTCTGACTGCTCGCAGCCCCTTGAATAGCGCGACAACGAGTGGCGCAGCTCAGCCGGTACGAAGCCGCACAGCCTTACAAGGAGGGACCCTGCTATTCTGCTGGCATTCCCACAGTCATTAGCTGCAGAGTCAAGGTCAACTATGAGCGCCGTGCTGAGCCTCGCTGGATTTGGATACAGCACATTCTTAAAGGGCCTGTGAATCTCTGCATGCAGAATATTAACTGTGTCAAGTGCGCGCGCGGCCCTTAAGGCCCCAAGTATGGCATCCATGAGTTCAACCGAGCTAAGCTGCATGGCTGATCCTAAAGTGAAGGAGCCCGCGAAGTCCATTAGAATCATGTTATCGGTATACCCATAAACAGCTGGAGTGGCGCCAACCCTCGATCCAATTATCAACCTTTCAGCCTCTACGGCTATGCTCGCTCTCTTGCTGTCCTGTCTCCTCACCTTGAGGGCCTTAAGAGCACCCTCAGCATTCACAGCCACCACAAGCCCAGCGTGTCCTTTACCGAGGACCCTGAGGTCCTTTGACACAAAGTCAAGCCTCACAGGCCCACCTACGCATATGCTTTCAACGCCTATTGAGAGGGCCTCTGAAGCCAGCTTATGAAAGTCACAGGCGCCTTCGTAGTCAAGCGGATAGCAGAACAGCAGCCTGGCTATAGGCGAGTCTAGCCCTGCAGAAGCCAGGCAGGCGTTGAAGCCAGCTCCCTTGAAATCCAATCCCTCAGCACCCAGCTAATCTTAGCAGCATCCCTTACGTCATCAAACACTATGACTTCGCAACCACTTGTGCCCTCTGGCAGCGGAGCCTGCTCCGCGGCCTCTGTTAAAGCGCGCTGGGCGCTGTCTATCTTCCTCCTTCTGACCCCTATAAGGCCTTCCTCAAACCATAGGCCCTCGCTGGACCTGCTCGAAGCGAAGCTCTCTATCTGCTCGCTGCTTACATAAGGCTGAGGGCCCCTCACAGCTTCAATAGCGGGAAGCCTTAACGTATCAAGGAGCAATCCTACAGCTGCCACCGAGTGCTCATCTGTGTAAAATGATGTCCTCAGCACGTTGAAGCCATAGCCTGCCATTATGCTGCTTAACGACTTAGACGCCCTTGCAAGTCTGCCCCACACGTCGCCCGGCGGGCTGTTTGAGTAGTCGCCCCTGCACAGCAGGAGCGCCGCGGGGACCCCTACCCCTAGCGTCACATACCTACTGAACATGTGAAAGAACTCCCTCCTAGGCCTCCTTAGATAGAGCTTAGCTGCGGTTATTGCTAAGTTAAGCTTTTCTGCAGTCACGGCGGCTGCAGCGTTCCTCGCAGGATCCACGGGATCCACAACTATCAAGGGGGTGTTGCAGTACCTTTCCTCAAGGTCCCTTCTGTCGCCAACGCTCTCAGGATCTATGAAGACAGGCGGCTTCCACTTAGAGATGGCCTCTATGGCCTTATGAAAGCTGCCATATGTTATTATCAGGAGCTCGCTTAAGTAGCCGGAGAAGCCTCCTACGTGCGCCTCAGCTCCATAGGCACCTATGCCCTTAAACAAGGACTTAAGGAGCCTGACGTCATCAGCCATGCAATCGTTAAGCCTAGACCTGACGTAGCTCGTGTGGAATGGAGTCCTGCTGACCCCCATCATGTTGCGCGTGGGCTTCTCTAGATACCTTACAGGCACGACGTCAGCCTCAAGGCCCATAAGAGACACTGTCACGTAGGGGTGCTCGCTATACTTTATAAGAAGGGGCAGCCCTTCAAGAGCACGCTCCAGCTCCTTCCTGGCCTTAGCCTTGATCCAAGCCTCATCAACGTCCTTGAACAAGACGAAGACGTCGAGCTCCCAGTGGTCAGAGAGAAGGGTCCCCTTCGCAAAGCTGCCCTCAGGCTCTACGACGAAGCTAAGGCCCTCAGAGCCCAGGTATGAAGCTAGACGAGACTTTAGTAGTTCATAGAGGTTTGAAAGGGTCCTAAGTTGAACCTTTGACGGTCTTAGCTTGCTTAAGACCTCCTCCTCTAATGGCGCTCGCACATCGTCACAGCTCATTCAACGCGAGCCTCCGCTATGGTTTCATATATTGGCCCTCTTGGGGTCAAGGTGCTCTTCTTAAGCCTCACAGCCTTGATCGTCATCTCTCCAATGTCATAAGAGGAGTGCTCTACAATGAACCTCGCTACTTCTGGGCTTGGGCGCTCCTTTAGCCTTGCCAGGGTTATGTGAGGCGTGAACTCCTCATCCTTCTCGTACCTAACCCCCACATCCTTAAGCAGTAAGTCGAGTTGCTCCCTTATCCTCTTAAGTTCGTCAAACCCCTGCACTACTCCGACCCATATCACCCTCGCAGAGGTAGGGGAGGGAAACGCGCCAATACCTGAAAGCTTTAGCGTGAATGGCTTGAACTTTATCTTGAGCAAGACCTGTGACCGTATGTCGCTTACAACATGGTCTGGCACCTCTCCGAGGAACCTCAGCGTTATGTGAAAGTTCTCAGGTTCGACGAGCTTCATCCTAGCCTTGACCATGTTCAACTCCTGCTCAATCTCGCGGAGCTTGGCAACTATGTTCGGCTCATCTACGTCAACTGCTATAAATGTTCTCATAGCCTTCTCCCCTGCTGAGCGGCCCCTTTTTCATGGCTATTGTAAGGCTTTATATTAGTTTAATTAGTTCTGTAGATCTGCGTAACTCAATGCTATGGAATCGACAGCTAATGTGAGCCCTGAGCATCTGCCTACTTTTGGGCTGGGGCAAAGAGCGGAACAAGGCGCTAGCGGCGCTTGAGCTTAAGATATTTTATTAGGCCTCCAGGCTAAGAACCCCCGGGAACAGGCTATGAGCGGCTACTCGGACTACGACGATTCTGACGAATATGACGAGGAGCTAGAGGAGCTAAAGAGGAGGAGGCTAGAGGAGCTAAGAAGAGAGGCCGAGGCTAAGCGGAGGCAGCAGGAGGAGGCCGCTAAGCGCGAGGCCGAGGTGATGGCAGTCCTTAGGACTATGTTGGAGCCAGACGCACTTAACAGAATATCCAACCTGAAGCTCGTCAGACCTGAGCTGGCTGACGCAGCTATCCAGGCCATTATATCACTAGTTCAGGCCGGAAGGCTGACGCCTCCGGTTGACGATGAGACCGTGAAAAACATTTTAATACAGCTGGACAGCAGGTCCCGTAGGGAGTACGAGATAAAGTTCAAGCGGAAGTGAGGTGTACCAGATGTCAAGGCACAAGCCCCTTGCAAGGAAGCTTCGTCTTGCCAAGGCCTTTAAGAGTAACCAGGCAGTGCCAGCGTGGGTTGTAGTAAAGACCTTAAGGAAGTTCACATTTAACCCGAAGAGGAGGCAGTGGAGGGTCTCAAAGCTGAAGGTGTGAGGTGGGGGCCATGGAACCTGGGGAGGCATTCGTTTACACCTTTAACCTAAAGAGTGTATACTTCGGTCGTAGAACGAACAGGGCCAAGAGGGCTGTTGACCTCTTAAGGAGCTTGGTCTCGAGACATACCAAGGTGCCGCCAGAAGCCATAAAAATAATGGATGAAGTCAACAACTACATTTGGAGTAGGGGGATCCAGAGGCCGCCTAGGAGAGTTAAGGTGCTAGTGAGAGTTGTTAAGGACGAGGAGGGCAATGTAAAGGCTGTGGTCATGCTTGCTAATAAGAAAATGAAGCCTGGAAAGGTCGAACTCAAGACCTCTTAAGTTAAAATCTCTAAGAACATTACTTTTGGTATGCCCATTAAAGTGATGATATAGTGAGATCTTTAGGAGAAGGCTTCAAGAGCCACCAGCCCTTTGAACTCACGAAGTGCGCTCCAAACGTAACATCCGCTGTTAGTTCGGCCCTAAGCCATTATCAAAGGCCTGAGAACACCATCTGTATCCTTGCTATCTCAGGACCGCTTGTGCTCGCACCCACTATGGCTCCCTTAGTGTTGACGACTATGCCAGTCCTTATAAACGAGACACCGAAGTTTACAGTACCCGTCCTAAAGGGTACCTTGAATAGGTCACTCAGAAACTTCAGCTCCTCGTCAGAGGTGTCTGGGTGGGAGAGACCTCCAATGTCCGTAACAGCTATGATTGCGCCAACTGTGCTTATGCCTGAAATAGCTCTCTTCACAACCTCCACCCCAAGGACGTCTGAGATTATCTTTGTGGCGCTGTCATCGAGCCCAGGATACACGAGCGCTCCATGATTATTAGCAGCCACCAGGTTCCCTATGGCATTGTTCGTAGTGGGAAGGACCCCTATATTCATGTCGCCACCAACGTTTTCCTTGAGCTTCCTGAGCTCATCATCATTTATAGTACTAGGCACTAGAAGGCCGCTGTCGTTACCTGCAACAAGAACTCCCAGCAGTCTCGTGCCCATAATTGTGGTCTCATAGGTGTCCACACCTAGCACCTCCTCTATGACCTGCCTATCCTTCTGGTCGACGTCAGGTGGCACCAGCGCTATCTTGTCGTTGGCAAACGCGTAAACCCCAATATTGTTGTTGCCGTAAACCTGCAACTTAGCCACGTTAAAGGCCAAGACTCTCCCTCTTCATATTTACGATTGCAGGCTTGAAGTTAAAAGGCTGATTGGGGCGGCCGGTAAGTGTGGTAGCCGGGCGGGGATTCGAACCCCGGTCACGGGGGATCTCCCGGCCTCCCGCACCTAGCGGCCTGGTCGTCCAGAGCCCCGCATCCTTGGCCGCTAGACGACCCGGCTACCCAAGGTGAATCTTCTATGCGGGTTTAAAAGTGTTGTCCAGTGTTTTATGTTCATACCACGTAACAATATGTCTTGAGCCTAATTATCCCCCTTAGCCTGCTCAGGACCTCCTAAAACCTTGACTATAATCCCATAGAGGTCTGGGTCCTTCTCCTTTACCCTTTCTAGGGTCCAGGGCTTCCACCCGCCAGTTTTAACCTTCTCCAGCACGTTCCTTATCCAGGAGTCGTAAACCTTGCTGCAGTTGCCGTAGTTCTTGCAGCACCTGTCAAGGAAGCCTCTGACCTCCTCGATTGCATCACTAGTGCTGAGGCCCTTTACATTGACAAGGTACCTCGAAAGGACGTACAGGATCAGTCTATGCCTGCCATCGGGGACCCCGCGCTTAAGAGCGACCTCAATCCAAGAATAGTCCCGTCTGGCCTCATTAGCTAGGCTACAAAAGCCCGGGTCGGGGCAGAGTCTCTTAAGTAGAGCCTCGGCTTCCTGGTGACAGGCGTCCCGGGACTCCTTGCACGCCTCTGCCACCTTTAGGAGCTCTATTGCAGACCCTGGTATATTGTAGACTATATGGGGGTCTTAAACCTGAAGGGCCTAGTTTAGCATAGCTCTGAAGGGTCAAGAGAGGTACTTCAAGTTTGTTCAACTGAAGAGTTTTAAACCCATAGTTGAGTAAAACGCGTGCTGGTGGGGCCGTCGTCTAGCCTGGTAGGATGCCAGCCTGGGGAGCAGGTCCCCTATGCCAGGCCTGCCTGGATCGCTGGTGGTCCGGGGTTCAAATCCCCGCGGCCCCACCATCCCTGTTTAAAAGCCATGAAAAGTGCTCCTGAGAGCTGGCGCATGTCAATGTAGTCTCATCGCAAATCTGACCTCCTCCCCGCCTTAAAGGGCGAGGCTTTCAGCTGTAAATGTAATTAACGGACAGCAAGCGCTTTAAAATTCCTGAGCGCGGGATTTTAGGGGACGAGGCTTGGAGAGGCCCAAGGTTAAGGTTGGCGATAAGGAGTTAGAGCTTACGAATGAGATCATAAAAGTGCTGAGAAAGTACGTTAAGACTAACATGACGCTTGAAGAGCTTGCTAGCGAGCTCTCACTCAATGGATGGGAGGAGGCATACGATCTTATCAAGAGCGTGCCAGCATGGCTCCTCAGGGACTACACAGCCTAGCCCAAGTTTAACACGGTAAGCCTCACTAAACAGACCTTGGCTGGACCTTCTAGAGGGGCTCAAGAAATAGCCTTCGTAATAGGCCTCAGCCTTAACAGCTTTGTTTGCAGCTCACGGGATATTAACGTGTCTACGACAACGAGCGCGGCACCCCTGTTAGGTATGCCATAGATCACCAGGCTATTTGTCGGCGCACAGGAGAGCGTCGCCAAGGTAAGCATGTCCTCCTCTCCCTGAACCTTTATTGCGACTCTTTCCCCTTTACTACTCTCGCTAATGGCACGGCACATGGCGTCAATGGAGCTCAAGCTCAACCCTCCAGGGGGATTCACAGCTGTTACTAACCTGAAGCCCTTTAGTTTAAGGTCCTCCTCGCTAACAATCTTCAGTTCGGCGCGCTGCGTCTTCCCATCGAATGCTACAACGTCAGGAAGCCTTGAAGCCTCCATGCAATAGGCTGTGACTACGTCACCCAAGCATATAACCTTAGTCCACTGCCGAAGCTCTATGAATTCCTTGAGCGAGCCGGCAACGAGGACCCCCCTGGGGTTTGAGAAGTCTTCCCTAAGCTCAGGGGGTATGTAGTAACTTATTATTGTGCTGCCATTCAAGGCACGTCACTTTCTGGGCCTAAGGCCTTCACTTAAAGGTGTAGGAGCCAGCAACTTTAAGCGCGAAAGTGCCCTTCTTTGAGAACTTAAGCCTGCTTGCGAGCTCAGAGTTATCTAGTATCACAACTATGCCATCCCAGTCATCAACGAACGAGGTTCCGCCGCACACAGGGCATACGGTTGCGTCTTTTGGAACCAAGGCGCCACAGCTCTTACACGCCTTGTATGGCATCCTCTTGGTGGGGGCCCTGGCTGGCAACTCTCACACCTAGACCTCTCTAAGAAGCTGAGCTTAAAAGTTGGCATCTACAAAGGCTTCAATTTAGTCTAGAGGTGGTTTCAAGTGCTGTTTCTACAGGTTGTTATTAGTTTATGAATATCGTTAAGATTACTGTAGCATCTTAGAGGTAGAGATTCATATAATTGCATAAGATCAACAGGTGATAACCGTCTAGTGGACGAGGTGAAGATCGATGCCCAAAGACCTAGAGTATGAGGAGCCGGAGGAGGAAGAGGAAGGCGAGGAAGAGGAGAGCGAAGAGGAGGAGTGGGACGAAGAGTACATAGGCGACGAAGAGGAAGGCGAGGAAGAGGAGAGCGAAGAGGAAGGCGAGGAAGAGGAGAGCGAGGAGGAGGAGTTTTAAAAAGGCTTTTTGCCTTATGATTTTTAGAGTACAACAACTTTTAAGCATAAGAGTGCCTGGTTCGACTGTCAGAGAGCCTATGGAGGGCTCTGATGAGTACAGCTCTGGAGGCGTGCCATCGCAAACACCACCTAGCCAACAGGAGTACGGTCCCTTAACCAACGGCGAGGGTAATCTCAAGTTTATGCTTTTCAAGGTTTTAAGTGCCCTGAAGCACTTCTACTCGTTCAAGGAGCTTGAAAGCAAGCTAGGGGTCTCAGCACAGATACTATGGCGTTACGTGTCCCTGAGAAGCGTGCCCGAGAGGGTGACGGCCGAGAAGCTGTTGCAAAGGATAGAGGCTGAGGGCCTTATAGATGAGGCCATAAGGAAGTCCCTACAGGACAGCGAGGAGCCGTGGCAGCTGCTCAGCAACCCTGGCGTGATGACTTTAGCCGAGCTTAAGGCCATGGAGCTCCTCAAGGGGGAGAAGATAAATGCCATAGTGACAGGTAAGGACGGCTACTCCACGGCTTTCGGGGCAATGCTTTCTGACGCGTTCCACAGTAGGCTGTGCACGCCATCCAGCACGCCGTATTCGCGCCATATAATAGTGAAAAGCTATAAGGTGACGCAGGACTACTACGACTCCCTAATATTTCCCAAGGAGTGCGTGCCCAGGAAAGGCAGGGTTGCCGTGGTCCTTATAGATGGCAATAAGCTGCACCAGCTGGCCTCCATAATAGACCTGCTTAAGACCAGGCAGGCTACTTTGGCCGGTATAGTTGCCATTATCGGCTCGACAGCCAAAATAAAGGAGTTTGCCGAGAATAGGCTAGGTGCTGAAGTTAAGGTTGTGTCATTGATGGAGTCATGTAATGGCAACAGCCAGCTCTGCAACAAGATATCTTCGAGCGAGGCCGCGCGGCAGGAGGACACCGATAGCTGACCTCCTCCCCGCCCTAAAGGGCGAGGCTTTCGGTTATGATCTTACGCAGCGCATATGGTTGATGCCATTAAACCTTTAAGACTTAACTTGGTTTTCCTTAACGTAAGCTCTTATGAAAGATTACGATGTTGTGAGAAAGAGCGCAGCCATGATATGCTACACTTTTAATACTTCCAAACATATATTAAATGTGGGGCTGTTGTGTGGAGCTTAAAGATGTTGTAAATAAAGACCGTTCCACAGGCTCCCTTGTCAAGCTTCGCGTAGTAGATATTATAGGCAAAAGCAAGATCTCTAAGGCCTTTGTGAGCCCAGATACAAGGCTCGTAGAGGTTAGAAAAATTATAAGAGATGAAGCTTTGAGAAGCATCGCTGTCGTTGACTCTGACGGTAAGCTGATAGGCATAATAACAAGGGGCTCCGTACTCAGCGTCGCCTCTTCTAAGAGTGAGGCCATGGCGTCCTCGGTGGCGGAGCCTCCCATGGTTATACTTAGGCCTGACGTCACCCTAGGCGAGGCCATAAAATCTATGCTGAAGGCCGATGAGTGGGCTTCCCCTGTGGTTGACAGTAACGGAAGGTTCCTAGGATTCCTCACATTCGATGATATAGTTCAGCTCATGATAAATTGTTGCGCGGAAAACCTCAAGAGCGTCAGCGTAAGCGATGTCATGTCAACAAACGTAGTCGCTGTAAGTGAGGAGGACTTCATATCAAAAATATGGAACAGAATGCGGGAGCTAAGGTATGCAGGGCTGCCGGTGGTTGACAGCAGCGGAAGGCTTGTAGGCATGATAACGCAGTACGACCTAATAGCAAAGGGCTACAGCAGAATTCACCTGGAAAGCGAGGGAGGAGCTTCCAGGGGGCCTCGCGTCAAGGATGTCATGAGTAGGAGCGTCACCTACCTTTACCCATGGTCGTCCCTCTACGAGGTCGCCTCCCTTATGGCTAAGCACAGCTATGGCAGAGTTCCAATAGTTAACAACAGTAAGGAACTTAAGCTCGTTGGCATAGTTGATAGGGAAGACGTAGTGAAATCGTTGGTCAGGTGATTGCAATGAGCGCTAAAAGGGCTGGCCTCAAGGTGTCAAACAAGGCTAAGATAGTCTCTAACGTGGCGGTGAGAAGGTGGGAGGGCACCAAGTACCTAAGAGCTGACGCCGAGCCCAACTGGAGCCAAAGGATTAAGGAGAAGGAGGGTGACATAACTCTCATAGCTTCAAAGCCGGCCGTAACCATAACTTCAACGAGCACAGTACTGGAGGCCGTTGAACGCATGTATGAGAAAAGGGTTAGGGGCCTTGTCGTTGTTGACTCCTCCGACAAGCTGAAGGGCACAATAATGGCCACTGACGTCGTTAACTACCTGGGAGGCGGCTCACTCTACACTATTGTTGAGCAGCGTCACGGCCATGATATATTTGGTGCGCTGAGGTCAGAGAAAGTCGAAAGCATCATGAACCCCACGCCCCTTTATGCCACGGTGTCATCGAAGATCTCTGAGACGCTCAAACTGATGGTTCTCAACGGGATGGGCCTCGTGCCGATAGTTGCAGCTGACGGCACGCCATACGGTGTCGTGACAGAGCATGACATAGTGAGGTACCTTGTTAATAAGGATCTCGGTATAAAAGTGAAGGATGTCATGACTTCGAATTTAGTGGTAACTTATGAGAGTGACACTATAAAGAGGGCCGCACAACTCATGTCGCTTTATGGTTTCAGGAGGGTGCCTGTGCTGTCTGCCGACGGCACTTACGTTGTGGGCATTGTAAGCGCCATGGACTTCATAGCGTTCTTTGGATCCCATGAAGCCCTAAAGAAGCTTTCAAGTTATGACATAGAGGAAGTGCTCTCCACTAAGGTGTCAGATATTATGAGCCGTGACGTGGTCACCACAGATGAGGATGAAGACGTAGGAGCAGCGGCGTCAATAATGAACTCGCATAACACCAATAGCCTTATTGTTGTAGATAAGAATAACGAAGTGAAAGGGATCATAACAGAGAGGGATATCCTGCTCTCAGTGGCCCTAAGGTGATGACTATGGCTCCTAGGGTCTCAAGCTATATGAATTCTCCTGTCTACGTCGTCAAACAGAGCGACACGCTTGCACATGCTAGGAACCTCATGTTAAAAAAGGACATAGGAAGGCTCGTAGTCATTGACGAGTCTGAGAGGCCGGTTGGCGTGCTATCCCTGACTGATATAATAGACTCGCTCTACGGCTCCAACTACTATAGGCCCCTCGACGAGATCAAAGTCTCTGAGGTCATGTCAAAAGAAGTTATAACTGTAGATTTAAATAAGAGCCTCAGGACTGTCGCAAGCCTTATGATAAAACACAAGGTAGGAGGTCTGCCGGTAGTTGATAAGAATGGCAAGCTAGTCGGAATAATAACTAGAACGGACATTGTTAGAGCGTACGGTGAGAAGTACGCTGGCAAGGTAAAGGTTTCAGAAGCTATGAGAACAGACTTCCCCAGCGCTAGCCCCACTCACAGCATATACTACCTAGCTAAGCTGATAGAGTCAAGCCCTGTAAAGAAGGTCGTAATAGTCGACAACGACGGAAAGCCCGTGGGTGTAGTTGCTAAGAAGGACATAGCTTTCGCGCATATCCCGTCAGCGCTGCTAACCGCGAGAGGGAAGGACAGATATGTCAAGAGCAAAGTGGTGGACCCGCTGAAAGACAAAGTGGTGGGCATCAGAAACTATCTGGTCCCTATAGCAGAGGATATAATGTCACGAGACGTAATAGTAGCAAAAGAAGATGATGACCTAGCCACTGTGGCAAGTACCATGGCAGCCGAGAGAATAGGCTGCACCCCCGTGATCGACAGTACCGGAAGAGCCATCGGCATTGTAACTAAGCAAGACATAGTTCAACTCGCTACAAGGATTTTTTAGCTAGCGAAGGCCTTCTCTGGCCCCTTCTCACCAAAGTTAGAGTTTCTTGCATAGGCCTTTTCCAGGCTTCAATTAGTGCTAAGGGTCGTTTAGCTAAAAAGAAGCTTGATTATATAGTCTGGACTAAAAGGCTTAAGGTCGCCATAGTTTTGGCCAACGCCGACATATGCTATGGGCTTCTTTGTTATAGCGGCTACTGAGATTGCCACGCCACCTTTCACATCAGCGTCGAGCTTAGTAAGTATGATGGCGTCTATGCCTATGTTCTCATTGAACGTCCTAGCCTGCTCAACTGCGTCGTTACCTGTAAGAGCATCTACTACTAGAACCCTAAGATCAGGGTTTGCAACCCTAACTATCTTCTTAAGCTCCCCCATAAGGTCAGCGTCCACGTGCATTCTTCCAGCGGTGTCTATCAGAACCGCACAGGCGTGCTTGCTTTTCGCATAGCTTATGGCATTAAACGCCACACTAGCTGGGTCAGCTCCGTAGGACCCCCCTATGAAGTACACGCCCAGCCTTTCGGCGTGAAGCCTGAGTTGCTCTTGGGCGCCTGCCCTGAATGTGTCAGCAGCGGCTATCACGGGGCTCAGTTCATGGCTCTTAAGTAGGTAAGCCACCTTAGCTATCGTAGTTGTTTTGCCGACACCGTTGACACCGAAGAAGGTTATCACATAAGGTGTGCCACTGCCGCTGCACTTCCCCTTAACCAGCTGGGGAAGCTCCTCACCCATGACGCTGAATGTTGAAGACAGGTAGGACTTCAAAGTCTCCGCCACATATGCCTCTAGGTCCGTGCCCCTCCTGACCTTGGCGCCTATAAGCCTTGACTTCAGCTCTGACATCAAAGCGTCGGCAACATCATATGCGACGTCGGCCTCTATAAGGTTCATGAAAAGCTCCTGAAGTGGGCCTTCTATATCTTTCTCGCTCAGTTCCTTCTTCTCTACGGATTCAGCTATTGAAGAGGCAAACCCCTTGAACGCGTTCTTAAGCTTATCAAACAAGACACTCAGCCCTGCGCGCCCTTAGCACGCTGGGCTGACGCCAGCGCTTGCTGTATAACGCTCTCGTACTGAGCCTCCAGGCTCTCCAGCTGGGCGAGCCTCTGGCTGACCTCGCCTATAGCCTTGTTAAGCTCGCCCTCCCTCTCGCTTAGTATCTTGAGGCCCTCTGAGACGTCCAACTTTGCGTAGACGTCCGCTCCTAGGTGAACCAGAACCTTGTCCTTGTTCTGAGGTATGGCCTCTACGAGCACCTCATAGTTATCGCTGAGGGGGAATAGGACCACAGAGCCCTGGGATGACCTAGCTATAGCGTCTAACCCATCCTTTGACCTTACAACGGAGCCCCTCTCCTCCGTCAGGCTATCTAGCAGGCTCCTCAGGTTGTTCGCCTGGCTCCTTATGGCGTCTAGTTGCGCCACGAGCTCATCTAAGGTCACCGCGCGCCCCTGCTGTTCGCCAGCCATCTCACTTCACCCTAGTTGCACCAAGGATCGACAGTATGTGCGCGTCAGTCACCTCATCAAGTGAGGCCTCCCGAACGTTTTGTACCTTTATGTGGTACCTCTTTAGCTTATGCCGGCTGCCGAGATCAGAGTAGACCTTCTCAAGAGCGTCCTTCTCTTTAAGCGCTGTCACAAACACCTTAAACTTATGCCACTCTGGGAACTTGTCATGTGACAGCAGCATCCGCCCCTCGACTACGAATACTTTTACTTTTGCTGCCTCGCTCATAGCCAGGCCCCCATTGGTGCTTAGCCTATAGACTTCGCTTAAAAGTATTTGTGCAGTTCTTCAACCCTGAGGCCCTTCCTAACCTAAGTGTCCAGCAAGGGCTCTAACCTGTCAGCGCGACTTCTTAGTCTATGTTAAGACGAGCCCTCGATCACATCCTTTCAGAAAGCATTTACATGCACGGTCCTAGAGCTCACCGTGTTGAGCCTTACGCCACCCCATGTTGATATAAAGCTTCAATAAACCCTATACGCCTAACCGTTAACTATCATGCTAACTTAAATCATGGTCTGCTTTAAATCCGGGTTGTTAAAAGTTCATAGTTAATATGTCAAGGCTTTCAGATGATGTTTAACCTGGGCTTTCTCTCATCTTCAGCCCTTATCTTTACAAGACCGTAGTGTATAGCGCAGCTTATGCAGTAGCACTTGGTTACGGGGTACCTAGGTATTATGGCGCCCTTCTTCTCGAGTTCCGCGGCCAGCTGGGGGTCAACTGGCGTGTAGCTTCTTGTGACACATATTGCCTTGTCCTCCGGCACGAGCCTGCCGCAGTTATCGCACTGAATCATCCTGGACTTGCCCTTATCGCCCTTCCTCCTGCCTCTGCTCTCCCTCTTCTTTGGCATTAGCTAGCACCTCTACCCGGTTGCATAGCGGCATTATTAAGCTCTTCTGCGAGACTAGGGAAGCCTTTGACCAATATTATTTACCAACTTTATAGTTATGGCAATGTCATTCAGTGTAATCACTATAGATAGAATGTCATGCAGTTTTGACCTTAGCCAGCTCTTTCCTCTTAGGTCTGAGGTCCGTGCTATGGCATCTCCTGCACTTCTTGGCCCCTGGAGGGTTGTGTGCCCCGCACTTCCTGCATATAAGTACGTTGAACACCCTATCCTGTACTATCTTCACCAGCTCGGGGTCTGTCACAGGCATCCTCGATGCCTAGGAGCTAGCCTAGACCTGCCCTTTTTAAGCATTTAAAGAGACTAGCCAAAAGAAAAACTTTTATACTAAGAATAACATTTCAACAAGTGTGATTGCCATGTACGCGAGCTCTGGGAAGCTCTCAATAGGGGAGGAGGCCTACCTGAGAGCGCTCACGGGCAGGCTGGTCGGCATAGGCCTGTTTAAGGGCTTTAACAAGGTGGCTGTTATACCCTACCCTGACAGGATATGCGAGTCAGTCGCTGCTGCAGCTGCAGTTGCCTACCTAGACGCATATGGATATGGCCCTGGCAAGGTCGCGTTCTTTGACTACTCGGACAACATGGATGACGTAGCAAGGAGAGTCGTTTCATGGGATCCTGAAGCAGTTTACATCGCGTTTGGAGGTGAGCAGAGGATGAGCTTAGTCTCCGAGGCCACCGCGAAGACTTTAAAGGCGCTGAGGTCGGCTGGCTTTAAGGGGGCCCTCCTAATTCACGTGAGAGCGTGGCTGGCAACCAAGCAGCTCTCGGCGCTTCTCTCGGACCCAGCGCTCAAGGAATACATCACCTCCCTCAAGGAGATCAGGCTCTTCACAGCTGATGCAAACGCTAAGAAGTTCTTCTTCCAAGCCGTAAAGGTGACTCCAGAGGGCAACGTGAGTTTGTCGAAGTATATGGATGTAGACATAACCGACGAGCACGCTAACCTGCTTAAGCTCTCCCTGCCGCCCCAGTGAGGGAAGCTAGTGTTTTAAAGCCCAAAGCCTACACCCTTTTTCGTGAAGGGCCCGTAGCTCAGCTCGGTGGAGCGCCCGGCTGATATCCGCCAGGTGTAGGTCAGAGACCGGGCGGTCGGGGGTTCAAATCCCCCCGGGCCCACTTACCAATTGATGGAGGTGCCCAGATGTTGCAGAGCGTAAGTCTGAAGGAGGCCATAGCTTCCACAGTTGACAGAGTGGACCGACTCCTTAAGGCGTTGGACTCTGACAGGGAGGAGATAGCTAAAATATCAAGAGATGTTATAAGGTTTAGCGGCTGGAGCATAACTTACCTTCACCAGGGCGACCTCGGGAAGGCCAAGGAAAACCTTGACGAATGTGAGAAGCTTGCAAGGAAGATGCTGGAGGTCGCCTCAAGGCATCCAGAGCTGGCTCACTCAGGCCTTGTGTATAATGCCGTTAGCGAGTATGTCGAAGCCAAGCTCCTCTACTCTATAGTTGTTGAGGGCAGGGTTCCAGCCTTTGAAGAGCTGAACGTTCACCCCGTCCCCTACCTGCAGGGCCTTGGAGACGTCGTTGGGGAACTGAGGAGGTACGCACTTGAAAAGGTCAGGCAGGGCTATATGAGCGAGGCGTGGGCCGCGCTCGAAATCATGGAGTCCATTTATACGTCCATGAGGTCGCTTGACTACCCAGACTCTGTGCTACCGGGCGTTAGGCACAAGGTTGACGTGGCTAGGGGCCTAATAGACGATACCAAGGCCATGCTTGTGGACATTCAGTCTAGGGAGGAGCTGAAGAGGTCTATCGAGGACGCCAAAGCTGCAGCCGAGCGCAAGTAAGGAGACAAAGAGAAAAGGGTTCTTAGCCCAAGTTCTGCTAAGCTATTCAAGGTAAAGGTCAATGGTGCAGGTCGCAGGCCTTGGATACGCCACTTCAGAGTCCCTGCCCCTATTTCACGCGCTGAGCGGCGGATCGGTCGTTAGGGTCGTCATTTACTCTGGTAGGCCCCTGAACTTTGATATGTGCGAGGGCTTTAGTGATGTTGAAGAGGTTTACAGGCTCTCCGAGGAAGGGCCCCCTCTCAAGGAGGTTGAACCAGAAAAGCTGCTCGGCCTTGCGAGAAGGTGGAGGGCTTCAGGAGTCATACTGGAGACGTCATATCATAAGGACCCTATACTCAGCGAAGCTGTAGGTGCTGCGAGGCGCGCGGGACTTAAGGTGGGTCTCAGGACGCCTGCAATAGAGGGCGACCTCCCGCGGGTTGACTTTCTTCTAGTAGACTACTTCAGACACTGTTCAGGGAACTACAGCTACAGCGGCATCGATTTGGACGCGCTGTTACGCCTAGCCAAAGAAAATGATGCTTGGGTTGAAGTTAACACGTACGTCGAGAAGCCCAGAGCCGAGGATGTGATGGGAGAGGTCTCCATAACAGCCAGTTATGGCTTCCCTATTCATGTACACCTTTTAGACCATGAAGGAGGGGGTCCCGTCAGGCATATGTATGATGTGCTCAGAAAGGCTAACCCTTATGTTTACATTCACGTAGACCTCTACGAGCAGCTTAACACTTACTGCCCTAGGTGTGGTAGCCCGGTCGCCTATAGGGAGGGCGCCACGCTGAGGTCGCTTGAGCTAAGGGATGGCACTAAGTGTTGGAGGTGCGGCCTTGAGCTACCCTTCCGTTTCGTAGTATCGAACAAAACCTCTGCCCAGGCACTAGCTCTAAGTGGCAGAGGGACTAGGTGGTACGACCCTAGGGCGGTGATAATTTAGTGAGTGAGAGTAAGCGGAATGCCTACGTGAGGGAGGCGAAGTTTTGGGAGCCTCTGAAGGATAAGCCGGGCTGGGTCAAGTGCAACCTCTGTCACAGGCGCTGTCTCATAGCCCCAGGCAGGTGGGGCGTGTGCGGAGTCAGGAAGAACGTTGATGGGAAGCTCTACACTTACGTCTATGGCCTGCTGACGTCCTACAACATTGACCCAATAGAAAAGAAGCCCCTGAGCCACTTTAACCCAGGCAGTCAGGTCCTCAGCATATCAACTGTTGGGTGCAGCTTCTTCTGTCAGTTCTGCCAAAACTGGGAGATAAGCCAGAGCAGGCTTGAGAAAGGCCTCTATGGAGAGTATCATTCGCCTGACGAGGTGGTAAAAGACGCCCTGAACGTTGGCGCTGATGGTATCTCGTACACTTACAATGAGCCAACCATAATGTATGAGTTCATGTACGACGCCGCAGTGAGGGCAAGGAAAGCGGGCCTATTTAACACTATGGTGACTAACGGCTATATCACGCCCGAGGCCATAGACGAGCTAGGGAACTACATGGACGCCGCCACCGTTGACTTCAAGGGAGGCGGTAACAGGGAGTTCTACAGAAAGCACATGGGGGTCCCCGACCCTGAGCCCATATTTGAAACCCTTAAGGCCATGAAGCAGAAGGGCATCTGGATAGAGATCACTAACCTTGTGGTGCCAAGGTATGGCGACAGCGAGGACGATATAAGGAAGCTAGCCAGATGGGTAGTGGACAACCTGGGTGACAGGGTCCCGTTCCATCTGCTCAAGTTCTACCCTGCATATAAGATGATAGACTTAGAGAGCACGCCCGTTAAGACGCTTGAGAAGCTTGCAAAGGTTGCCAAGGGCGAGGGCCTCAAGTATGTGTACATAGGCAACGTGCCAGGCCACCCGCTCGAGCACACGTACTGCCCCAACTGCGGCTACCCTGTGATAGAGAGGTACGGCTTCTATGTGACGGCGTGGCGCCTCACCAAGGACAATAGGTGCCCCAGGTGCGGAGCTAAGATAGATATAGTTGGAACCTTTAGGAATAAGACGGGGCCCGCGCCTATCTCGCTGCTTTAGGGGTTCAGCTCTCATATAGGTTCATGTTGCCTTACGGTCATCGCCTCATCCTTGTTCCCCCGCACCCCGCTCGGGATTTCATCGGGCTTGGGGGCGTTCAGGGCCACCCCAGGGGCCCCACACCTTGAGTGCTCGGTTACGTACCTCCTGTTGTATATGCTGATTGCGGTGACAACTTGTAAAACTATATGAAAGTTGAAACAGCTACGTAGGGCGCTTCCTTGGGACATCAATGGACTCTTCGGTAGAAAGTGTTATTACCCCTACAAGATCTTCTACTTAAGCCTGTGAGGAACTGGAAGTGATGCGCGTATGAAGTTCTGCCCTAGGTGTGGGGGAGTTATGGTACCAGTGAAGAAGGGCGATAAGGTCGTCCTTAGATGTACTAGATGCGGCTATGAGATGGAGCTCGACAAGAGTGCCGAGAAGGACTACAAGGGCACCTCTAAGGCTGACGAGAAGAGGGTCCTGACCACGACAGTTGTAAGTAAGGAAGTTCAAGTAAACAAGGAGGAGAAAGAGAAGGAGCTTGAGCAGGCCAAGGAGGACTACTATGAGCTTGTACTTGATGAGATGGGCGAATACGGAGACCAAACTTCATGACTCAGAAGTACGAATTTGCAGTAGGGCCAAATGGTACCAGCGACCAACAGAAGTTGATGGCGCTTAAGCGCTGGCTACTTGGCTCTCCGCCTGCGTCGCTGTAGCGCCTCCTGACACTGCATAAGGAGGCGGCGTCAGTGTCTTCACCTTCGCTATCTCAACCTTTCTAATTGAGCAAATCTTCCTAACCCTGGCAGCCATTTCCTGAGCAAGGCTACCCTCCTGGTCGCTGAACACGGCAGCCTTCACAAAGTCGTCAAACGACATCTGAGGTACCTTTGAATCTAGGACTTCCCTCATTAGGAGCCTTATAGTGTGCTTCTGGCTGTTCTTGCACCTGAACTGTGTCCACGTGACTGCTGTTACCCTGACGGTCACGCCATCTTTTGTGTTAAGCTTGTATATCAACGCTATCTTACTGCTCCTCCTCCTAGTCAGGCTTCTCAGGTAGTCCCTCATAAGCTCTACGCCCTTCACGTAGGTGAGAGCGCTTGAGCCGTCGACCTTGTATATCTGGAACTTGAGCTTAGTGTTTACATGAGTATAATCACCGGTTATATCATAAAGCGTTATCTCTACGGTCCTCCCAGGCAAGTATGATGGGTCGAGCGCTGGCACAGATGCTATTACCACACCTCCAAGCGTCTCGGGCGCCACAACATCGTACCACTTCTTTAGTCTCCAGGCCTCCCTGGCAGCTACTTTAGGTCTTGGCATCGTAAGCTCCCCGAAACCTCTCCCTGGAGGGATTATAAAACGTTCATGGAAGGCCCAACTCGCTGCTAAGAGTTTTAAAGCCAGCATAGGCTTTCTGTTCGCAGGGCTGAGCTATGCACAAGAAGAGCAGGAGAGGTCAGTCACACTCGACTAGGCCCGCACATCCCAGGCCACCCTCGTGGCTCTCGCTGACTCCTGACGAGATAGAGATCATAATAGAGCAGCTGGCGCAGAAGGGGTACACGCCAAGCCAGATAGGGCTTATACTAAGGGATCAGTTCGGAGTCCCCCTTGTAAAGCCAATACTAGGAAAGAGTATAACTGACGCCCTAAGCGAGAAGGGGTTGGAACCGAAGATACCTGAAGACCTCTTTAACTTGATGAAGAAGGCTGTCAACCTAAGGAGGCACCTCCAGGAGCACCCAAAGGACTTTGACAGCAAGCGCGGCCTTGTACTGACGGAGTCAAAGATAAGGAGACTTGTAAGGTACTACAAGACCGTTGGCAAGATCCCGCAGGACTGGGAGTACGACCCAGAGAGGGCAAAGCTGCTCGTTGCAGGGTCATCTTGATACGTTCTTAGAGCCTGTATTCTGATGAAAAGTGCGCTAAAATATTCTGAAACAGCTGAGAGCAAGGTAAGCTAGCGAAAAGGTGACCAAAAGTTGTTAGCCATAAGGGTGGAACCGGGCCAGAACCTCGACAAGTCGCTAGCTTCGGCCTCGTCCTCACTGAAAGCGCTGATTAAGGCAGCGTCAGACGAGGGTATACTTAGGATTGTTGCAGCTCCAAGCTCTGAGTCCATAATGTCGCTTCTCATGGTATTCTCTATATTGAGCAGGCGAGGTGTAAACGTCGTAGCGTCAGTGTCGCCAAAGCCACCCTCAACAATATATGAACCTACCCTTCTGCTCGGGTTCCCTTCGCCCCTGGGATACACTAACGACACGGTTAAGGATCAGCTGGTCTTGATATCTCAGGGGACTGTCGAGCCACCACCGCTCAACGCCTCCTATGTGTCATGCGACGGCAGTATTGGTGCCTGCGCCTACATGATACTTAAGGGGGCTAATCAGTTCTCTATAGAGCCTGAGTATGCCGTACTATCGATATCCTCCTCCTATGCCAGCAACTACATGGACAAGGCCGGCAAGGTCTCGGGCTTAGACAAGATTTTAACGTCATCTTTAGCCGCAGATGAGAAGGTCTCGCTCTTTATGCTGACGTCGCTTAAGGGCTACAGGGCCCACATACTTGACCTCTGCGAGTCCATAAAGATAACCGTAGACCCCTTTTATCCAGGGCTCACGGGCACAAACTACTGCGTGGAACTGCTAGAGTCCAATGGCGCTGGGGAGCTGGCTATGAAGAAGCCATCCTCCATGGACGAAGAGGAGCTAGGAGTGGCGGCCAAGATAATGCTCTCATATTTAAAGGATCGCCTTAAGAGGCAGCTCGATGTAAAGGACTTCGTGGGCGGCGTTTACCTGGCGTCTGAGAAGCTCATAATAACCGATCCCAAGGAGGCCCTGAACTTAGTTGAGTTCGCCAGCGACACCTGGGGGTTGCAGTCAGCCATAGCCTTGACCTCAAATTACGATGAAGAGTATCCGCAGGCCGCGTCCCAGCTAAAGGCCGTAGCAGAGACGTTGACCGAGACCATTGACAATGCGAGGCTCGTAGACCTAGGTCCTCTTAACGGTGTTAAGGTATACTCAATTAAGGACCTGAGCGAGCGGGCCCCCCTACAGCTGCTGTGGAGGGCCCTAAAGTTGCTGGGCTACGTGGACCAGCACTCATACATTGCAGTTGAGAGTGAGGGAGGGCTGCTGCTCTCAATGCCACAGGTCTACGAGAGCACAGGCCACCTTGTTCTCCAGAGGCTCTCGGAGTTCGAGGGCGCAGAGGTAAGGGGCGTTAGGCTGTGGCTCCCTCGCAGCCAGAAGTGAAGTTACGCTTAACTATCAGCTTGAGCTGCGTGGATGCCAACGCTGTCGCTAGCGCCATTAATGTAGATAACCTCACGGCGCCTAAGGGCCTTAATATTTCGTGCCATGCAGACAATAAACATACGCTCACCTGCTACTTGACTACTGATCTTGAAGAGGGGCCGCTCGCGCTCCTTAGAGTAAAAAACACCATTGACGACCTCTTGATTAACGTTGAAGCCTCTGTAAAAACGCTAGAGAGGGTTTCAAAGGAGAGCTGTTGACCCCAGTCAAGGCCTATCTAGCGTTACCATTTTAACCCGGTTGACTCTTAGGACGCATGGATGGTTGGGATGATCAACAAGCTGCTTTACATAGTCCTCGACGGGGCTGCTGACGGGCTTAACCCGCCGAAGAGCTCGCTTGGGACAGCATACAAACCAAATATAGACAAGTTGGCAAGGAGTGCAAGGTGTGGCCTTGTCTACACGGTTGGGAAGGGCATAGCCCCCGAGAGCGACGAAGCTGTGATAAGCATCCTTGGCTATGATCCTCATAAGTACTACACTGGCCGTGGCCCCCTGGAGGCCGTGGGCGCAGGAGTGAGCTTCAGAGAGGGTGAGGTCGCTCTTAGGTCGGACATGGCCACTGTAGACCCAACAACCATGAGGATAATAGACAGGAGGGCCGGAAGGAACGTAACTGATGAGGAGGGAGCCGAGCTCGCTAAGGCCATAGACGGCATGAGGCTGGACAACGGCCACGGGCTTGCTCACTTCGTTCACACAGTGGCGCATCGCGGGGTCCTCGTGCTCAGCCACGATGAAGTTAAGCTTAGCGCCAACATAAGCAACACGGACCCTGCGTATGAGAGGGAGGGCCTCATAAGCAAGGCGAAGCCCAGCTTTGAGCCCTTCGTTCAGAGGAGTAGGCCGCTGGACCCCTCTGACAGGGGTGCCGTCAAGGCCGCGGAACTGCTTAACGAGTTCACAGAGAGGGCCATAAAGGTCCTTGACGGTCACCCTGTTAACGAGGCCAGGAGAAGGGCGGGCAAGCTGCCAGCTAATGCCATACTCTCAAGGGACGCCGGCGACAGGCTACCCAACGCGCCAGCTATAAGCAGAGTCTTTGGGCTCAACTTCGCCAGCGTGACTGAGATGCCCGTCGAGAGGGGCATAGCTATAACCTTTGGGCTTAACGACCTTCATTATGAGAGAGAGGGCAAAAGTCTGGAGCAGGTTCTGAGCGAGGAGGCGGACCTTGTTATTAATAGTCTGGACAAATATGACGCCTTCTACGTGCACCTCAAGGGCCCTGACGAACCAGGTCACGATGGTAACTATGAGGCCAAGAGGGCCTCTATCGAGGCTATAGACAAGTTCTTCTTCTCGCGCCTGCTAAGCCACATAGACCTAAGCAATGTCCTCATAATCGTGACCTCCGACCACGCGACACCCTGGTACCTTAAGAGCCACAGCGATGACCCGGTGCCAATAATGTTTTCAAACACCTCAATAAGGGAGAGCTACGAGAAATTTGACGAGGCTGCCTGCTCTAAAGGCTCTTTAGGCATTATAGAGAGCGGCACTAAGATAGTTCCAACCGCGTTAAGCATAATGAAGGGCCTGCAGAGCTAATAGCCGTACAGGCATTTACAACCGAAAGCCTCGCCCTTCAGGGCGGGGAGGAGGCCAGATTAGGTAGGCCCAAGGACGTATTAGCTTTTTAAGCCTTTTCCCTTCCGAGCCCAAGGGAGACTTGGCGCTGAGGTGCGCTGAAGTTGCCAGGTAGGGAGGAAAGGCCCCCGTTAAGGGTAGTGATATCGGACCCCTCGGCAAAGGGGCCTGAGGTAAAGGTTAAGGTGAAGGGCGTAGAGGACGACAGCATAGCCTACACGGACTCCATGAAAAAGACCAAAGAGCAGGAGAGGACTGAGCTGCCTAAGGTCAAGCTGAGCTCCAAGCTAGCGCAGAGGTTGGGCCTTGACAGCGTAGGCGTTATAACACTCTCCTTCAGGTCTGAGGGCAGCAAGACCAACGTCTCAGCCAAGATAATAGTTGACGACTCCGTGCCTGAGGGTGAAGTGTGGGCCCACAAGGCGTTAGTCAACGAAGTCGCAGGCGCCGACGAGTCTGATGCCATTGCGTTCAAGGCTAAGGCCTGGCAGATAGCGGTCCCTGACGATGTCGCCATAAGGCTCGCTGGTCTCAAGATAGGCGACGAATTCGACGGTGTTCTGCTCGGCATGCCAGGCGTCACAATGAAGATAACAGGAGGCACAGACGCCTCGGGCTTCCCCATGCACCCAGGCCTGCCTGGGTCCGTCAGGAGGAAGGTGCTCCTGAGCGGGCCGCCGGGCTTCCACCCAACAAAGAAGGGGGAGAAGATGAAGAAGACGTACGCGGCAACAGGATCCCAGATCCCAGGGCTGAGAGGAGAAAGACGTCGCTGGCCCAGCTCAACGTTATTATAAGTAGGCCGGCCGTCCAGCAGGTCGCCACTCCGCAGCAGTAACCTTCTACTTCAGCAGTCCCTCTTTAGTGACAGCCTTTAGGCCACCTAGCTTAAAAAGAGGTATGAATCAGCTAGACTTGTGGTGGCTTTAAAGTTGACAGAGCGCGCAGCTGAGACTAACATAGAGGAGAAGCTTCAGCCAGAGGTAAACATAGGCATTGTGGGCCATGTAGACCACGGCAAGACCACCCTCGTCCAGGCCCTAACAGGTGTCTGGACCATGAGACACAGCGAGGAAGTGAAGAGAAGCATGACAATAAAGCTGGGTTATGCTGACGGCGAAATTTGGGAATGCGAGGGCTGCGAGTTCCCTGAGCGCTACTCGACGGAGCCCGTCTGTGAGTGTAACCCAGGCGCAAAGCCGAGGCTGCTTAGGAGGATCTCGTTCATAGACGCGCCTGGTCATGAGATATTGATGGCTACCATGTTATCAGGGGCAACGCTGATGGATGGGGCACTGCTGGTAGTGGCCGCTAACGAGCCGACCCCGCAGCCACAGACGCGGGAGCACTTCCTCGCGCTCTCCATCCTAGGTATAAAGAACTTGATAGTGATCCAGAACAAAGTTGACGTAGTCTCACCTGAAAGGGCTCACGAGAACTATAAGGAAATCAAGAAGTTCCTTGAGGGCACCTGGGCTGAAGATGCGCCTATAATACCTGTCAGCGCGCTCAAGCGCGTTAACGTAGATGCAGTCCTGGCCGCGATACAGGAGTACGTGCCCACCCCCGAGAGGGACCTCTCGAGCCCCCCGCTAATGTACGCAATCAGGAGCTTTGACGTCAATAGGCCTGGCACATCGCCTGATGATCTGGCGGGCGGCGTTATAGGCGGGTCCCTGGTCTCTGGAACCCTTAAGGTGGGCGATGAAATAGAGATACGCCCTGGGATCCAGGTTAAGGAGGGGGGCAAAGTAAAGTACGAGCCCCTGATATCGGAGGTAGCGAGCCTGCACTTTGGAAAGTACGAAGTAAAGGAGGCCAAGCCTGGCGGCCTTGTCGCGGTGGGCACAAAGCTTGACCCCTCGCTCACCAAGAATGACAACTTGGCCGGCAACGTAGTTGGAAGGGCAGGACACATGCCCGAGGTGTTCGACACGCTCACTATTGAACACCACCTCTTTGAGACCGTTGTTGGTATGAAGGAGATGGTAAAGGTGGAGCCCCTGGCGAAGGGGGAGTCCCTCCTGCTCGCGGTAGGGCCAGCGCTGACCCTGGGGGACGTAGTGTCCCTCAGCAAGGACGTTGCAACTGTTAGGCTTAGGAGGCCCGTTGCAGCCTGGAAAGGTGTCAGGATCGCAATAAGCAGGCGCATAGCTGGCAGGTGGCGCCTCATAGGGTGGGGGCTAGCGAAGGTTTGAGGATAAAGGTTATACTTGACGCCAATTTCCTCATAGAGATGGCCAAAGGAAACATAGCGCCCTCCATGATAGACGAGGCCATAAGCTACGGCTATGAGCTTCTGACGACCACAAACGTCGTTGACGAGCTTAGTGAAATGGCGATGCACGGCGATGAGCTCTCTAAAAGGGCCTCCGAGGCTGCTATCATAATTCGGAGGCTTAACGTAAAAGTGGTCAGCACTGCAGCTGTAAATGGGGACGAGTCAATAGTGAAGCTCGCCGGTGACTTGAAGGCTTCAGGCAACGCCGTCGTTGTAGCAACCCTTGACAAGGAGCTCCGCAGGAGGCTCAAAAAGGAGGGAGTGCCATGCCTCACCGTTAGGGGTAGAGGCAAAAGGCTGGAGCTGAGCTGGACCGTTTGACGTTAGACCAAGCCCACCCTCATCAACAAATACCACAACCCCCTTTTA
Organism: Acidilobus sp. 7A; assembly: GCF_003431325.1. Lineage (NCBI taxonomy): Archaea > Thermoproteati > Thermoproteota > Thermoprotei > Acidilobales > Acidilobaceae > Acidilobus > Acidilobus sp. 7A. The sequence goes on along the minus strand of NZ_CP010515.1, from coordinate 1,324,001 downwards.
CTTTGAGGCATCCCTAGGTCCTCCACGCCGCTACATAAGGAGCGACCTTTACCATAATGGCCGTCCACCTTTCTCTCATTAAATTTACTATTTTAATTAAAATTCTATGAAGCTTTGGGAATACCCCCAAAAGCCCCGGCAGCCTCCTTAGCTACCTTCAAGGTGTCATAACTTCTGCGTATGTAGCTAAAAATGATGAGAACTTAAAAGGCCAAGGGGAGATATGAAAAAAGAAGCCGCCGTAGCTCAGTGGGAGAGCGCCCGGCTGAAGACCGGGTGGTCCGGGGTTCAAGTCCCCGCGGCGGCACCTGCCTCAGACGGTATGGTGAAGAACTTGGCCGTAGCCCTAATACTTGCAGGAGGGTATGGGAAGAGGCTTAGGCCGCTCACGGATGACAGGCCTAAACCACTGGTTGAGGTCGCTGGGAGGCCAATTATAGCATGGCAGATAGACTGGCTGAAGAACAACGGCATAGCTAATATAGTCGTCCTCGCAGGATACCATAAGGAAAAGATCATTGAGTACCTGGGCAGCGGGTCGAAGCTTGGGGTCTCAGTCTCGTACGTTGTCGAGGATGAGCCGCTAGGCACTGGAGGGGCCATAAGGAATGCGAGGCTTACATACTCGTCCCAAGACGCCTTTGTTGTAGTCAACGGCGATATAATAACCAACGTTGACGTTAAGCCGCTCTTTGAGACCCTTAACTCTAACAGCGACGCCGTGGCCGCCATGGCCCTTGTCCAGCTCAAGAGCCCCTACGGTATAGTCGAGGTCGACGGTAGCGGACGCATTAAAGCCTTCAAGGAGAAGCCCGTACTTGGGGACTACTGGATAAATGCCGGAGTTTACGTAATGAGGCCCTCGATAGTGGACCACCTGCCCGAGAAGGGCGACGTGGAGAGGACGACCTTCCCAAGGCTCGCATCTGAAGGCAGGCTACTTGCCGTGAAGTACACTCTAGATAAGTTCTACTGGAGGAGCATAGACACCTTCAAGGACCTGGAAGAGGCCTCAGAGGAGCTGAAGGCGCTAGCAAAAGTCGCTGCCTAGGGAAGCTTAAGGTTAAGCTAAGCGCCTAGGCCTCGCGAGAAGTTCTTTCCATGGCCCTCCAATTAAGTACATTCGATGAAGGCCTTACTAGTAAGCAGCCTAATTAACTCTTAACGGTAAAACCCAAACAAGTAGTGGGGGTCAAACAAAGATGTCAGCCCAGCCGCAACAGGCGAGACTGCGCCAACCCATAGTGGTAGTCCTAGGTCACGTGGACCATGGAAAGACTTCCCTGCTGGATAAGATAAGGAGCACCGCTGTTGCTGCCAAGGAGGCCGGCGGCATAACGCAGCACATAGGGGCCAGCGTTGTGCCAGCTGACGTTATAGAGAAGCTGGCAGAGCCCCTTAAGAAGATCATACCCGTAAAACTGACGATACCAGGCCTGCTATTCATAGACACCCCAGGGCATGAGCTCTTCTCAAACTTGAGAAGGAGGGGCGGCAGTGTCGCCGACTTCGCAATACTTGTTGTTGACGTTACGAAGGGGTTCCAGAACCAGACCTATGAGAGCCTCGACCTGCTTAAGTCGCGCAAGGTGCCTTTCCTGGTCGCAGCTAACAAGATAGATCGGATCCCTGGCTGGGTCTCCTACCCTGACGAGCCCTTTGTCCTATCCTACGAAAAACAGAGCGAGGATGTCAAGAGGAACCTTGAGGAAGTGATATACGGCAAGATAGCGCTCAGCCTGTCAGAGCAGGGGTTCAGCGCCGACCTCTTCACAAGGATAAGGGACTTCACAAGGACCGTGGCTATAGTGCCTGTCTCAGCAAAGACGGGCGAGGGAATACCCGACCTCCTAGCAGTCCTTGCTGGCCTCACGCAACAATACCTTAAGAAGAGGCTAATATACGCTGAGGGGCCTGCTAAGGGCTCAGTGCTGGAGGTGAAGGAGATACCCGGGCTTGGCACCGCCGTAGATGCCATTATCTACGATGGGGTCATTAAGGAGGGTGATATAATAGTCCTTAATGGAAAGAACGGCCCAATAATAACTACTGTCAGATCCCTTCTGATGCCAGCGCCCCTAAGCGACATGAGGGCAAAGGGCGTCAAGTTCATCTCAGTGCCAGAGGTACAGGCGGCCGCAGGCATCAGGATATCCGCCGCAGGTCTCGACGACGCCCTGGCAGGCTCGTCGCTCTACGTGGCCACCAGTTATGAGGAGGCGAAAGAAATCGCCGAGAAGTTAAAGGGAGAGGTCAAGGAGCTCATATTCAAGGGCGAGAACCTCGGAGTAATAGTGAAGGCTGACACCCTTGGAACGATTGAAGCGCTGCTTGAGGCCCTGAGGAGGCTCAATATCCCCGTGAGGTTAGCTGACGTGGGCAACGTGACGAAGAACGACGTTCTAGAGGCCAGCCTCACAGCTAAGACCGACAGAAGCCTGGGCGTCATACTAGCGTTTAACGTGAAGGTGCTGCCAGAGGCCGAAGAGGAGGCCCTGAGGAGCGGCGTTAAGATATTCCAGGACAACATAATATACCACCTGCTTGACCAGTACACTGAGTGGAGGGAGAAGCTGAAAGAAGAGGAGATAATGTCACAGCTTAACCAACTCGTCAGGCCTGGCAAGTTCATGGTGTTGCCCGGCTTTGTCTTCAGGAGGAGCGACCCTGCAATAGTTGGCATAGAGGTCCTAGGGGGCGTCCTGCGCCCAGGGTACCCACTGCTGAGCGCCAAGGGGAGGGAGGTTGGAAGAATACTTGCAATAAAGGATAACGATAAGAGCCTAGACATAGTCAGGACTGGCAGTAAGGTAGCTATCTCTATAGAGGGCAAAATCATGGTTGGCAGACACATAGAGGAGGGGGATATCATTTATACTGACGTGCCCGCTGACCACGCAACTAAACTCTTAACTAACTTTAGGAAGTTCATAAGCGATGACGAGGTCTTAGTGCTTAAGGAGATAGCGGAGCTGAAGAAGAAGCTCGGGCAGAAAGAGTACTCGCTTGTCCTTAACAAGCTTGGCGCCACTGGATGAAGTGCTTAATGAACGGGCGTTCCAATCTAAGACCCAGGCAAGCTAACGTGACACAACTACGTCCTGAAGTCTACAACGCGCCTCTTTATTCCAGCATCAATGAATGTGCTCAAGTAAAGGCGCTCTGGGCTCGTTAATATCTCATAAAAGAAATTAATAGGTTATGTAATCCTCGTCGCTGAAGATTACCTTTGACTCTCTCTCAAAGCTTTCAGGCGAGTCGCTTGCATGGACAACGTTCTCCTGTATTGAGAGAGCGAAGTCGCCCCTTATTGTGCCAGGCGACGCCTTTCTGCCGTCTGTAGTGCCTATAATCTCCCTCACAACTGAGACAGCAGAGTCTCCCTCTAATATCATTGCAACGATAGGTCCACTTGTCATGAACTCTACAAGGTCCTTGAAGAAGGGCTTATCTTTGTGAACCGAGTAGAAATCCATGGCCTTCTCACGTGACATCCTGGTCATCTTTAGAGCAACTATTCTGAAGCCTTTCCTCTCGAAGCGCGATATGACCTCGCCTATCAGACCTCTCCTGACGCCGTCCGGCTTCACCAACACCAGGGTCCTTTCAATCAAGGTTGAGCCCTAGTGAGCAGTTCTTAGGGTTGCTATTTAAAAGCAAAGTGCCCGCAGAAATGACTATCAGTGACGTTTTAGGTCTACAGCAGCCTTTTAGATTTCTTACATTGACACCTTTTCAGTACTGTTAAGGCGAAGCATAAATACCGAGCAGAAATTAATGTATTAATGCGCTGGAACAGCGTCATTTGTGAGCGCAATAATGCAGGAGACCATAAAGGTAAGGAAGCTGGAGACCATGGGAAGGCCGCTTGATAAGGCGGCCAACAGCTACCTTGTTAATATAGCCGGTTACACGCTGCTGATAGATGGAGGGTCAGGCCCCCCTCTTGAACTTAGGGAGGAGAAAGTAGACTACGTGCTCTTAACCCACTGGCACTGGGACCACGTGCTCAGTATAGTCAGGATGCCCCTTCAGGCCAGGGTCTGCGCCTCTGAGAGGACTATAAAGTACATATCGGAGTCCGCGCCCAGCTATGAAGGCTATGGGGCGCTAGTCAAGGCTTTTAGCAGAGTTCCGCCAGAGCTCCTTAGCATAGCCAAAGCGTCGTTTTCAAACACCTCGGAGATCCTAAGGTTCTTTTCTGCAAGAAAGGACTGGCTTATCAAGCTAAGCGACTGTGAACCTGTGAGGCTGAGCCTAGTAAAAGTTATTTCATGCCCTGGGCACTCAGACGACCACGTATGTTACATAGTTGACGATCATGCCTTTGTTGGAGACTCTGTAAATCCTGGCGAGGGCCTCACGCTACTCAGCGTGCCAGATTATATAAGTTCGATTATGACCCTGATGGCTGACAACTCATGGAGGGTGGCGCACCCTGGCCACGGCCCTGATATAGACAGAAATGAGGCTTCCAGCTGGGCCTCAGAGCTCATAAGGGGGAAGATAGGCAAGCTGCTTAAACTCAGGTCATCCCTGAGCCCAGAGTGGAGGCCCCTAGAGGAGTACCTCGACATGCTTTACCCCGAGGCTGGGCCTGTGGCCAAGTGGATAGGGGCCAGGAGCCTGCTAGGCTATGCCTTCTCCCTGGAGCAGCTCGGCATGGCAGAGTTAAAAACAGACTCCTCACCCTGGATGATAAGGGCTAAAGGGTCGTAGGAATGAAGCTCGTGATTCTGGCAGCTGGGGAGGGGACAAGGCTTCGGCCCCTGACTGAAACCAGGCCTAAGCCTCTGCTTCCAATCCTTGGTGAGCCTCTCGTATGCCGTCACCTGAGGAAGCTGTCAGCGCGCGTGAACCCAGAGGAGGTTTTAGTTGTAGTATCTTACATGAAAGAGGAGATCATAAGTGCCGTGGACAGGTGCGCGAAGGACCTTAGCCTTAAGGTCAAGCCTGTTGAACAGGGCAGTGAACTTGGGACAGGCGACGCTATTAAGAAAGCCTTAGAGACTGGGGGGCCAGGGCGCTACCTAATAGTCTATGGTGACCTGTTTCTTACGGACAGGGCCTATGACGTCATATCTACCATGAAGCCATATACTATACTGACGGCTAAGGCTTCAGAGCCTTGGAACTACGGCGTCGTGATCCTCCGCGGAGGGTTTGTAGAGAAAGTGGTCGAAAAGCCGCCCAGGGAGGAGGTCACAGGCAACCTAGTGTACTCCGGAGCGCTCGCTGTAGACTATGACTTCACTCGCTACCTCGAGGCCCTTAAGCCGTCACCTAGGGGTGAGTTTGAGGTGACTGACGCCATAAACATGTTGGCCAGGAACAGCAGCATTGAAACAGTCGCTATAGACATGGAGGACTGGCTAGACATAGGAAGGCCCTGGGAGTACCTGTTAGCCAACAGGAGGGCGCTACAGCAGGAGGTAAGGGGGCTAATAATAAAGGGTGAGGTGCACAGCACTGCCATAGTTGAAGGCCCTGCATATATAGGGGAGAGGGCTGATGTAGGCCCCTACGCAGTCATTGAAGGCCCTGCATATATAGGGGACGACGCAAAGGTCGGGCCCTCGACACACATAAGGCCTGACACGGTGTTGCTTAGAGGCGCTAAGGCAGGCTACGCAGTTGAAGTGAAAGCGTCTGTACTCATGGAGGAAGCCAGGGCGCCGCACTTCAACTATGTTGGAGACAGCGTCATTGGGGAGGACGTGAACCTGGGCGCCGGAACCATAACAGCTAACTTGAGGTTTGATCATGCCACGGTTAAGATGAGAGTCAAGGACGCCGTCATAGATACGGGCATAAACAAGTTGGGCGCCATAATGGGAGGACACTCCCAGACGGGGATAAACGTGTCTCTCATGCCAGGAGTTAAGATAGGATCATATGCCATAATATACCCTGGCTGCGTCGTTAAGAGGGACGTAAGCAGTAAGGAGGTTCTTAAATGCTAGAAACACGCAGAGCCGTTGCTTAGCCCTCTTTAAAATGAGTAGCGGTATTCATTCGTAGCTATATAGCTCGGAGATGAAAGCTTTACCTGAATGACTAAAAATGTTATCAATAACTAGGACAATGCTTTGGACATTGTAATAATGGCCACAGCAAAGAACGTCTCGACGCGAGAAGACCCTTAAGGTTCACCCTTCTTCATAATAGTTGGGACACCGCGTGAGGGCTAAGGTTACTAAAAGAGGCAGCCTAGCGTTTGTGGAGACGGAGCTTGGGCAGAAGGCTGTAATACCGTGGGACTCCCTGTGCTCGTTTATAGCAAGGTATCACCTCGAAGTCTCTTCGGTTGAGGGAGGACAGATGCCCAGGTGCGTGGAGTATAAACCTCATGCTGAGGAGGTGGAGTCAGATGTCGAAGAGGACGAGTATGACGAGAGCTGAGGAGGTAGTTAATGAGCTTAAGAGGAGAGGCCTTAGGTGCTCAAAGCCTGAGGGCCTGGACGACTGCGAGGAGAGCTACCTGGAGGTTAATGGGTCTGTGATAAGGCTGCTGTTCTTAAGGCCTAGGTATGGTGACCTGATACTAGTGAAGTTGACTTCCATGGCATCTAGCGGCTGCGACGACGCGTTGTATTCGCCGAGGGGGCTTTACGTATTGGCACACAGTGAAAAGGAGGCTGCCGACAGAATAATTTCTAAGATAGGACTAGTAAGGGCTCAGTCCTCCCTCTAAGCCTCGTTAACAGCTAACCATAATGTCTGTTCGATTTAATATGATCTCATAAGCGTAGTTAACGCGTTGAGGGCCGGCTAGAGTTAGAGCTGAAAGCAACAGACAGCTAAGCTCTACCTTGAGCTCTCTGAATCTGAAGCTCCTTAGACTTATTAGCGCCGCCCTCCTCAGGTTCGGTAGTTATCTTAACTTCGTCACCAGCAGTTATCTTAATTTTGCCATCATTAACTAAAGTCATGGCGCCCACAACAAAAGGGCTTACGATCATGTTCAGCGAAATGGTACCTTTAATGTCAAACAACAGCTTTGAGGCCTTTATTGGCTCAAGCCTAGGTATCTTTACGCTGACTTTGCCTGTTGACTCGTCCACGTCAAACTTTATTGTAAGCTTATTAAACTCTATCAAATACCCGTCCTCGAGCTCATTTATGGCCACAGAGCCTCCATAAGTGTCCGACTCAAATGTTCCGCCTGCGGAGACCTCAACAACGTCCTCGACCGTACTGGCCTGCGGCAATAAGTCAAATTCACCTTTAACCTTGACTGTGCCAAACGAAACCTCGCCTGAGAGCCTTTTGAGCCCGACGACTATCATGTGAGAGCTCTCATAGACCCTTCCGTCAAGGTTAAGCTTCATGTTATCTATCTGCAGGGAGACCCTGTTCTCCTGAGACATTAACTTGCGGCCCCTGTGACTTGTTTGCTGTGAGAGGCTTTAACTATTATCTCTTAACTCCTGGCAGCTTTCTTAACTCCCAAGGATCGCATTAGCTCTGCCGCCTTAATGGCTAGCTGTGGCTTCCTCTTTAGCCCCTAGACGTGCAGGGTTCTCCTAGCTAGTTTAATTGCCCCACCTATGTAAGGGGCCTCCAGCTGGACGTTAGGGCCCCTAAATCCTTTGGCATAACACTCCTTGCAGACTCTCCTGACCTCGTCTATTTGGACGCTGTCATCATAGCAGACGAGCCTGCCGCATGAGGGGCAAAAAGTCACTGCCAGCTTCTCATGACAAATCTCACAGAGCGCGCCAGAGCAGATAGCACATAGTCCTGTTTTACTGTCAAAGTGCTTGTCACAGACCTTCCTGCCGCAGAGCCTACATGTATGCGTAGCCTCAGCTTCCCCACATACCTCGCAGAGCTCGCTCAAGCGCCCTCAGAGGCCTCCTCAGGTTTCTCCACGTATAACGGCTGCCATAAATAAGGGCCTAGGATAGGCTGTTTTCCTTAGTTATTGTTGTCGTGAATATCATCTTCCTGCTCCTCGTTGGCGCGCCTGAAGACTAACGGGTTCTTGACCTTGTTCATCTCAAGCTCAGGCACGTAGTTGGGTAGGCTGTACCTTGTATGAGTTAACTCGGCTATCGCATTCCTTGCCTTAAGGCTGCCCAGAATTCTCCTCAGCCTGTCCTCACCTACTATGCCCTGGAATATCGCCTTAAGCTCCCTCCAGCTCACAGGGGACTTAGCCTCGTCAAGGGCAATTAGCACAAGCCTCTCTACGTCTGAGTCGTCAAGGGCAGTTATTACAAGCAGCTCACCCTCGTTTATCAGCTGTATCTTCATATTATCATATTCCTTTAGTATCCTTGCCCTTACCTTCTGTACTAGCGGCTCCCTTTTGACAACGCTAGGATTTACCACAGTAGGTCGCCTCTTACATTATTATAGACTCTGAGAGTTTATAAGCAGTAACACGTATTATATATAGAACAAATCTAAAATAATTTTATTTGATTTGATAATATGTCCAGGACTTCAGCTAAGGTAACAGCCATCGCTGGTGTAAAGACTACTGAGTAAAAGCTGTAGAGCGTATGATTACCAGCTAGGTAAACCGCCCAAAGCCCCACGAACTCCGATACGAAGAAGGTGCTTCCGGCCCGCAGGAGCCTCCTATCCCTGCCCAGGCCTACGACGAAGATAGCAATCGCGGCCCCGAGGGCTGTAAGCTCTAGGGGAACTGTCATTGAGGCCTCTAGGAGCGGCGAGTACGAGAGCACGAAGGGGTTCACGTTAAAGAACCAGCCGCTTGGGGCGCTTGCAGGCGGCCCTGGAGGACGGCTTACGAGGTCCCATTTATAGCCTCCCAGGGTCTGTTGAATAACATACATAACTCCGAAGTGTGCAAAGAGTGGTATATATGCCACTATAAATACTCCAAGAACTATTATGAAAGCCTTTAGGAACTTTATGACACCAGCCCTGTTGGGGCTGCGCGCCAATATGAGAATTAGAAGGGCCAGGGCCCCGGGCAGCGCAGTCTCTTTTGAAGCCCAAGCCAGCCCCTCAAAAACCGCTGAGAGGTAGAAGCGCTCTCTAAACGCACTCACGATAGCCAATGACAGGAAGAAGGCTGCGTATATGTCCAACATGGCTACTGATCCCATCACTATAAGTATATGGTCCGCCGACGCTGCAAGGCCTGCTACCGTTCCTATTACTATCCACCTTGTGTCCCTGCCCCACGCCAGCCCAACGTAGATTATCAACGGTATTAAGGAAGCCATAACTATACTTGGAACCCTCCAGTTGAACGGCTTGTCACCCAAAAGCGCCATAGACAGAGCTATTATATACTTCCCCAGGGGCGGATGCTCGAAGTTGTAATAATTAGAGGCCGTCTCGCCGCTGTATGGGAACAGCTCTCCATGATATCCAAAAACGTTTACGAGAATTCTTCTGGCCGCGTCAACATAGTATATCTCATCACTTATATAGGCGTTGTCATAGCCTCCTCCCCCTATGTGAGAGGCGTTCCATGTGGCCTTAGCAGCAACATAATAGGACCCGAGGGCCACAACTGCTAGGCCTACGAGGAACAGTGCAACCCTAACCTTAGGGTCGCTGAGCGCCCTAGCGCGCTGATCCCGCCTCCCCTCAGAACCACTTAAGCCCAAGCTTCCTGGCCCTTTGGTCCTCTAGGCCGGAAGGCTTTTAGAACTTGCGCTATCCTTTAAAAATAATTTTATATAAATATTTTTAATAAAATTATAGAGCCTTCCCCAGAGAACAACTCCTGCGCTCTTAAAGAGCCCTTGCCTGACAGTGAAACAGGGAGCGCCTGTGAGTGAGTGTAAGGCTAAACTGGACTTCCTTAGACACGTAGCTAACCCTGTCCTAGCGACAGCTATGAGCAACATAGATAGCGGTAAAGCGCCTATAACGGCGAAGAACGCCGATGAGCTGAAGAGGTTACAACAGAAAGCTATTACGGTGCTACTTAACATAAAGGAGAATATAATTAACGGTGAGATAAAGTATGACTTCAGCGTCTATGGGGGCAATCCTGCAAACCTTGCAAAGTACTTAGAGAGCCCTGAGTGGAGAAGTCTAATTGAGCTGGCGTTCAGCGAGCTAAAGGACTCGCCTGAGGCGTTAAGGCTTGTTAAGGACGCTCTACTGATGCTACTCTCTAAGGCGTCTGAGGCGTACTCTAATTGTCCAGAAGTAGTGGAGTCGTGCAAGAAAGCTATTGACGATCTCTCAAAATTTAACGTGACCGCTGAGAGCTCCAAGAAAGAGGGTTAGCTTGAAGTTAGTTTTAGCAAAAACCGGTAAACAGGCTAACGTGATTAGAAACCTTAAGATCCCTAAGGCTAACCATATAATTTAGATGAAGGGCCGTGGAGCCTACTAACGCCCTCGTAGGCATAGTAGGTAAGACTAACGTCGGCAAGTCGTCGTTCTTCTCCGCAGCCACGGGCATTCAGGTGCCCATAGAGAACAGGCCGTTCGTCACAATAGAGCCCAACGTAGGGATAGGCTATGCCAGGAAAAAGTGCGTCCACGTAGAACTCGGCCTACCCAGATGTGACGCCTCCAACAGCGCCTGCATAATGGGCTACCGCTACATACCTGTGAAGTTAATGGACGTGGCCGGCCTCATACCGGGCGCGCATGAAGGTAGGGGCCTAGGCAACAAGTTCCTTGATGACCTGAGGAGGGCTGACGTCTTTCTGCTGATTGTAGACGCCAGCGGCTCAACCACGTCTGAAGGGACCCCTGCTGAGCCGGGCTCCTATGACCCTGTGGAGGAAGTAAATTTCGTCACCTTTGAGCTTGATGAGTGGATGTACAGCTCTATAAAGAGCGACTGGGACAAGTTCGTCAGGCTGGCCTCCGTGGGTGCCCTCAAGGACCCTGTGGGGGCGTTTTCGCAGAGGGTTTCCGGGTTCGGTATAACCAGGCCTCAGGTCGAGGCCGCGTTAGAGAAGCTTAATGTTAATGATGTTGAGCTTCCAAGGATATCAGATGATGCACTACGAAACCTTGTTATAACGCTTAGAAAGATGACAAAGCCTATGGTTATAGTAGCCAATAAAGCCGACGTGCCCGAGTCGGCTAAGAACATAGAGCGACTGAAGTCAACGTTTTCCGACGTGCCCGTCGTGCCCGCCAGCGCGCTGGCCGAGCTTATACTAAGGAGGCTCTCAACGCAGGGCCTGGTGGAGTACCTGCCTGGCGACGCCGAGTTTAAGGTGAAGGGAGTCCTTGATCAGAGGACGCAGAAGGCAGTTAATATGATAAGGGAGCTTATGGAACGCTATGGAGGGACCGGCGTCGTTCAGGCTATAAACCAGGCCCTCTTCAAAGCGCTAAACCTAATAGCTGTCTACCCTGTCGAGGACTTCAACAAGTTCACGGACAGGAAAGGCCGCGTGCTGCCAGATGTGATATTGGTGCCTAGAGGCACCACCGCTAAGAGGCTAGCATATACAATCCACACAGAGCTTGGGGACACGTTTCTTTATGCCATCAATGCTAAGACAAAACAAAGGGTGGGCGCCGATTATGAGTTGAGGGATGATGATGTAATTAAAATAGTGGCAGCTGGCGCTAGGGGTTAAGCGCTAGACACTTAAGACTTCTGAAGCTTTCTCATGGCCCTCCTTACAGTTCCGCTCGTTGCAATAGGGTACATAAGTAGCCCTACACCATCTATCTCTCTGACCAACCCCATTACAGCCATAGCATAGTCTGTGTACTTGGACTTAACCCTAACTATACCCCTATGGAGCCGTGAGTCGTAATGTATGACTTTGAAGCTGGACAGCACTAAAGACTCAGAGCCGAAGATCTCCTGGAACTTACTCTCAAGAGCTCTTCTCACGGAGTCCTCCTTGAGTTCTGCCGCCGTCAGAACCTCGAAAACTATATACCTGCGCCTGACTCTGGCCTTCCTCTCCGGCCTACCCGAAGGCTTAGTTATCACTACACGCTTAGGGATGACCGCTTTTACTAGAATGGCTGAAGTTAGTGCAGAGACAGCCGCAGATATAAGCGCGACTAAGGCGTAGAGTAGCGCAACATTATTTATGAGGCTTCACCTCTTCCTCGTCAGCTTCCTAGCCTCCCTTTCTGTCTCCCTCAATATTATGATATCGCCCACTCTCACAGCACCCATCACGTTCCTGGTTATTATTCTGCCCTTATCCTTGCCCTCGAGTATCCTTACCCTTACTTGAGTTACCTCACCTGCCACGCCTGTCCTTCCTATTATCTGTATAACCTCTGCTGGGAAGCCGAGCTCCTCGGTTGGCGCAGCTTGTTGAGTTCCACCAGCTGAGCTCATGTTCTCCCCAAGGCAGCATGAGGCCTTCGCGCTTTTAAATATTTTATCCGCTGACCGTTTGACTTCTAGTCAAGGAGCATCTAAACGAAGCCCTTGCTGTATTTTTCAAGCTAGGCTACAAGCTCCAAAGATTGCATAGAGGTTGTGTTCTGAATAATGAAGTCTTGACGCAACTCTTAAGTTTACACATAATTGAGAGAGCTCTACCATCACCTTCCAACAAGCGAAGAGGCTGAAGGCTCTGTTATAATGCCTGCCTTGAACAGCGCATTAATTATATCAACTAATACCTCGTCAGCGGTGTCAGAGTACTTCAAGAGTTGTGTGGTGTCGGTGGCCCTAAGTATTAGAGGTTCAAGCCCGCTCACCCTCCTATAAAGGAGGTTAAAACTATCACCGAGCACGTCCCTGGGTATAGTTATCAAGAGTGCCTTCACCGCGCCAACGTAGGACAGCAGGTTTGTCTGCAGCTGCCTGAAGTCATACGCGCTAAATACGTTAGCTGAAAGCCCGCTCCTTAACTTAGCCGCGGCTAAGAGCCTCTCCTCTACAACGCTTTGAACATAGGCCGAACTCAAGTTCCCCATCCTCCACCCTTAATTTAAAATTCCCTTAGGGCCCTTATCGTCGATGAAAGTCCGTGTTACCCGATGGCCTCAGAAACCCGCCCGTTACCTTTAAGTATACCATAAAGCGCGCATGGTCCTAAAGCCTCTCATGCATGATGTAACTCACAAAAACTTCGACTAGCCTTATAGGCTTACCTGGAGTGTTTAACTTTATGGGGGCTAAGGGGGCGAAAGTCCCCTCCGTGAGGTGGGGGAAGGATAGCCCCCTATAGAAAAGTTCTTATATCAAAAAGAAATAGACATGTGCAGGCCTCTGGCTGTAAGGGCTGAGGCCGCGCCCTCTGGACTGGGGGAACTTACGCCTGCGGAGGCGACTGGCGCTTAAACGAATTTCGCAAATTTACGAAATGTTAGACGAGGGGTTCGAGGTTCACAGGAACCGCCTCCATGGCGGCCCAGCTGCCTGCCTCCTGCCTGGCTTTTCGTAAATTTGAGAAAAGCGAGGGCTGGCCGCGGGCATGGCCTTGCTGGGGGTGCGGAGGTGGGCGCGGGGGCGGGAGGAGGTCCCCAGCCCTCACGTCTCCTCTTGCCTTCAGGGCCTAAACGCCTTGCCTGGCGTCAGCGAGGGACAAGCCCTCCGCGTTCCTGCCAAGGCCCTGACAGGCCCGTGTCTGTCCCTGAGCACTTTCCCAACAAACTTGTGTGGAGAAAGTGTTGTCAGCCCTCAGACAGGTAGCGCCCTTGTTGGGCCTCCCGAGCGGGCCTGACCCCCTGTTACCTTACGGCGGCAATGTTTTACCTAATTTATAATTATAAAATATATTTATTTAGGTTTCGTCGAGCTCATGAGCTTGCAGGCAGCGTCAGCAAGCTCGGCAGATATCTCAAGAATGCCCTCAGCCCTAGCAACCCTTTCCTTTAAGTCATTAATCTTGACCTGAAGAGCCCTCTCAACGCTATCAGCTATCATACGCTCAGCCATAAGCCTGACAAGCGTCAACCTCCTGGCGGCCACCTTTTCATAGGCTAGGCCGTTAGACCTGAGATAACTTATGTGCTCATCGATGACGTTGGCCACGTCCTCTACGCCGGACCCCATCACTGCACTGGCCCTTATTAGCCTGGGAGACCAGTCGCCCGTGCGCTGTCCAAGCTCACCCTTGCTAAGTGCAAATGATATGTACTCAAAGGCCTCCTGGGCACCTGGCAGGTCGCTCTTGTTGAGCACATATATGTTGCCTATCTCCATAACTCCCGCCTTGAGGGCCTGAATGTCGTCACCAACGCCAGGCATTGTCACAACAACAACAGTGTGCACGGCGTTCATTATGTCAGTCTCAGCTTGTCCCACGCCAACAGTCTCGATTATAACCTTGTCATACCCAAGCGCGTCAAGGACCTCCACCATTGAAAGCGCCGCTAAGCTCAGGCCACCCCTGAGCCCCCTAGTCGAGACGCTCCTTATGAAGACCCCGGGGTCCTCGGCCTTCTCCTGCATCCTCAGCCTGTCGCCCAGGAGGGCACCACCGCTCAACGGCGAGCTAGGATCTATAGCTACCACAGCCACCCTGTTGCCCCGCCTTCTGAACTCCGTTATCAGCTTAGAGATGAGCGTGCTCTTGCCAGCCCCAGGTATTCCTGTGACTCCTATAATGTGCGCTTTACCGGCCATGCGCGCTATGCCGTCGAAGACCTCTGGCGGAAGCCTGTAGGGGTTCTCCATTAGTGTGAGCAGCCTGCCTATGCTCCTAAGGTTCCCTTTGGCAGCGCTCTCGAGCAGTTGCTTGAAGTCAACCTTTTCACTCAAGCTAAGTTCAGCCTCCGCTGAGCTCCGCACGGCGCTTCTCCTCCGCAAGCTTTCTAACTACGTCTACTATCCTGCCCAGGCTTTCGCCTGGGAGAAAAACATCCCTGACCCCTAGCCTCTTCAGCTCATCAACGTCAACTATTGGTATGGTGCCACCAACTACCACCGGGATGTCGGAGCCTCCCATTTCACTTAGCTTCTCCATCAGGAGCCTCACGTGGTGTATATGAGCACCGCTGAGTATGCTTACACCTATAACGTCGGCGTCCTCCTCAATGGCAGCTCTTGCAACCTGCTCAGGGGTCTGCCTTATGCCTGTGTATACAACCTCGAAGCCTGCGTCCTTCAAGGCCCTAGCTATGACCTTGGCCCCCCTGTCATGGCCGTCAAGGCCTAGCTTAGCAACTATCACCTTGAACGGCCTTTCCTCAGTATATTGGAGGCTCGACATAGACGCCATACACCTCCTTCAAGGTATTCATGATCTCCCCAAGAGTAGCGTAAGCCTTAGCTGCATTAAGCACGTAAGGCATGATATTCTCACCCTTCTCAGCGGCCCTCCTCAGCTCATCAAGGGACCTGGCCCACCTCTGCTGGTCTCTCATTGACCTTACCTGCGCTATCCTCTGCTTCTGCCTCCTCTCCGTCTCCTGCTGATCAAACTCCAACAGTGGCACCTTCCTAATGTCCTCTACCTCGTTCTCCGCAAATATGTTAACGCCAACTATAAACCTCCTGCCTTCATCGACGTCTTTCTGGAACTTGTAGGCGGCGTCCGCTATCTCCCTCTGCGGAAAGCCCTTCTTGACGGCCTCAAGCATGCCTCCCATGCCCTCTATCTTGTCAATGTACTTCCACGCGCGCTCCTCAACCTCATCCGTCAGCCACTCAACATAGTAGCTCCCAGCCAAGGGATCTATGGTGTCCGCCACGCCGGTCTCATACGCTATTATCTGCTGCGTCCTCAGCGCTATCTTGGCCGCGAACTCGCTCGGCACCCTGAAGGGCTCGTCAAAGCTGTTTGTGTGAAGGCTCTGGGTGCCGCCGAGCACAGCAGCTAAGGCCTCAATTGCAGTCCTAACTATGTTATTCCAGGGCTGCTGCGCTGTCAGTGACACGCCGGCCGTCTGCGTGTGAAACCTGAGCCACCAGCTCCTCGGGTTCTTGGCGCCGAACCAGTCCCTCATTATCTTGGCCCACATCCTTCTAGCGGCGCGGAACTTCGCTATCTCCTCAAAGAAGTTAATGTGTGCATCGAAGAAGAAGCTGAGCCTTGGGGCGAAGGAGTCAACGTCAAGCCCCCTGTTCTTCAGTTGCCTCACATATTCTATGCCGTCAGCTAAGGTAAACGCCAGCTCTTGGACAGCCGTTGCGCCGGCCTCCCTTATGTGGTAGCCGCTTATGCTTATTGGGTTCCACTTGGGCAGGTTCTTGACGCTCCACTCTATGAGATCCATGGCTACCTTCACTGCGGGCTCTGGTGGGAAGACATAGCTCTTCTGCGCCATGAACTCCTTGAGAGGGTCGTTCTGGGTGGTCCCTCCTATCTGAGTATATGGGACTCCCTGCTTCTCAGCCACAGCTACGTAGAAGGCTAGGAGGGCGGGGGCGGGAGGGTTTATGGTCATGTTCGTGGTTACCTTGCTCATGTCTATACCATTGAAAACTACGTCCATGTCTACAACGCTCGGGACGCTAACGCCAACTATTCCAACCTCTCCCTCGGCCATCGGGTCGTCAGGGTCGACACCTACTAGCGTGGGGTAATCAAAGGCTAGGCTCAGGCCGGTCTCACCGTGCTCTATCAGAAACTTGAGTCTCTTGTTAGTCTCCTCAGGGCCTCCGTAGCCGCTGAACATCCTCATTGTCCAGAGACGGGCCCTATACATAGTTGCATGAATACCCCTGGTGAAGGGGTACTCGCCTGGCATGCCAAGCTTCTCCTCGTAGCTAAAGTTAGGTATGTCGGCCGGCGTGTAGACCTCCTTTATAGGTATATCGCTAAGCGTGGTAAAGGACTCCTGCCTCTCCGGCAGCCTCTCTACCCACTGCTTTAAAGTTACGACCTTCCACCGCTCTGCTTTCTCACCTATTTTCTTTACCTCATCTTCGTTAAATATCGTACCCACTAGCGGACACCCGGTATTATTCACTTTACGAAGTTTTTATAGGCAGCAAGTAGAGCATTTTATAGCAAGCCCCGGAAAAAGACGCTAAGATATTGGCCTGGAGTGCCGGAGAGCTTCAGCTCTCAAATAGATTTACATGACTTGTCTTCATAGCCTCATCCTTGTTCCCCCGCGCCCCGCTCGGGGTCTCATAGGGCCTGGGGGCGCTCAGGGTTACCTGGGGCCCCACGCCCTGAGTGCCTGGCTCGCCCCTCCAGGGACTCACGGCACTGCTTCTGGGCTGATGGTATACCTTTAGTCATATATGAAAGTCAAAAACAGCTACGTTAGGCTTAGCGCGCCAATTTGTTGTCAAGCTACCTAAAGCTTTCCAGCTCAGGGCTACAACCGAAAGCCTCGCCCTTCTAGGGCGGGGAGGGGTCAGAGACCCGGAGGTATTCCTAACAAACGCGCCTAGCGACGGACAACATTAACGGCTTCCCATTACAGCAATAATAGCGCTAAAAATACGCCTTCAAAGAGGGAAGCCGTATGGTCAAGCTGTTCTCTGAGATCCTCGGGAAGGAGGTTGAGGTCCCTGAGAGACCCTCAAGGATAGTGAGCCTTGCCCCTGCAATAACCGAGACCCTTTACATGCTAGGGGCTGAAGATAGGGTTGTGGGTGTCAGCTTCTTCTGTGATAAGCCACCCGAGGTTTCGAAGAAGCCCAGAGTTGGCGCCTACCTGAACGTTAACTACAGCCTCCTGCAGAAGCTCAACCCAGACCTCATCCTAGTGACTACCGGCGCTCAGAGGGACAGGATAGCTGAGCTTGAGACTAAGGGCTACACGGTCTATCCCATCCCACTGCCTGTGAGCATTTATGGCATAATAGATAACGTAATAGTTACAGGAATCCTAATAGGAGAACTTCAGAAGGCTAGGGAACTGGCCTTTAGCCTGGTCAAGCAGGTCTTGGACCTCAAGGATGCCCTCACCGGTGTTAAGCTTTACTATGAGATCGACCTGGGGGGTCCTGTCAGCGTCGGCGCTCACAGCTATATAGGTGACGCCCTTGACCTCCTCGGCGCCTCCCATCCGTTCTCAGAGGCTAGAGTTCCGTACATAGTGAACCCTGACAACTCGGCCATAGCTAAGTTCGACCCCGACGTCATAGTTTATGAGCAGAAGCTGGGCGAGAACGCGACTCCTGATAAGGTTAGGAGGAGGTTCGCTGAGAGAGGACTAGACAATCTGAGGGCTGTAAAGGAGGGCCGCATAGCTATACTTGACTATGATAGCTTAGCCCACTATGGGCCTAGCTTCTTCTCCGCGCTTAAGGACCTCATTAATAAGGTGAAGGAGGCCCTCAGCCCAAGGCAGTAGGGTTATTGCTTTTGTCTCTCAGGCTCCTTCTTGATCTCTTCGGGCTTCTTAAAGTAGAATTCGTCGAGAGCCCTGTTTATATCAACGAACTTATACGACGTCTTTAGGGCCGAGAGCGACATAGTCCTGTACTTGTCGGTTCCATATATGTTTATGGCCTCGAGGAGATACTTAGAGAACTCGCTGTAATCTTTCTCGTCTATCTCCTGGGCCTTGGGGTCTGTGTAGATGTTAACTAGCTCCCTTAAGTCCTCGCCAAAGAGCCACCCATTAACTCCATGCTGAACTACTTCAACGACGGCGCCATCCTTTGATGACACTACAGGTATGGCATTAGCGAGGGACTTCATGAAGCTGGTGCCACTGGCCTCCCATCCGCTGAATGGCGTAAATGTCTGTACGTCGCCCCCTGTCTGAAGGACCTTAGCCTTTGTCACATCATAGTCGTGTATGTGAACCACGTTGGGGTACTTCTTAGAGAGCTTGTGGAACTCCCTCATGAACGATAGCCCGTCCACGTCCCTTGGGTGTGCTTTGCCCCCTATCACAAAGAGTACATCTTTCAGGTTATTTTCCTCTATGAACCTAGCTATGAAGTAGGGCCTCTTGTAGCGGGTGTTCCTCCTGAGCCAAACAACTATAGGTCTCTCAAGGTACTCGTCGTTCACGTCTTTGTACGCCTTTATAAAGTTAAGGAAGTCCTTCTTGGCCTGCTGATGAGTAGCCCACAAGTCATCCTCTGTTAAGTTCTCCAGGCCCTTTGCGTTTATGAGCTGTTTAAGCGCGGGGTGAACCCACCTCTCCAAGTCTATGCCGTTGGTTATGTGGGAGATCTTTTCGGCATAGCCTGGGAACGTCTTCTTAGTTATCTCCTCATGTTTAGCTGCAACCGCGTAAGTTATGGTGGCGCGCTCCATGCCTATCTTGGTTAGCACTACGTAGGGCTCTGGATACCCAAAGCCGAACTCCTCAGACAACATTGCCGTGGGGTAAACGGGATGGCCCCAAGGCCCTGGCGTGTGAGTTATGAAGCGATACTCCTTGAACTCCGGTAGCGCCAGCATAACGAGCACCGTGTATGCTTCCTGGAGGTCTATGTTACGCACCTTGTCAAGGCCTATGTAGTCCCTTATGTAGGTCGCTGCAGCCTTGGCCAGGAATACGTACTTGTAAGCGTTCTCCTCAAAGTTGTTCTCTATGTAGGCCTGCTCGCAGTACCTTCTAGCCCAGATAGGGCACACAGCCTCAATGAACACGACCTTGGCGTTGCCGCGCTCGTAAAGCCACGGTCTAGCAATTATCTCGTGGCCCTTAACCTTTACTTTAAACTCCCTCTCAGGCCTAAGCACGGTCTCTATGTTAATTGGCTGCTCCTGCTCCTTAGGTATTGGTGTGTCATCATCACTAAAGGAGTAGTCGACGTACCCGTGCCTATAGAGCAGGGTTATTACGTAGTACTTGGCCCCTCTCCTTGACATAGCGTAAAACTTGTCGCCCTCCAGGACCCCCAAGCCTCCAGCATAGCCGTACAGCTCGTCCAGCGCTATCTCCGGCGTCACTGAAACTATGACGTCCTTCACTAGGCTTGCACCTAGAGCTGTGGCCCTTGACTAGTTATAAAGTCTACGAGTCTTCGCTAATTTAACGCTCTTTAAAAGGCTCTAGGACTTACATATTAAAAAGCCGTCGAGAACCTTGTCGTTGAACCCCCTCCCCAACAGTATCTCGCCACACTTTATGTTACCCATGCTAACGGGACCACGGGTGATGTAGCCAACGACCTCGTCGCCTTGGTAGCTCCTCTCCACAGCTATGGCGTCAGCCCCTAAAGGCTCTGACCTGAAGAAGCCGTACCTTAGCGCGGCCACCCTCCTCCTTATGCTTAGCAGGTCTCGCATCAGACTCCTGAGGCCCTTGTCCCAGGCGCCCTCATCCCACGGCATGGGGAGCCTGTTGTCGGGGTCTTTGCCACCCCTGAGGCCAATCTCATCCCCATAATATATGCTGGGCGACCCGTAAAGAAGTGACAGAAGCACGAAGGCTCTGATGACGAGCTCTGACGATCCTAGGACGTCTAATATTCTTGGAGTATCATGGCTTCCTAGCAGGTTATAAAGGGCGTTTGCAACATACAATGGAAGCCTCAGGTACTGCCTATTGAGGGCCTCTGAGAGCTCGGCTGCGGTTATCTCTCCCTTGAAGAACCTTATTATTGGTCCTCTGGCCTCATAATTCATAGCTGAGTTGGCGACAACCCCCATAGGAAAGCTTGAGAGCTCACCCATAATTTCCATTATAACTGGCACGTCGGAGTCCTTAGCGATGCACTCATACAGTGTTGTCATACTACTATCAGGAAGGCCGTGAGCCACATCTATGCGAAAGCCGTCAACACCCCTCAGGGTAAGCCCTCTCATAATGTCACAGAGATTATCAAGAACCTCACTGCTTCTGACATTAAGCTTGGGCATCCCCCATAGTCCAGCGAAGGTCTCGTAGAAAGGCTTCTTGCCGCGCAACTGCTCAGGGAAGTTCTTACAGCCTGACTCTGTGTACCTCTTAAGCGCTTCCAAGTCCTGGGCTACCTCGATTGGGGAGTCGACAAGAATCCGATACCAGCCCCAGTACGCTGAGCTCTTCCAGCTGGCCAGGACGTCCCTAAACTCCTTAGCGCAGGGTGAAGTGTGATGCACAACTACGTCCATTATTATTCTCAACCCTAAGCTGTGAGCCTTAGTTATGAGCTTCTCAAGGGCCTCGTCACCCCCCAGGGACTCGTCAACGTGCCTCTGATCTATTACGTCGTAGTGATGGTAAGAGTTTGAGACGTAAACCGGCGTAAGGTAAATGGCCTCAACCCCCAAGTCCGCTATGTAATCTAACCTCTCCGCGAGCGCTCTTAGGTTGCCCCCTATGCTAGTCCTAGGCCTTGACGTTGCTGAGGCGTACTCTTTGCTATACCCTGCGAAGCTGTCAGGGAACACTAGGTAATATGATGTGCCGAGATACCATGGGGTGTCATTTATATAGCCCCTGCCTGGCACCCACGGCTCCTGGGAGCCTAGGCCGTCGATTCCAAAGGGCACGTTCTTGCCGTCGACCCCCAGCACAAAGTAGTACGCTGTAACGCGGTCAGGCACCCTAGCTTCATAATAATCCCTGTACTCATCCCTCATCATGCGCGCTGCCCTGAAGGTTCTCCACGAGCTGTTAGCCCTTGCAATAACACTTACTTCGTCGACCTCCCCCCTCAGCGTGAACAGCCTAACAACTGTAGCGCCCCCATAGCCTGAGAAGTAGCCCGGCCACCTCTCGTCGTGAAGTATCAGCTCACCGTGCAGGCCCCCTTCGGAGAGCGCTTCCCGCAGCTCCGAAAGCCCTGCATCTGCAACACTTACGCTGATCTTCCCTATGTTTAGACCTAAATCTACGACCTCGCGGGCAGGGTTCTCGTAGTCCTGGTAGACCCTGTAAAGGCTGTCAACGAAGGCATAATGATATTTCCCCTCCCTTACAGGGACCGTAGCAACGCCCCTATCCCCGCGCCTGAGGAGCTCCACCCTTCCAGGGAAGTATGACGTGAACTCAGACACCAAGTACATGTGAAGCTTCTCAGCGACTTCTGGCCACGGGTAGCTGAAGATAAGGTCTGGTTCGCCTAGGCGCGACTTGCCAAGTCTTGGTCTTCTGCTTATGTACACGCCCTATCGCCTGCGTCATAGAGGCCCTCTGGCTTTTAACAGACCAAACCAGTTTGTGGCCTTGTGTCCTATTAATAGCGCTCAAAAGGCCGCTCTCTTCAGCGCTTATTAATTAAAGCAGCAACTAGGCTGCGCGGGTGAGCCCGTGAAGCTGTTTGAATATGAGGCTAAGGATATCATAAGGAAGTACGGCGTGGAGACCCCAAAGGGCGTCGTCGTTAAGGAAGGCGACGACGTGAAAAAGGCCATACAGGACGCCGGCCTGGTCCCTCCCCTCGCAGTTAAGGCGCAGGTCCTCGTGGCCGGTAGGGGCAAGGCGGGCGGCATAAAGCTAGTTAACAGCGTTGATGAGGCCGTCACCGTGTCACAGCAGCTCTTCAAGACGCCCATCAAGGGCATAAAGCCCTCAATACTCCTAATAGAGCAGGCCATCAAGCATGACGTGGAGCTCTACGCTGGGATAGTCCTAGATAGGTCTGAGAGAAAGCCGCTAGTGCTGGTGAGCAAGTATGGCGGCATGGACCTTGAGGAGGTGGCTAAAGAGCACCCCGAGGCCATAATAAAGTACTATGTAGACCCATATAAGGGCCTCAAGAGCTATGAGGCTAGGTCCCTTGGCAAGCAGCTCGGGCTCTCGGGCAGACAGCTCTCAAGCTTTGAGAGCTTCCTGCAGGCCCTCTATAATGCCTTCATGGACTATGACGCTGAACTCGCTGAGAGCAACCCGCTGGCTCTGCTGCCTGATAAGGTCCTACCCCTGGACCTCAGGATAATAATAGATGACAACAGTCTCTTCAGACACTCAGAGTACGCGGTCACCGAGAAGGAGAGGCTTGGCGAGCTCACGGAGAGGGAGATAGCCGCAAGAGAGAAGGACCTGGCCTACGTCGAGCTGGACGGCGACGTAGGCGTCATAGGCAACGGCGCTGGGCTCACGATGACTACTATGGATCTTGTCTACGAGTTCGGCATGAGGCCAGCCAACTTCCTTGACGTAGGAGGGGGCGCTGAAGCCGAGCACATAAAGGATGCGGTGGAGTTCGTCATGAGCGACCCGAAGGTTAAGAAGGTCTTCATAAACATATTTGGAGGCATAACTAGGGCCGACGAGGTAGCGAGGGGCATAGTGATGGCTCTAGAGGAGCTCGGCAACAAGGCCAAGCCCTTAGTCGTTAGGCTAACCGGGACCAACGAGGAGCAGGGGAGGGATATTCTTAAGAAGGTCGGCATAACTCCTTATAGCGACCCGCTGGAGGCGCTTCAGACGCTTAAGAACCTGTGAGGTGAGGCGCATGGGCATATTAGTTGACGAGAACACGAAGGTAATCGTTCAGGGCATAACCGGCAGAGAGGGCTCGTTCCACACGAAGCTGATGCTGGAGTACAGGACTAAGGTGGTGGCAGGCGTAACACCTGGAAAGGGAGGGACCACGGTCTACGGGGTGCCCGTCTACGACACTGTGCAGGATGCTGTGAAGGAGCATCCTGACGCTAACACATCTATAATCTTCGTGCCAGCCAAGACGGCGGCTGATGCCGTTTTTGAGGCCATAGATGCCGGCTTGAAGACTGTCGTCGTCATAACGGAGCACATACCAATACATGACGCCATGGCGTTTGTCAACTACGCTAAAGAGAAGGGCGTCACAGTGATAGGCCCTAACTGCCCAGGCATAATAACTCCCGGCAAGACGAAGGTCGGAATAATGCCAGCCAGTGTCTTCAGCCCAGGCCCCGTGGGCATTATGTCGAGGAGTGGCACCCTAACATATGAGGTGAGCTACTTCCTCACCAAGGCCGGCCTCGGTCAGTCAACCGTGATAGGAGTTGGCGGTGACCCGATAACAGGCCTCACGTTCCCCGAGGTCGTCCAGCTGTTCGAGAAGGATCCCCAGACCAAGGTGATGGTCATGGTCGGAGAGATAGGCGGTGACGCTGAGGAAAGGGTGGCCATGATGGTCAAGGAGGGCAAAATAAAGAAGCCCATAGTAGCCTTTGTGGCCGGCCGTACAGCGCCAGAGGGCAAGAGGATGGGCCACGCTGGGGCCATAATAATGTTTGGCACCGGCACGTACAAGGACAAGGTAGCCACCATGAAGAGCGCAGGGATAAGGGTTGCTATAACCCCCTACGAGATTCCAAAGCTTGTAAAGGAAGCCCTAGAAGAGGCATAGAGCCTATAGACTGAACGCTCAAAGGTTATTCTACGGCCTCCCTCCTTTTCTTTGACTGAACAACTTCGCTGGTACCGCTAGCCACGACCTCATAGAGGACCGCCGTCTTGCCCGGCATCGGCCGCAGGAGCCTCCCGAGCCTCTGAATGAACTGCCTCCTTGACCCTGTGCCTGAGACTAATATGCCGACGTTAGCGTCGGGTATATCAAGGCCCTCATCGCCCACGGTAGTGACTACTAGGACGCCGTTCTGCAGCTTCTTGAAAGTGTCAAGGGCCCTTATCCTCGCGTCCTTATCGATGTCACCATGAATCAACAGCGCTCCAAGCTTCTGGGCTATCTCCTCAGCTTGCCTCTTATACTGGGTGAATATTATTATCTTGGAGCCCCTGGCCAGCTCCTGCCTTGCCAGCTCTACCACCTTGTTAATTTTGCTGGCGCTCTCCTGCACTATGGACTGCATCTGGGCTCTCACCCTCATGGCCTCGACGGCCCTGGGTTCGCCCTTCTTTGCAGCCTCCAGGACCTCCTGGAAGGTCCTGCCCATGGCTAGGTTCATGTACTTCCTCCTCAGCTCGTCATATGCCTTCTGCTCCTCAGGCAACAGCTTCACCGTGACTCTCCTGATGACATATGGCGCCAGGTAACCCTCCTCCATTAGCTCCGCCGCTCCCTTCTGGTACACGACGCCCCCAACAAGAGGGAACACCTCCTCCTGCTTGTTGTCCTCTCTGACAGCTGTCGCAGAGAGCCCCATGCGGTATGGTGCCAACATGTACTCAGCTATCGCCTTGAACTTGTCAGCTGGCAGGTGGTGGGCCTCATCGAACACAAGCATGGCAAACCTCGGCGAGAGCTCCTTGGCGTATCTGTAGGCGGTCTGATAGGTGGTTATTGTTATATCAGCTAAAGTTTTCTCGTCGCCGTAGTAGGCCCCCAGCAGCCCGCTGGCGTCCGTGAATTTCCTTATGGCGTCGCTCCACTGCTTCACGTGCTCCTTCGTGTAGACCACAATAAGGGTTTTCACGCCGGCTGTAGCTATGGCCGCTATAGCTACGACCGTCTTTCCAGCCCCTGTGGGCAGGACTATCACGCCCCTGTTGCCGTTCTTAGCCCACGCATCTAGCGCCTCCTTCTGATAGGACCTGAGCTGGCCGCTGAAGTTTATCTGCCTGCTTAACCTAGCATTAGAGAACAGGTTCACCTTGTCGTCAACTATGAGTCCCTTTTCGGCCATGTGTTTGATTAGGTCAGCGTAGAGATAAGGCTTTGCCAGGTAGCTTCTCAGCTCATGGCTGTACCTCAGGCCCTGAGTGTACTCCTGCAGGTACGGCTTCAACATGAGCTCGCTTGAGATGACGAGCTCGCCTCTGGCCCTGTCGAGTCCCACCCTTACTGAGCCCTTCCTTCTAAGGTACTCCTCAACAGCCTCCAGGTCCTGCTGGGGTATGGAGCTCTTTATGTCCTCGAGTTCCCTTAAGATGTCAGCTGGCCCCAGCCCCGACTCTCTGGCCTTCTCGTCGCTTAGCTCAAATATCGAGAGGCCGCCCTCGCGCCCCACGTACTTCGAGAACTCCAACAGCCTCTGGAAGTCCTCCTTCTCGAGCCAGCCGCGCACCCTAAACCTAGGCGGTAGCTCCAACCCACTCATCCTTCTCTGTCCTGTAGCCTTTTATCTCCACAGGCTCACCTAAGCCAAGCCTCCTTAAAAGGTTCCTAACCTTCAGTGGGGGCT
Organism: Acidilobus sp. 7A; assembly: GCF_003431325.1. NCBI lineage: Archaea > Thermoproteati > Thermoproteota > Thermoprotei > Acidilobales > Acidilobaceae > Acidilobus > Acidilobus sp. 7A. The sequence goes on along the minus strand of NZ_CP010515.1, from coordinate 1,298,253 downwards.
CAGGCCTGGACCTTAGCTCAACGCACTCCTCCTCTATAGTAGCTTTGTCAACCTCTGGCCACCCGAGCGCCTCAGGCCTGGACCTCTCGCCACAGAGCTTAACTACGATGTCGATAACTTCTAGGCACCTGAGCGAGATGAAGCAATGAGCGTAGACCTCCTCGTTCTCATCACTGAAAAGCAGGACATCTACATAGTTAACCTCGCTTGAGACGAGCTGTGAAAAGAGCTCATAGACGTCATCTTTACTTAAGGTCTCGAAGACGTTCTCGATGCAGAGGGGCCCGGCTCCTGGCGTGGGTTCTAGTTCACCTCCCACATGGATCACCTCTTAAAACCCTCTTCACAGCCGGGCCCCTGCTTAAGTTAACTGCGAGAGAACAAAGGCTTTAGCAAATCCTAGAGCCGGGCTGAACGGGCTCTGCCACTGTCAGGACTACTGGCTTCTCAGAATCACCGCACGGGGCCGCCAGAAGCATGCCTTGGCTCGTCAGCCCAGCCATCTGCTTAGGCTTAAGGTTAGCGACAACTATAATATACTTGCCGACCAGGTCCTCCGGCTTGTACCACCTTAGGAGCCCTGCAAGTATTTGCCTTTGCTCGCTGCCGAGATCTACCGTGAGCTTTATCAGCTTCCTGCTATTAGGCACGGGCTCGGCGGAAATGACCTTACCTACTCTTAGGTCTATCTTTGAGAACTCCGCGTAGTCTATGAGGCCAGACCCCTGAGCCTGATCTCCCTGACTCAAGACTTTCCACCCCCTTCGTTTACTGCTTGAGGCTTAGCCTCGTACCACTCCTCCTTGCCAAGGTATGGCTGCCTCATGGTGAGGCCTATTCTGACGGCCGCCATCCTCCTCGAGACCCTGCTCACCTGCGTCACCCTGACCCTCACGGCGTCGTTTACGCCTACAGTTCTCCCGCTGTCCCTGCCCTTGAAGGCCCTGAGCTCCTGCACGAAGTCCACATCCTCATCCATGAGCTGGGTCCTGTGGATGAAGCCGTCTGCGGGGCCTAAGCTCACAAAGGCTCCAAATTCCCTGACGTCACTTACTACGCCCTTGTCAACCTCCTGAAGTATGGGCTCAAAGCTTAAGACCCTATACCTGACTGGGAAGTATATCTGCGGGTCGTTAGGCAGTAGGACCCCGTCACCCTCAACCTCGGCATCTATAACAGATATTATTACGCCCATGCTCTCGTCCACTTGTCCTTCGAGCTCTTCTCTGAGAGACTGAAGCACTGCCTTCTTTATTTCACCGCTAAAAGCTAGCTCTGGCCTAACCCCCACCCACTCATACAGCGTGTACTCAGCGTACAATAGCCCTTTCCCATTTGTCCCTGGAGAGGAATTCCAGGCATTTTAAGGTTACCCGACCACGCCCAGGACACCGATGCCCACGCGCATCACTCGAACTACAAGGTTGCTGGAAGTGGGGTTCATGCCACGATATTAAGGGCTCTTGCTGTAAGCCCCGGAAATGCAGACCATTTCATAGATAACCAGGGCTGCGCCTGAAGGCTTCGTCCTTTAACCGTTTGCCCCTACGCTCTCACTTCAACATCTTGCCTTCATTCACTATCGGGCGCAGGGACCCCACCTCGCTCGCGCCTCATAGGCAATCAGCGTGGGCTCATGGGCGGCCGTCAAGCTCAACGGCGCGGGGCCCCCATCTACGGCCTAATCCCCTCGCCCCTGGGGCATAGCCCCATCAGGCGGGGGTCACCCGCTTAGCCTGTCATGGGCGTAATACCATAAAGGATTTTTCTATTTATGTGAAAAGAGTTCAGCCCCGTCTCACAAAAAAAGACTCAAGGCTACCCTTAGGTGGCAGCTCTCCTGTGCAGCGCAGTGATCTAAATGCTGCTGACGCGTATTACGAGTTGCGTTTAAAGGAGCCTTATTATTGTCTCTAGGAGGAAGCTTACATTGGGGCTAAGGTGAGTGACGTAAACAGCTACGAGCTTAGGTACAGGTCTGTAAAATTGCTGAGGGCCGCCAGGGCCTTCTTTCCGCTTACAGACCTCTCAAAGATAACAGGTCTGCCTTTGCCGATGCTGTCACGCTATATAAATGGAAGCACTCTTCCCTCCGAGGGCAACGCGAGGAAAATCGTGGACAGCTTGCTCTCAAGGGAAGTCATAACTGCGCTGGTAGCTAAAGCCGTAAGGGTCTACAACGGCTTCTATAATATAGCTGGCGTAACGCTGGACCCCATGGCGCTAACTTTAATATCAGAGTACGTGGTCAGTAGGTTCGACGGCGCCTTCACATGCGTCATGACGCCTGAGGCCGGCGGCATAAGCCTTGCAACAGCCATTGGGCTTACCGCAAATGTGCCCATAGTAGTTGCGAGGAAGCAGCGTCCGCCCTCAGAGGAGCCAGTGCTTGAGACCATGTACCTCTCAGGCCCTGCTTCCTATACAGTTTTCTACGTCACTAAGAGGGAGCTGCCGAAGGACTCCAAGGTGCTGATAGTAGACGACTTCAGTATTCATGGACACACCCTCAGGGCCCTTGTGGAGCTTGTCAGGAAGGCAGGTGCAAGTCTAGCCGGCACTGTTGTCGTGGTTGCTGTTGGAACCGACTGGAAGGTGACGGAGAACTCTGAGGCGCTAATAGAAATAAGGGGCTAAGTCATTCATTACTGCTCATTGTTGCTGACGCCCATTATGCCTGCAAGCTCCCTAGCCACCAGAGGCGCGACGTCAACCTGTCTAACGAAACTGCCCTGAGCCGGCGTGGTGTTAGCCGCAAACACGTTGTTTATGCCAGCTGACCTAAGCCTCTCCTCGGCGCCTGGGGCTAGCACTGCATGGGCCACGATAACAGTTACGCTCCTCGCGCCCTGGTCCCTTAATATCTCGGCTGCCTTAGAGACAGTTCCCCCGGTGCTTATTATATCGTCAACTATTATTACATCCCTGCCGCTCACGTCAAGCTGTTTGACCTTCATTGTTACCTGACCAGTTATCCTGTCCCTCTCCTTCTCAATGTAATCATAAGGCACTTTCAAGTGCTCGGCCAGCATCTTCGCCCTCTCAAGGGCACCCAGGTCAGGCGATAGGACTACATAGTTCGAGCTGCGAATTCCGAGCACCTCAGCCATAAACACGTAGGGCCTCACGTTAACTGAGGCCCCGGGGAACTGCCTCAGGCTGTCGGGCTTGTGCATTTCAACGGTTGCCATATGGCTGAAGCCAGCCGCCCACAGGGCCCTTAAAACTGACCTTATGCTCACAGGCTCCCCTGGGAGAAACTGCCTGTCCTGCCTGGCGTAGGCCATGTAAGGGGCCACCAGCGTCACCCTCTCAGCCCCTGAGGACCTAGCAGAGTCTGCTGCCAACGCACTTAGCACTAGGGAGCTGTCCTGCGACGGTAACATAGTCTTTACATAGATGACGTCAGCCCCCTTCACGTCACACGTGAGCCTCATGTACTGCTCCCCGTCCGGGAACTGCTTATAGGCAGGCTCACAGAGAGAGCCCTTTATAGAATCTGCTAGGGACTTAGCAAAGGAGCGAGAGACTTCATCTGGGCCTGGAACCACCACGTACAAGCGCGGCGCCCCCTATATCCTCTGGCTACTTCGACTTAAAGCTGTTGCCAGCCTATTGCTAGCAAAATTGTTTAAATGAAAGTCTATTCACTAAGGGCCTCCCTTAACTTAGACGACTGAGGCCTTCAAGTTGCTATAAAGTTATATTTGACAGTCCCTTAAAATATAGAAGTGGTTGGGGACTGTAGATGGGTGCCCAGGCAATAGTTATGATAAATACAGATGTCGGTAAAGAGAACGATATATTTAACGAGCTCCTTAAGGTAGACGAGGTAAAGAAGGTCTACATGGTTTACGGGATACATGACTTAGTGGCCTTCGTCGAAGCTGAGAACATGGACAAGTTAAGGACCCTTATAACTGACAGAATAAGGAAGCTCGATGGAGTCAAGAGCACGCTTACCAGCATAATAGTGGTAAGCAAGGAGAAGAGCTGACGCCTAAGCTTGGCCTACTTTTTAAAGCTTCCTGAACCACCTGCACCCAAGCACTTTTTTAATCTTGCAAGCTTTTCTTGATCTGCACCACGCGTCTGACGACGCTAGACATAAAGCTGCCTTCGACCTGCGCTCAGCTCATGATGCAGAACCCAGGGCCAAGGCTGAAAAACTTAACGCTTAGCAGCTCTCTGCATCCAACGGCTCACAGCCTGATTTTTCTTACTATAATTGTTAATTAATTTATGTTTTCTGAATGCATGCAGGGGCCCTTCTTTTAAAACGGCCACTTTTAAAGAAAGCGCCTTAATTTTTGGCTCTTTCACAGAGTAACGGAGAGAGGGCTCATGGACATCAGCTCTGACGAGATAATAGTGGCAGGCATGGGCCTTGCAGGCTCGCTGCTTTCTCTGAGGTTGGCCGAGAGCGGCTTCAAGGTTAAGGCATTTGAGCCCACTCCTAGCTCATATGTTAAGCCGTGCGGTGAGCAGCTAACCCTTGAGGAGGTCCCCCTTAGGCTTGCAAAGGAGTATGAAGCTATAAAGACCGTGGTTAATGATGTCCACATACTTGTTGATGGTAAGTACGTGACAACTGTTGACATGAGAGGAGGCTCTAAGTGGGCCATAATAGATAAGCCCAAGCTAATCATGGAGCTCAGAAGGTCTGCAGCCGAGGCTGGCGTCGCTGTGCTTAGGGAGAGGTGGCACGGGGAGAGAGGGGCTCTCACTATAGATTCTAGAGGCCCATACTCTATGAAGACCTCGTCCGAGGTCCTAGCTCTGAGAGTGATAGCTAAGGTCAAGTCCTGGAGCCCTGAGGAGGCCATACTCGACTTCAGGCCCTCGCTAGGGGGCCTCTACTGGGTATTCCCGTTCGACGGTGATGGCAAGTTTGTAAACGCTGGCACCGGCTTCGTGGGCGTTAATGACGCGGCTAGTCTTCAAGGGCTAGTGAGGTCCTACCTAGCTGAGAGGCTTCAGGGACCATTCGACGTAGTTGAGGTCAAGGGGGCGCCAGTTAATGTCTTCACTAACCCTAGACTGACTAACGGTGATATAATCAAGGTTGGGGAGGCGGCAGGCCTCGTAATGGCATGGAGCGGCGAGGGCAACAGGCCCGCAATAGTCTCTGCGGAGGCCCTGGCAAGCTCCATAGCTAACTCCGACTACAATTTTGAGCTTGCGCTAAAGAGGTATTCAACCAGTATATCACGGATTATGGAGTCAGCAATAGTTTCAAGGCTTCTGACGAGGGCAAGCTACAGGCTGAGCCTCGCAGCACCTCTGCTGGCATCCATGCCCAGGCGCGCATGGGAGCTCTATGTGAGGCAGGAGCTAACCCTCAGGGACCTCATAAGCTTCCTGCCGGAGGCCCTGAGATCAGCGACGCTTTTATTTAATGGGAAGGATGATCATAAAGCTTTCATATAAAGCGACTCTTAAGACTATCCAGGCAACTTGTACAGTAGGGGCGTTGCACTGCAGCCAAGCGCAGACAGAGGGTTAAAACTCATGGCCAGCGACTTCCCGTGAGCAACTATAGTGAGACTTATAGCTGCCTGCGGAGACTAAATAATATAATATTATAAAACTTAAAGTTAAAACTTTACGAAAATAATTAGCCTTACTCACAAAAGCTAGCATAAAGCCTTCCTTCTCTAGAGGCTCTAAGTCCGTACAATTGATGACAAGATGGCGGAGTTAAGCTTTAAAAGTTAGTCAAGAATATTTCGCAATAGGGGCCCGTAGCTCAGCCAGGTAGAGCGCCCGGCTCATAACCGGGTGGTCCGGGGTTCAAACCCCCGCGGGCCCATAGCCCTTAAGACCTTGATAGAGAGCTCCCATGTTCAATCACGCTTAACCATTGACTACCAGGTGGTCGTTTTTAAATGGAAGTTAATCCTGAACCGCTTAAGAATAGCATAAGGGTAAAAGGTGCAAGCCCCAACCCGACAAGTGGCAGCGATGAGGATGGTGGAGCGACTCTGAGCAGATGATGTGCGACTTTCCTCTGAGCTGCCGTTTGCCCCTACGCTCTCACTTCAACATCTTGCCTTCATTCACTATCGGGCGCAGGGACCCCACCTCGCTCGCGCCTCATAGGCAATCAGCGTGGGCTCATGGGCGGCCGTCAAGCTCAACGGCGCGGGGCCCCCATCTACGGCCTAATCCCCTCGCCCCTGGGGCATAGCCCCATCAGGCGGGGGTCACCCACTTACCAATAAAAGTCTTTCACAGTAAATATAAAATTGCTTCTATTGATATGAAAATTGCTCAGTCCTTATGTAGCTGCACACCATGAGTTTCTTTTCCTACCAAAAAAGCTTTTAGATAAATGAAATGTACTTGGTTAATAGGTGAACCGAAGACCTTAAAATAGGCTTTTAAGCAACCGCATACATTTCTCTTCTTTTGACGGCGGTGGCCATGAAGCTTCCAGAGAAGGTTGACGTGGTGTTCGTAGGCGGCGGTGGTGCCTCTTATCCTGGAGCCTTTGAGCTGGCAGAGGCGGGGCTCTCGGTGCTAATGGTTGACGAGAAGGGCAACCTAGGAGGCGACTGCCTCTACGCGGGCTGCATACCATCAAAGACTGTGAGGACTAAGATTCTGGAGTATACTTCCACCACTAACAAGGTCGACCCTGAGCAGGTGTGGCAGGAAGTCGTCAGGGCCAAGGAGGAGGTTCAGAGGATCAGGTACGAGCATCACATGGAGGAGATAAAGGAGCATGAGCCTAACCTTTCCTTCGCTAAGGGATGGGCCACCATACTGGGGCCCAACAAGGTCAGGGTAGATACAGAGGACGGGACGTTCGAGGTCGAGACCAAGAGGCTGGTTATAGGTGCTGGAGCTGAGCACGTCATAATACCCATACCCGGCAAGGAGCTCGCGATAACCAGTGACGCGCTGTTCGCCTACCAGAAGACTATGGGCCGCCTGCCTAAGTCGCTTGCCGTAATAGGCGGCGGTTACATAGGTGTCGAGGTTGCTGACATGCTGAGTAGGCTGGGCGCCCACGTCTCAATTGTTGAGATGATGGATAGGCTCCTGCCTAACATGCCCCCAGAGCTCTCGGAGGCCGCGCTGCAGCGCATGAAGGAGGCCGGCGTTGACGTGTATCTCAGGAGTCCAGCCCAGGGCATCGAGAAGAGGGGCGAATACAAAGTGCTTAAGGCCAAGAGCGCCGACGGCAAGGAGGTTGAGGTTGAAGCTGAAGAGGTGCTAATGGCCGTTGGCAGGAGGCCCAGGACCAGGGGCTATGGACTGGAAGCCCTCGAGAGCCAGGGACTTAAGGTTGACAAGACTGGCGTGCAAGTGACCCCTGGCCTTAGGACTGCCCTGCCTAACGTGTACGCCGCTGGTGACGTCACTGGCAAGGCCATGCTCTTCCATGCCGCAGTTAAGGAGAGCGTCATTGTGGCAAAGAACATACTTGCCGGTAAGGAGGTCTATAGGTTTAACTACCACTCAGTGCCATACACGATATTTACTTACCCAGAGATTGCCATGGTCGGCTACACCGAGGACGAGCTGAAGTCCCTAGGGATACAGTACGAAGTTGTCAACTACTCCCTTAAGCATGATGCCCAGTCGGAGATAGTAGGCCACAGGGAGGGCTGGATGAAGATACTGCTTGAAAAGGAGTCCCTCAGGATACTGGGCTTCGAGGCCTACGCCCACGACGCCGCTGAGCTGAGCGCCGTGTTTGCAGCAGCCATAGAGAACAACCTGACAGCCAAGAACCTTGCATGGATTGCGGGTCCGCACCCGCTGACCTTTGAGTCTATAAACTATGCTATGAGGCCCTACTTCTGACCCGCGGGCCTCAGGTACTCTTTTGAGAACCTATGCGGTAACAGCTCTGAGAGCCTCCACGCCCTAACTTTGCTTCCCTCCTTGGACACTGAGTAGATCATCGTGTTGTCATCGCCAAACTCGGCTATCACCTGCAGGCAGGCCCCACAAGGAGGCGCCGGCTCACCACTCTCAACTAAGACTAGCACCTCCTTAACATTTCTCTCGCCGCTGCTCACGGCATTAAATATGGCGACCCTCTCAGCACACATGCTAAGCCCGTAGCTTGCGTTCTCCACGTTAACCCCCCGGTAAATAAGCCCCGAGCTCGCCCTGACGGCCGCCGCCACGCGGTAGCCTGAGTAGGGCGCATATGCCTTACCTATGGCGTCCCTGGCCTCCCTGAGCAGGTCCTCAGGCGGCTCCATACTCGCCCTCTGTGGGACTAGCTCCATTGACAACTTAAGCTGCACAGCCCTATATTTTATATATACTACTTAGAGCTCTATAATTCTCCCTATATCATATAGAACGGCTTAAATAGAGCAACCGAGGCGTACCTCTTGGTGAAGAGCGAAGTGGGCTTAAGTAGACATAAAGGTGTCGACAAGTCTGATGGAAACCCGTTTGGCTACCTTGATAGGGCCAGGTTCTCCATGGGCCTCCTCAAGGTCGTCCTGGTATCCGGCATGGGCTTCTTCACGGACGCCTACGACCTCTTCAACATAAACGTCTTGTTGCTCTTCCTCATACCGCTCTGGCACCTCACCAGCGCGCAGCAGGGCCTCCTGGCCTCCTCTGCAATATTTTCAGCTATAGCTGGCCAGCTGCTCTTCGGCAGGCTTCTCGACGTCCTGGGCAGGAAGAAGGTCTACGGCATAGAGGCGGCCGTCCTGGCAGCCGGGGCCGCGGCCAGCGCCTTCTCTGTCAACTTCCCTATGCTGCTCGCGACTAGGGCCGTGATGGGCCTTGGCATAGGGGGAGACTACCCGGCATCCTCGACGATAGCCAGCGAGTACTCCCCAACTGAGACAAGGGGCAGGGCGGTGGCTCTCGTGTTCTCAATGCAGGGCTTCGGCATAGCGACCGCCGTGGTCACAGGCCTTATAGCAGCTGCCTTCCTGCCTCCTGACCTGGCCTGGAGGCTGGTCGCCCTAGTCGGCGCTATACCGCCTGCGCTCGTAATCTACTTCAGGAGGCAGGTTCCTGAAACCCCAAGGTACTCCCTGCTTGTTAAAGGCGACGTGCACGAGGCTAGGAAGGGCCTCAGGCTCGTGGCAGGCTCTGAGACGGAGGTCCCAATGGTTAAGGCCTCTAGAAAGTCCGCCTCACAGTTCTTCAGGGAGTACTGGCCCCTCCTGATAGGGACCACGCTGCCCTGGTTGCTCATGGACATGGCCCTATATGGCACCGGCGTCTTCTCAGGCCTCATAACTTCGGAGCTCTTCCCAGGGCACTCGGCTGTTGAGTCTGTGCTCAGAGACGGGGTTCCCCTCCTAGTTGGAGTGCCGGGCTACTTCATAGCCGCCGCGCTAATTGATAGGGTTGGCAGAAAGCCGCTGCAGCTGTTTGGGTTTGCCATGTCGGTCGCCCTCTACCTGCCCATGATGTTCTACTTCCTTAAGCTGCTGCCCCTCTCTGACTATCTAATTTATGCCTTCTTTGGCCTCTCGTTCACAGCCCTTAACGTAGGACCCAACACGACAACCTTTATAGTGCCGGCCGAGGTCTACCCTGTCAGGTACAGGTCCACGGGACACGGCATCTCAGCAGCCGCCGGCAAGGCAGGGGCTGCCATTACGACCCTCCTGTTCCCAATAATAAAGGCAACATACGGCGCCTCGCTCGGCCTAGCTTACATATTCGCTATACTGAGCGTCGCTGGCCTGCTAGGGTTCGCAATAACTTACTTCTTCCTGCCTGAGACGAAGAAGGTGCCCCTAGAGGAGGCCAGCGGGGAGGAGCTGGCGCCGGTGGCCGTTAGGGAGCCAGCAGTGCATTAGTTTAAGCTGCCTTAAGTCTGTGGGACCTTTTAATCTCCTCAATATCGAGGGACTCCGACTTAAGCGAGGTAAGCTGGCTGAGGACCCTCAGGGCACCGTGCCTTGAGAGGAACTTGTTGTTGTTGCCACAGTAGGGCGAGAAGACGCAGCGGGGGCAACCGTCCTCGCACGTACAAGACGAGACTATGACTTTAGCCACATCCTGTATCTTAGTTAGCCTCTCATAAACAAGCCTAGAGGCCCCGTTGCCGCCCACGTGAGAGTCATATATGACTATGTGCCCCGTGGGGTAGCTGACCCCGCTGAGGTCAGTGTCACTCGCGCCGGCCACGGGCCTTGAGGCCGATATCAGCACGTGTTCAAGGGCGTGGTAGGCGCTCAGGGAGGCCTCAAGCGTGTCGAAGTCCAGCAGCGGGTACTTTAAGGCAACCCCCTTGGTCCAGTAGTCCCACGTTATGGGTTCCTCGTACTCCACCTCGCTCGTCGTCGCGCCGCTCAGCTCGTCCTTGACCACGTAGCCCGTCACCGACACCCTCACGTGGACGTCGCCGTAGGCTGCGCTCACGGAGCCGTAAAGCCTTGACTCCTCCACGTTCATCTCAAGTATATCTATGCTGTAGAGGGGCTTTGTGTAGAAGCTCACGCTCTCCGACAGCTTAACCATGTAAGCCCTCATGGACTGAAGATCAAGCTTTGAGGAGAGCAGTGGGGCGCCGGCGTGATAGTAGAGGGCCCCTGGGTGAAGGTCGTAGAGGGCCATGGGCATCTCCCTCTCGCCAATAACTTTATTGTTTAGGACTATCTTAACCATAGGTCCCGCGGACCTGAGGCCTACGGAGCTAATGAACTCCCTGGCAGACCTCCACTCAGGCGCCAGCAGGTCGCCCCTGGCCTTCAGGAGGCCGCGCTGCTCCGCCCAGGCAACGGAGGCCTCGAGCTCCTTGGGCAGCGAGCCTCTCCTCAGAACCCCCCTCTGGAGGGCCAGCGCCACGAGGTGCAGCTTGGCGACCTCTGGGTTGTTGGGCTCTATGTAGCCTGGGTCAGGCTCCCTTGAGAAGAACTCCTCAGGCCTTGAGGCGTAGTAGGCCTCTATGGGGTCGTCGCCGAGTAGAGTGACCACCAGGCCAGGCCTGCCCCTCCTGCCGGCCCTGCCGGCCCTCTGCACGTAGCTGTTGAAGCTCTTGGGCAGGGAGGCCATAACTACAGCATCGAGGTCGCCTATGTCTATCCCAAGCTCAAGGGTTGAGGTGGCCACGACAGCCTTGAGGGAGCCCTCAGCAAGCTCGCGCTCCACCCTCCTCCTATGCTCGACGGGGAGGCCGGCCCTGTGGACCTCGACCCTCGCGTTGTAACTTTTCCTAGCCAGCCTGGCCACGAGCTCAGCCATCTGCTGGGAGTCCGTGAAGCCAAGGACCTTGAGTCCCTCAGAGGCGAGCGCCGCTATGAGGTAGGCCGCAAAGGACCACCTGCTGAACCTGCCGTAGTCAACGAAGGCGTGTATAGCCTCGCCTCTGCGCCTCCTAGGCCCCGTGACGACCCTGACGCTGTCCCTTGAGAAGAGCTTGGCCCCAAGCTCCCCGGGGTTCCCTATGGTGGCCCCAGCCCCTATCAGTTGGACCTCGTCAGCGACCTGAGAGAGCCTGTAGATGACCCACTTTACATGAGAGCCCAGCACCCCCTGGTAAACATGCATCTCATCAAAGACTGCGGCGTTAACCTCAGAGACTAGCTCGCGGAACTCCTTTGACTCCGCCAGGCCTATGTGTATCATGTCAGGGTTTGTGATTATGAAGGGAGGAGGGTCCTCATATATCCCCCTCCTCTCCGACGCTGGGGTGTCGCCATCTAAGACGGAATAGCGAAGGCCAACGCTCGCTATTAGCGGCGAGAGCCTCCTGGCCTGGTCCCTAGCCAGGGCCTTAGTTGGGTAGACGAGAAGGAACCTGTTGCCCCTCTGCCTTAATACCCTGGCCACGAGGGGCAGGAGGAAGGCCTCTGTCTTGCCGGTCCCCGTGCCCGCCACTATTACTAGGTCCCTGCCAGCCTCTATCTCGTCTATGGCCTCCTGCTGAAACCTGTAGAGCCTATGAATGCCCTCGGCCTCAAGCGCGCTCTTCAGCTTGTCAGGCAGGGGGAGGCCTGAGATCCCTGGGCCAAGCTCCGGCTCACCTTCAGCCTCACGATAAAGGTAAATTAGCCTCCCGCCTTTGCTCTCAACGACCTTCCTGAGGAGGTCGCTTAACCCTCTCCCCCCGCCTTCCATAGTTTCTGCGCCTCACGTAGTCGCTCAGGCCAAGCGCTTCCACTGCAGCGTCAACGACCCACGAGAGCTCCCTGTCCCCTGAGGAGAGCCTGAGCTTAAGCCTCTCATACTTCACCACAAGGCGTCTTAAGCCTGTGCCGTCGTAAACTGTGAAGAGCCCCTTGACCCTCTTGCGGGGGCCCATTACCAGCGATGCCACCACGGCGTACTCGCCCTGGCCTAGGTTGACGTCAACGTGTCCCGGCAGGGCCCTGCTATATGTGCCCCTCCCCGGCCTCTGGGGTTCCGTTATCACCCTGTGACCCTGCCTGCTCACTATGACTACTGCGGTCCTCTTCACGTGCAGGCCGCTCCTGCTCCTGGTTAGCTCGACCGGTAGCTCCAAGCCTTTCGTTCACCACCCTACATTAAAATCGGAACAGTCTTATTTATAACATAGGACGTCGGGGAGTGAAGGCAAAATAAAAGGGTTAAGGTAACGGCTAATGGTTCTCCTTCCTGCCCCCAGGAGGATCTGCCTGCCCAGCCTTAGTCACAGGCGCCACGTGGTGTAGGTCTAGGCCCACCAGGCTCCTGTTGGCCGTCTCAAAGCCCAGGCGCTGCCACACCACTGCGCCCGCCACACCAAGCGCTGCCACGGCGCTCATTACAGATGCCGCAAAGGCGAAGTTGCTCCCTACGCTGGTTAAGGTCAGCGCGCCAGTTATGGCGCCCGCTGTTATCCACACGGCGGCCCTTATGACTGAGACGTAGAGACCCCTCTTGTTGGTCGGGAACAGCTCCGGCTCCAGGAGGGCCCTGGCGGCCCAGGTCAGCTCGACCGACACGAACGCTATCGCGAAGGCCGCGAGCAGAGGGGCGGTGAAAGCTGTGTGACTGATATAGATGAGTGTGGCGATGAGGGCCCAGAGGGTGAACTGAAGGCCAAACGAGAGCGTGGCGAAGGTCCTCCTTCCAACCTTAGGCGTTATCATGAAGGCGGCCAGGATGCCTACAGCGGTCATCACAAAGCCCCCTATTAGGGGCACGAGCGTTGTGACACCTATGCCCGCGAACGTCGACGAGGCGAAGAAGGCGTACGTGACACCGTAGGTTATGTAGACGAAGGCGACGTCCTGGGATATTCCGAGGGCAAGGAGTGTGGCAAACCTTAGGCCGGTGCCCGCTGTGGGCACCACGGGCTCAGCGGCCCCGCCATCAACTGCCTTCCAGGCGCCCTCGGTACTAATGACTCTCTCCCTGACAGCCTTCCATGGCAGCGTCTCTGAGAACTTGAGCCAGGCTATTATGAATGCGGCGACTGGGGCGACGTACATTAGCAGCAGCGCAAACCTCTCCTGCAGCGCGGACGCCGAGGTGCCGTATATTAGGAGGGGCACGAAGGCCAGGGCCACGCCTAGATTACCGAAGTTGGGCGCGAGGACAAGCCACTTGCTCCTTGAGGTGGGGTCCGTGCTCTCAGCTATAGCTGTGAGCACTGGGCTCTCAAGACCTATGGCTGCCATGCCCACGAGCGCCATAGAGGCTATGAGCAGGGCCGTGCCTAACGGACCGCTACTCATATCGAGGAAGTAGATGGGTATGTAGAACAGAAGGCCAGCTATTATTAGAATGGAAGTGAGCAGAAAGGCCTTTCTCCTCCCCAGGGAGTCCGCAATTACACCTGCGACCAGTGCACCCACGCCCCCGAATATGTAGGGCAGGCTGTAGCCCAGCCAGCTGAGCGAGCTCGGCACAACGTTGCTTGCCACGGAGACGGGCCCGTAGCTCTCGGCCAGCCCGTAGACGATCATGCCAAGCGAGAGCGCCGCGAAGGCCAGCCAGTTGCTCCTGCTCAAGCTAGGCACCAAGTGAGCAACCTCGTATAAACCTTTTAAACTTCTCTGTTTCTCTCTCCTTGAATTTTTACTTGATTAAGTTAAATCCACGAACCTAGCCTGTAAAAAGCGCTGGTAACCCTTACAAGAAGTTGCGGCTTGTTGAGGGGCCTTCTTAAGGCTCCTGGAGGTCGCTATAGCGTTAAAGCGCCCTTTAAAGTGTATAACGCCGGCGCGACGGCGCCCCAGTACTGCGGTGCATCGACGTGGCTGAGCAGCTGATCAGTGTTGCGATAGACGACACTGACAGCCAGTACGGCGGCTGCACCACGCACCTCACGGGGCTGGTCCTTTCCGAGCTCAGGGGTAAGGTTAGGCTGGCCGACTATCCCCTCCTCGTCAGACTTAACCCAAACATACCGTGGAGAACCAGGGGCAACGCCGCCACGGTCCTCAGGCTACTCTATGATGGGGACCCCCAGGACCTCCTCGAGCTTGCGTGGTCAATGGCTCTGGAGTACACACAGCCCCGCCCTCCCCTCCCGGGCAAGTCGCCCGGCGTCGTAGTATACGTGGGGAGGCCCTGGGAGTTGGAGAGGCTCAGGTGGCTCTACAGGAAGGCGCTCTCAGATGTCGTCACCTTTGACGTGGCGACGAAGGCCCTTGAGGGAGGTAGGGCCCTGTGGCGCGGCGGGAGGGGGGTGATAGGGGCGGCCTCCTCCCTCGCCGCCCTGGCGCCTGGTGACCCCTACACGTTTGAGCTGACCTTCTACAGGAGGCCCGAGGCATGGGGCACAAGGAGGTGCGTAAGCTCACCCAAGGTAATAGAGCTTGAGGGCCTCAGCCACGGGACTCTGAACAACGTAGAGCTTGATAAGGAGCTGACTAGCGCCGCGCCCGGGGGGCCTGACCCAGTGCTCGCGGGCTTCAGGGGCACGGACGCTGAGGAGCTGTGGAAGTTTGAGGAGGCGCTCTGCGAGAGGCCCCACTTCGCGGTCCTTTACAGGTCAAACCAGCACACCGGGGTCCACGCGTCCCCGCTAAGGCCGCTGGTTTACCGCTCCGTCTCTATGAAGGTCACTGTGAGCTCGAGGCCCCTGAAGCTGCCTGGGGGCCACGTCATAGTTGAGGCCAGGGCAGCCGACGGTGATGTCTATGATATTGCCTTCTATGAGGACTCGGGGCCGCTGGCCAGGGCCGCCGGGCTGCTAAGGCCAGGGGATGTGATAGAGGTGGTTGGGGGCGTCAGGCCGTACTCCCCAAGGGGAAGGCCCACGGTCTCAGCCGAGCTCATGTCAGTCCTGAGCCTGGCTGATGAGTTCGTTGAAGTGGCTCCTAGGTGCCCCAGGTGCGGGTCCAGGATGGAGAGCGCCGGGAAGGGCAAGGGCTACAGGTGCCCCAGGTGCGGCTTCTCCTTGCCTGAGGGGGGTAGGCTCAGGCTTTCGCTGACGAGGGAGCTGATGCCCGGGCACTACTACTACAGGGGGGGCAGAGCAAGACACCTGACTCCCGTAGGTGCCAGTCTGCCGGTGCTCCGGGAGCTACAGTCAGTGAAGGTCGATGATGTAATGAGGACCTACTGATTGTTTACTCCCCAGTTTACACCCCTTCGTTTCCTGTGGAGCTCAGCTGTGAGCCCCACCCCTCTGCTTCGCCTGGAGAGGCCATAGTTACTGACGCACGGATAGCCCCGTTTCTTACTATTAGATAATTATGTCGTTTGTATAAAGATCCTCTGTACTAATTAGTTTTTTAAATGAAAATTAACTATAAAATATCTTATTTCTGTTACCCAAACCTTAGCCGTCCCGAAGGGACAGCGGTACGCCCCAGCAGAGCCAGCTAACATATTCATAGGAAACAGAGGGGTGCCTCCTGGCCAGGCCAAGCACGCCCTTAAATAGACCCCTCTGTTTCCTGTGGAGCTCCTCTCAGGGCGTTAACAACAACGGCTAAAAAGATCAGTGCGCAGGCTCAGCTAGGGCGAGAGATGTATACAGAGCTTAGGTTCCACGGCAGGGGCGGCCAGGGAGCCGTCACAGCAGCCACAATACTAGCGAGGGCGGCCCTCTTTGAGGGCAAGTGGGCGCAGGCCATACCTGAGTTCGGCGCCGAGAGGAGGGGCGCGCCGGTTCGCGTCTACGCCAGGATATCAGATAAGCCTATAGAGGTCCACAGCAACGTTGTAGAGCCAGACATAGTAGTTATACTTGACTATGAGCTGTTGAAGCTCGTGGACGTCACCAATGGGCTTAAGTCCGAGGGCATAGTCGTTATTAACTCCCCAGTTAACACAAACCCATTCCCGAAGTTTAAGACTTACTGCGTCAACGCGACCAAGATAGCTAAGGACTTGAACTTAGTCGTCAGTGGCTGGCCTACAGTTAACACCGCCATGGTAGGGGCTCTGGCGAAGGCCAGTGGCATAGTGAGCATAGACTCGGTCGTAAGAGCCATAGGCGAGTACTTCAGCTCTCCACACTTGGCCAAGGCAAACCAGGAAGCTGCAATAAGGGCCTTCGAAGAGACAGCACTTTGCTAATAAAAAAGTAATTAATTAGGGATCAAACAAGAGTGGGCTTAATAGAATAGCCCCGATTAGTATATAAAAAGCTTATTTACACTCGTGTTTGGTATTCAGTAACGGGTACATTAGGAGGGGACTAGCTACGGAAGCTCAAGTTGAGAAGCCAAGGACATACTGGATGGTTCCCATATCATATCCGGCCGAGGGCTCGTCAGGCAAGACAGGCCTCTGGAGGACGGAGAGGCCTGTGGTGCACCTTGACAAGTGCATCAAGTGCCTCTTCTGCTGGCTCTACTGCCCCGAGGACACTATATTGCGGAGGGAGGACGATTATGTTTACGTTGACTATGAGTACTGCAAGGGGTGCGGCATCTGCGCCAACGTGTGCCCGACGCACGCAATAGAGATGGTACCAGAGGCCCCAGGGGGTGAGGGCGCTTGACGCTGAAGGCTCTAACAGGCAACCACGCCGTCTCAGAGGCAGTGAAGCTGTCCAGAGTTAAGGTCATCGCCGCTTACCCAATAACACCTCAAACTACCATGGTCGAAAGGCTGGCTGAGATGGTGGACAAGGGCGAGCTCGAGGCCAAGATGATAAGGGTGGAGAGCGAGCACAGCGCGCTGGCAGCGACCTTTGGAGCCGCCGCCGCTGGCGCCAGGGCCTTTACTGCCACTTCAAGCCACGGACTCCTCTACATGCATGAGGTGCTCTGGTGGGCCGCTGGCGCCAGGATACCGGTTGTCATGGCTGTGGCCGCTAGGGCTATTGGTCCGCCATGGAACATTCACGTTGAACACAGCGACTTCATTGATCAGAGGGACACGGGCTGGCTGATCTCGGCCGCGCAGGAGAATCAGGAGGCCCTGGACCTCACGCTTCAGGCCTTCAGGATATCAGAGGACCCGAGGGTCTACCTCCCAATGATAGTGGCCCTGGATGGCTTCATATTGACGCACACGGTGGCCCCAGTCGACGTGCCGTCGCAGGAGGACGTCGACAGGTGGCTCCCACCAAGGAGGCAGCCCTACATGATAACGCCTGAGAGCAATGTGGTTATGGGTAACATCTCCTCGGACGAGGATTACTTCATGATGAGGTACTCAATGCAGGCCGCCATGCAGGCTGCCAAGCAGGTTATAAAAGAGGTAGACCTTGAGTATGGCAAGACCTTCGGGAGATCCTACGGCGGCCTCCTGGAGTGCTACCGCTGCGAGGACGCTGATTACACTATAGTCATAACAGGGAGCTGGTCAGGGGACGCCAAGAAGGCTGTTGACATGCTTAGGGAGAAGGGCATAAGGGCGGGCGTCGCGAGAATCAGGTTCGTGAGGCCGTGGCCTGAGGAGGACTTAAAGGACAGGCTAGCTAACAAGAAAGGCGTTATAGTATTTGACAGGAGCGTGTCCTTCGGGAGCTACGGACAGCTCTTCACTGAGACCGCGGCCACCCTCTACGGCACAGGGACCTCCATGAGGGGCGTGGTGGCGGGCCTCGGAGGGGTTGACGTGAGACCTGAGGACTTCGCCTCGGAGGTCATGAACTTTGTTAGCAGGGTGGAGGAGAGCGGCAGGGTGTATGAGCCACAGAAGTGGATGCTGCCCAAAAAATATGAGTACGTCGCTAAGGAGGTGGGGATCTGATGCCCATAAGGTTAGCTGACCTTCCGAGGAGAAGGTTTGGCATGCCTGGCAACGCTGCCTGCCCAGGCTGCCCTGAGACTATGGGCCTTAGGTACGTTAAGATGGCCCTCGGCGACAACGCTGTACTTGTGATACCAGCAGGCTGCAGCAGCGTCATACAGGGCATAGTGCCTAAGAGCGGGATAAACTTCCCAATACTTAACATAGTCTTCGCCTCGGCTGCAAGTGCCGCCTCAGGCATAAAGGCAGCCTTTGAGATGAGCGGCAAGAACTACAACGTTGTTGTCTGGGCGGGCGACGGCGGCACCGCTGACATAGGCTTCCAGTCCATGAGCGGCGCGGCAGAACGCAACGACGACATAATTTACATCTGTGTAGATAACGAGGCCTACATGAACACGGGCATACAGAGAAGCGGCCTAACTCCATATGGAGCCTGGACTACAACCACCTACGCTGGAAAGACCGAGAAGAAGAAGCCTCTACCATTCATAATGATAGCACACAACGTGCCGTATGTGGCAACAGCGACAGTTGGCTACCCGCAGGACTTTATAGAGAAGCTAAGGAAGGCGGCGTCAATAAGGGGCTTCAAATACATACATCTACACGCCCCGTGTCCAATAGGCTGGAGGTTCGACCCAGGCCTCACAGCTAAGATGGCTCAGCTGGCGGTGCAGACAGGGGCCTTCCCACTCTTCGAATACGAGAACGGTAAGTTCAGCCTGAGCCCCTACAGCGGCATGTACAGGAACCCACAGAAGAGGGTGCCGCTGGTCGAGTACCTGAAGCTCCAGGGCAGGTTCCAGACGGTCCTGAAGGACCCAGAGAAGCTCAAGGGACTTCAGGAGGAAATAGACGACATGTGGCGCTGGATAGAAATGCTGGAGAAGTACGGGGCCGCAGCGCTTAAGCGGTAGCTAGCTGACCTCCTCCCCGCCCTTCAGGGCGGGGGCTCCCCGAGGTCTCAGGTGTTACACCCCTTTAACGGGTGCTACTCCGTTATGCAGTACCAGGAAAGACAACTTTTTTTCTCACCGTTGAAACCACAGTACCAATAGCCCTCTTCAGGTTGTTCAGTGCACCGTTCAGATCTGAATGAAGCTTATGTCCCTTAGGGCAACTGACCACTCCTCTTGGGTACCTTTTGACCTCAACGTTGTGATAAGCACAGTACTTAGACGTGTTATACTCAACAACTTCGTACACCTTCATGCCGTACTCCTGCGCCTTCAATTCGATAGCGTTAATTAATTTACGGTACGACCACAAGTCCACAGTGAACTTATTTCCCTTGTCTTGAGCAATGTTGAGTGGGTAACTGAGCCCTAGGGACCACTAATATCTTAGACTTTAAGTAGTCGTGGGCCCTAACAAAAAGCTTTATATAAAATGTCTTGGGTTAGGGGCAGTTATCTAGGAGGTAACGTTGGCTTACAGCAGGGTGCCCATAGCGGACGCGCACTCGCACGTAAACGCTGCCAAGGGCGTGGGCGCCAGCGAGCTAGCAGATAGGTTTCGTGGCTCAGGCGGCTGGTTTATAGCTTTGGTTAGCGTGTCTCCATGGGACTACGGCATTACGATCGCGCCAGAGGAGGCATACATGAAGTCCCTTGACATCCACGTACGGGCCTGCAGAGAGGTCAGGGAGAGGGGCCTGAGGGTGGCATGTCTGGCAGGCTTCTACCCAGGCGACGTCGATAGGCTCGCGTCGGGGGGCATGAGGCCCTCGGAGATACTTAGGCTTGGGCACGAAGTCATAAGGCAGGAGTTTAAGATGTGCCGCGAGGGGCTCCTCGACGGCATCGGCGAGGTTGGGAGGCAGCACTACAAGACGGCGCCGCTCAACCTCCTGGTCTCAGAGCTCATAATGGAGGAGGCTATAAGGGTTGCCTCGGACTCTGGCTGCATTGTGCACCTTCACCTAGAGGATGTGGGCCCTGACACAGTGCTGCTCACGAACGAGGTTATAGGCAGGCTTAACGTGAAGCCGTCACCAAGGGTGGTTTTTCATCACGCCAGGCCTGACATGGTGGCCACGGCCTCATCATTAGGCTACGCGTCAACGGTCTATGGCAGGGAGGAGGCGCTGAGGGCTGCCATATCCAGGGGGGCGTTGGGCTTCATGGTTGAAAGTGACTTTAATGGACTGAGCGACAGCCTCGTGGCCCCCTGGACACTTGGGCCCCTTGAAGGGGAGCTATTGGCTGAGTCCATCCTTACCGAGGACGACATGTACAGGCTAAACGTTGATAACATAGTAAGGACGTACGGCGTTACCCCGCCCTGAGCGCTAGTGGTCAAGGGAGCATTTCCAGACTAATGGCTCTATGGGTCAGCCGAAGTCCACTACCTCCAGCGCCTCCCTGCGCTCAAGCTTGCGGACGGTTAGGTACCTGTATGAGACCTGCTGAAGGAAGGTGTTGTGGCCCTGTATCATGACTGAGTGTAGGCGTGCGTTGACCCTCTTAAGCATCCTCTGTATGATCTCAGGACTCAGCCTGTCCTCGCCATCTGTTATTAGAATTATGTCGCTGGGCTTATCCCTGCCGCCGAGCTTCATCTTATCTATGTCGTCAACGGCTGATGATAAGGCCCTAGTTATGTCGGTGCCGCCGCCAGCCTTGACCCTAGCTAGGTAGGAGAGGAGCCTGAGGGCGTCATTAGGCTTTGAGCTGCTCTTGATCAGAGTGGGGTTATATGGAATAGAGTCGAAGAATCTCACTATGAAGGTCCTGCCCTCATCTATGGACTTCTTAAAGAGTGCCACAGCCACTGCCCTTGCCCAGTCAATTTTTGAGCCCACCATGCTTCCGCTCTTGTCAAGGAGCACGTATATCGGTCCTCTTAACGCGGGGAGCTCCTTCTCATAGAGGATGAGCCTGCCGTTGGCAAGGTCAGCGTAGAACAGGTCACTGGGGAGGGCCAGCTGGCTGTAGTGAACCCTCTCTAAGTCACCGCCGTACTCAAGGCCGGCAGCCCAGCCTTTGGAGTACTTTAGGGTGCTCTTTCCCTTAATGGAGGGCAGCTTAAAGCCCTCTATCTTCTCCAGTATCCTGGCGACGTCTGTCTCCCTTGCAAGCCTCAGCACAAGCTCGGCTGAGCTCTCAAGGGAGAAGACGCTCCCCCTGCCTGCTCCAAGCCTTTCAGCTGTCATCTTAATTCTCTTCGCCATCTCCGAGTCCCTCATAGCGGCCTCAGCGGCCTTCCGGACGGCCTCCTGAATGTTGGGTGGGCCTGACTCTGGTCCTTCCTGTTCGTTCTCCTGTTGCTGCTCCTGCTGGGACTTGCCGCCGCCTGAGCCCTCGGGCGGCGGCAGGAGCTTGTTGAGCCTCTCAACGAACGACGCCGCCGCGACGATGCTCGTGAGGGTGTCGGCCGTAGTGTATACCTTGGACTTCCAGAGGCTCTCGCTCTTAGTCATAGCCGCTATTATGGACCTCCTGAAGCCCGTCTCCTTGTCATCAGTTTCGCTGTGCTCGGGGATTAGAGGCACGGGCAGGTAGTAAGTGTAAAAGACGTCCACTGCCAGGGCCGTGTTGATCCTCTGGTCCAGGTCCCTCTCAGCTATTTTCTTAGCGACGGATAGCACCTTCTCGCCGCGGTAGAGCCTTATCTCATCTATCTCCCCTACCTCCGGGTGGACGCTCAGCAGGGCCTTCTCGCAGGGCCCTTCTCCTTGGGGCTCTCACTCATCACTATCACTTCACATGTTCAGCTTAATCATGATCTCCTGGGTGAGGCTCTCTATCATGTCGTCAACCTCCTCGGCCTTCCTCCTCACCTCCTCGTCCTCAACGTCCTGTACGAGGCTCTGTATCTTGCCCTTAGCCACCTTGAGGTTCTTGTAGATGTCCAGGAGCCTTGGGTCGAAGGCCTCAAGCTCCTTTATTGACTTCTCACTGTTCTTCACGTTGTTCGCTATCTCCTCCAGCTCCCTCATTATCCTCTCCTTAGTCTTAAGCTCCTCGACTAGTATGGTGTTAACCTTGTCAAAGTCGTCTATGTCTTTAGGTACCGTGTACTTGAGTACTATCAGGTCTGACTCCGTTGCCTGCAGCCTGCCCTCCAGTATTGCGTGGGCAGCTATGGCCTTCAGTATCTTGCCCTTTCTCCTGTCGCTTATGTGAAGCTCCTTCTCGTTCATTATCATGAAGAGCCTTATCAGCTTACTCTTCACTGCGCTGAGGTCCACCTTGAACATCAAGTTATTAATCTCCTTTATGTCGTCCGTACTCATAACCTTGTTCGCTGCCTGCGTTATGCCCATCTCAAGCTTCCACGAGGCGTCGAGGAGGCTGTCCCAGGACTCCTCGTCCAGCGGCCTCACGTTCTGCCTGAAGAGGAACCTGTCGTAGAGGGCCTCAAGCTCAGGCTCCTCGGGCACCCTGTTTGAGGCACCCACGAGGGTCCAGAGGGGGACCTTTATCTCAGTGTAGCCGTCGTAGAGAACTCTCTCCTGCATTATACTAAGTATGCTGTTGAGCACTGCGCTGTTGGCGTTGAATATCTCATCTAGGAAGGCTATCTCAGCCTCCGGTAGCTTTCCTGTGGTTATCCTCCTGTAAACGCCCTGCCTTAGGGCCTTTATGTCAAGGGGTCCGAAGAGCTCACTAGGCTCCGTAAACTTGGTGAGGAGGTACTTGAAGAACTTGGCGCTGAGCAGGTCCGCGGACCTCCTGGCTATGGCGCTCTTCGCAGTGCCTGGCTCGCCTATCAGGACTACGTGCTCCCCTGTCATTAAGGCGAGCGTGATTACGAGGGACTCCTCATGC
This sequence comes from Acidilobus sp. 7A, assembly GCF_003431325.1. Lineage (NCBI taxonomy): Archaea > Thermoproteati > Thermoproteota > Thermoprotei > Acidilobales > Acidilobaceae > Acidilobus > Acidilobus sp. 7A. The sequence continues at coordinate 1,275,433 of NZ_CP010515.1, read as the reverse complement.
CTTCCTACAAACGGGCTTTCAAGCTCTGTGAGGAACTGAGACGCAAGCTTCATCAGCTCCTCAGGCTGCCTTTGTATGGGCACCTACTTAACACCCAAGCTCAGTTTTTTTGAGGTGGAGATTGGAGGTCAAAAAGTTGCGCCCCTAGCGGGCACCTGTGTCCATGAAGGGCAGCCGACTACCTTGAGCCGCTCTATTAATTAATATAAAAAGATAAAATATAATAGATGAAGTCTTCGTTCCTGCTCTACCTGCCCTAGAAGGGCGGGGTTCCCTCTATGGTGAGGATCAGACCTCCTAGGCAAATGGTTTTAGTTATTTGTAGCAGTTTGCTACTAGAGGCCTGAGGACCTTGGATAACTGCAGTCCTAAAGAGGCGGCTGCGCGCGGGGCGCTGGAGACATTTAAGGACCTCATTTCAAGGTCGCTAGTAGCAGGCGTGGGCACGGGGACCACCGTTAAGGAGTTCATATCAGTGGCCTCCGAGCTGCTCCGCGGCAAGAGAGTCCTCAGCTCAAGTCTGTCAACCTCCCTAGAGCTGAGCAGCAGGGGCGTGGACGTCGTGTCATATCCAGCTGAGCGCCGCACAGTGGACCTCTACATAGATGGCGCTGACGAGGTGACAGCCGATGGCCATATGATAAAGGGCAGAGGGGGAGCCCTGCTTGGCGAGAAGATACTTGCCTACTTCAGCAGGGTGAATATTTTCATTGTAGGCGAGGACAAGCTTGTCGGAAGGCTGGGCTCCAAGGGCCCCCTTCCCATAGAGGTGGTGCCTGAGGCCTACCCGCTGGTCTCTGAGGAGCTGAGCTCCCTGGGGTTCAAGGCTGTCGCCAGAGAGGGGAGCGGCAAAGTCGGCCCCCTCATAAGTGACCTGAGAGGCATGATAGTGGACGTTTACACCGGCCCCATAGAGAGGCCAGAGGACCTTGAGGCAACGTTAAAGCGGATACCTGGCGTGGTTGAGACGGGGCTGTTCCTGGGCATGGCAGACTATATTGTAGTGGGCAAGGAGGGCTGCAACTATGAAGTCCTCAGGTTTACGAGGAAGACCAAGGCCCACTTTATGTGACGCTGAGAGGGCTCTCGAGTCTGTAGCTGAGTACAGGAGCTACCCCAGCTCCTGGGAGTCTAGCCTTACAGAGGAGGCTTCATCTCAAAGGTTTGTCAGGTTAAGGTCTGGAAACCTAGTCCTCTGGGTATATTTAGGGAGCGCGGAGGACCATATACTGGTCCCAGTAAGGCCTAGGATCCCAGGTACGGTGAAGGAGCTACCCGTGTACTGCAGCTGCGAGGGGTTTCAGAGAAGGCTGGCAAGTGATGAAGAGTTTGGGTGCACGCACAGCCTCGCACTGATGAGGCTGAGCAGGGGAAGCTCCGGTTTCTACCGCTCCGAGGAGCTGCCGCCAGAGGTCTTGGTTAAGGTTGTTGATGAAATACTCACCTTGGGCCAGAGCGTGACCCTGAGGGTAGCGCTCTACAGCAGGGAACGAAGAAAAGGTCTCAGTGAACTATGAACCTGGCCATTATAACAATGGCGCTTATAACCACTGAAGTTATTATCAGAGCAGTTGGTGATATCTCAACTTTTGACTTGTAGTTCTCGTAGAAGGCCACCAGCCCAGCTGCGGCGAGCGGACCTGACTCCTTCTTCTTCCTGCTCGATGAGCTCTTCTTCTTTTCTGGCATAGGCCTCACATCCTAATTGCCGCTCCGGCTTATTTTAGCTTAACTCTGGGAGGGCGCGTGGAGCTGAGGTGTGTTCAGAAGGCAATGATGGACGAGTACTTCAAGAGGGACAGCGAGAGAGGGCTTTTCCCTACATTTGCGTGGTTTGTAGAGGAGGTGGGCGAGCTTGGCGAGGCGCTGCTTAAGAGGGACAAGGCAGGCGTATCAGAGGAGCTGGCGGACGTCATAGCGTGGGCGCTCAGCATAGCTAACCTAGTAGGCATTGATGTTGAGGAGGCCCTGAGACTTAAGTACGGTGAGGTGCTCCTTAAGGGTTCGGCCTCGTCGTGTGACAGTCACTAAAAGTGACCGCCGGCGCTCGGTCCCATAGCCCTTCTTTCTCCCCGCGTCGTGGCTGGGAGCTCGCGTCCCTAACCTAGGCGCGGGGAGCTTCACTGGGCATCTTTCAGCTTTAGTATTAATTGGTAACAAAATTATAAATTTTACTATTTTTAAGGGCGCTGGAGAGCAGCAAGAAGCGGCTAGCCTTCAGGTCTACGACTTCAAGTTACGGGTTCGACGAGTATGGCAACAGGAGGATAAGCGCGTTCGCCGGGAGGAGATCCTAGTTCACGGCGTCATCGGGCCCGAAGCCGTTTTTAATGTCATCCTAGTTGACCCTAAAGGCACCGCTGGCTCAGAGGGGTACGGCAGGGTCGTGATAGAGGGCCTGACAGGCGCATGTCCTCAACCGCGCTGAAGATTAGAAGTAATCAGAAGTAACGGTTAGTTGTGCTGAAGTGTTACGGCTAGCTGTGCGGGCGAATGGCATTAATTATGTGGTAGAGTGACCTGGGATCTTTTTCAGCGATCGTTCCATTAACTATGCCGTCAGCGCCCGCCTCAGTCAGGGCTGCGGCCACGCTGGGCGAGTTTATGCCGCCTCCCACTATTAGTAGGCCATCAAATTCTATGGAATCCAGGGCCTTCCTGACGAGCTTTATTGAGCTTGGGGGCACTGGCTCCGGGGCCCCACTTCCGGCCTCTATGTATATCAAGGAGGAGCCCATCATGGCGCTGGCCAAGGCGTAGGCTGCCAATATGTCGCTCCTATCGTATGGAATAGGCCTCGCCCTCCCTATGTACCCCGCAGCCCCACCGTAGCCAACTATTATATAGGACGTGGGTATGGGCTCGAGCCCCATCCTCATAACTATGGGGGCCGCCTGGGCCTGAACACCACCAACATAGTAGGGGTCGTCACTGTTTATCAAGGTCATGAATAGAACGGCATCCGCGTGAGGGGTAAGACCATTTAAGTTTCCAGGAAAGAGTATCACTGGTAGGCCAGACCTCTTCGTAGCCTTTACGACCTCAGAGAGCTGGGGCTCGAAGATGCCGAGGGAGCCCCCAACCAAGATGGCGCTGGAGCCCGCATCAGCCGCCACTGACGCTATCCTTTCGGCCTCAGAGGGCGAGGTCTTCTCAGGGTCTATCAGCGTCAGGTGCACCTTTCCCTTCTCAGCCTTCTCTGAAAGTAGCAATCTCATGACCTTACCAGCTTTCAAACTCTCTTCCTCTTTTAGGTCAGCTGGCATAGGTCTGGCGCTAACACAATTTTAAGGTTATTGTTTTCTGGAAGCACGCTCAAGCCTTTTCAAAACGGCACCTGTTAAGGCCTATCACAATAAGGGATGGAGCTTAGGGTGCCACTGTACGAGCCAGCTGCAGCTTAGCTCTCCTGCTCCTCCCCTTCCTCGCCCTCCTCCCCCTCCTCGCCTTCCTCTGAATATGGGCGGGAGCACTCGTCAAGGCGGTTTTCATATGCAAGGTCCGAGATCATGTTGTAGACATCAACCTTGTCAAGTGTGGTTGGTACCTTCAGCTCGCAGTAGAGGTGACAGGTGCCGCACTTAGCTATCGCCAGCTTCTCGTTAGGGGAGTCCAGCTTCTTGAAAGATATTGTAAGGGTCATAGCACCGCAGCGCGGACACTGGAAGTAGTTGGAGGGCTTTCTGACCTTCCTTACTTGCTTAATTCTCTTCCTCCTTCTCCTTGCCACGGCTCCTCCCTCAGGCCCTCGGCAACGTCGAGACTTAATAGTTTATCAACAACTTTTGCTGCGAAGCCTTGCAGAAAGAGGTGGTGCGGCGGCCGGGACTCGAACCCGGGACCTCCGGCGTGGCAGGCCGGCGTCCTAGTCCAGGCTAGACTACCGCCGCACCACTAGGTAGCCTACAGGTCCCCCTTTTTAACTTAGCTTTCCTCCCGGTGAACCGTGAGGCAAGATGCCGCTGAAGCCGTTTGAGTGGGTATATAGCTGTACCAAGATTCACTATGGGCCTAGCTCTGAGGAGTCCCTGAGGGGCTACGTAAAGGGCTTGAAGAAGGTAATGGTAGTTACTGGCAGGGTGGCAGCCAAGGCTAGCGGAGCCCTCGACGACGTCATAGCCATACTCAAGGGTAATAATGTTGAATTTGCCCACTTCGACAAGATAGTCTCTAACCCGCCCTCCTCCCTTGCAGATGAGCTTGCAAGCAACTTAAAGGAGTTCGGCGCTGAGGCGGTCATAGCGATAGGCGGCGGGAGCACAATTGATGTGGCTAAGGTCGCAGCTGCCATAGCTGTGAACGGCGGCACCTCGCTGGACTACCTTTACGGCAGGAGGCGCGCCCAGAGCTGTCTCCCGGTTTACGCTGTGAACTTAACCCATGGGACAGGCTCCGAGGTCAACCGCTACGCTAACTTGACTGATGTGACTAGGGGGGACAAGCTCGGCAATGAGGTCTGCTATCCAAGGGCGGCCTTTGACGATCCAAGGTACACGCTGTCTATGCCTATGGAGCAAGTGCTCTGCACCAGCTTTGACGCGCTCTACCACGCCTACGAGGCTGCCACTACATACGGCAGCTCCCCCCTTGTGTGGACTTTAGCGGAGGATTCCGTGAGGAGGATAGCGGAGAACTTGCCCCTGGCAGCCTCGAACCCTAAAGATGAGACGCCGAGGTACTGGCTTATGTATGCCTCAATGATATCGGGTGTTGCGATAGATCTGAGCCCAACTAACATCATACACCAGTTGGAGAACATACTGAGCGGCCTTGTGCCCTCGCTGCCGCACGGCTGCGGCCTAGCAATAATAGGGCCTGCTCTGGCGCCAATAGTGCACTCCGCCTCGCCAGAGGTCTCAACAAGGCTTCTGCGCCTCCTCGACCCCTCGGCATCGGTGAGCGCTGAGACCGCTGGCAACATACTTAAGAGGTTTGCTGAGTCCGTGGGCTTTAACAAGAGGCTCGGGGACTACGGCATAGGTAAGGACACGGTTAGGGAAGCCGTGAGGAGGGCCTTCAGCAACTCTGTGATAGCAGAGAGGCTGAGGACCAGGCTCGGGGGCCTGGCCCTTGATGAACAGAAGCTGATGGAGCTGCTGAACTCCATGATTTAACCCTTCAAGTAGTCCTTACCTATGAGCTCCCTGGCAACTATGTACCTCATTATATTCTGCGTGCCCTCTGCTCCCACAAAGTATGACAGCACCCCCAGCAGGTTCCTAAATACATTTGCCTCCTCAGTGTAGGACAGCGCGCCGTAGGTCTTCATGAGGACCTCCGCGGCTGTCATGGCAGTCTCCACAGCCTCTATCTTGGCAGTCGAGGCCCAGTAGTCTAGGTCGTGCGGCCGTAGCCCAGGCTCCTTCTTTACATATATTTTGTCAGCCATCTGTGCGGCCTTGTAGACCAGAAGCCTTGCGGCCTCCAGGCGGGAGGCCACCTCAGCTATTGGGAAGCTGACGCCCTCGTATGACGCTATGGGTCTGTCGCCGAAGAGCCTGCGTTCCCTCGAGTAGCTTATAGCTGTCTCAAGGGCCCACTGAGCAGCGCCTATGTTGGCTGCGCTGACGAGCACCCTGGCGAGGGAGAAGCCCTCCATCGCTATGTAGAAGCCCCTGCCCTCCTGCCCCACGACGTACCTGTCCTCGACAGGAGTGTTGTTGAACTTGAGGGTGCCTGTCGATATGGCGTGCCTCCCGATAGTGTTGAGTATTCCGTACTCGAAGCCCTCTGGCCTTCTGCCGCCGTCATTACCTATGAAGGCGAAGCCTGTCAGAGACTTGTGGCCTGGCTCGGGCGAGGTACGGGCTATGAGGTACCAGGACCCTATGTCAAGCTGCTCCATGGACTCCCTGACACCGCTTATGTAAACCTTCTCGCCCGTGACCCTGTAAATGTTCCCGTTCTTGGTCGCGCTGGTGCGCTCTCCCGCGACGTCGCTGCCGCCCGTGGGCTCGGTAGAAGCTATTCCAAAGAAGCCCCTGCCCTTGCCTACCGCTGGGAGTATCTTCTGCTTGGCCTCCTCAGCGCCATATAGGTAAAGTATATAGGGCCACGCGTTGTTGAGTAGCGTGAAGACGGCAGTCGCAACAGCCGGGTCGTTATACGCAACCTCCTCAACCGCCAGCGTCGCGAGCGTGAAGTTGCCTCCCTGGCCGCCATACTCTTCTGGCACAGGGATAGCGAAGAGGCCCTGTTCACCCATCCTGTGAAGCAGGTCCGTTGGTATTGTTTTCTTAGAGTCCATGTCGCTCCATATGGGAGCTAATTCCTTTGAGAGGAACTCGTGCACGGCCTGCTTGAAGAGCTTCTCGTCCTGCGAGAGGTCAAAGTCCAAACTTGTACGCACCTCAGCAGATACCTGGGGACTGAAAATTAAACGTTGGTGCTGACTCGCTGCTTTGCGCAGGACTCTAGCACAGAGTTCACAAGGTCCGTGCACTCTGCAGCCTTCTCTGACGCGGCCTGAGAGCCGTGCTGGGATGCGTTTAGCAGGCCCTTAACTGCCTCGCAGAGGAGGGACTCTAAGTCAAAGCCAAGCGTTCTGAGGGCCTCGCCGCTGACCCTAAGGTCAGCAGTCCTTATGAAGGGGAGGTAATCGTCACTAACGACGCTCCTAAGGTAAACGCCCTCAGAATTTATTATGAGCTCCCTTCCCCTCCCCGCCTCTAAGGATACCTCATAGTCGCCTGGTGGCGGCGCCAGGCACCTCACTAGGTCAAGCCCTGAGAGCCCCTCGCAGCGGCACTTTAGTGGGGACACGCGCTTCGTCCACTCAAGGTAGGTTTTAAAAGTGAGTCAGGGCCCTCAGACGAGGAGATCAATCATGAGTACGCCGCTGAGCAGGCTTGAAGAGGTGTCAAGGAGCTCAAGGAAGGGGTCCGTGGCGCTTCAGATGTCATCGCTGATCTCCGAGGTAGTGGAACTTGACCGCACGGTTGACCAGATAGCAAGGTACCTGGAGTGCCTAGCGTCTTCAAAGGGCGGCTGCACGGAGCTCAACGGCACATCCCTTTGCTCCGCCGGCTGCGGCGACGCGTTCTACATGAGGGACGGTAGCTCCTTGAAGATATGGAAGGTTGGCGGGAACGCGCTGTCTGTAGTGAAGGAGCCAGGCGCGTTCTTGGTGAGCACCAAGAGCTTCAGCCTGCAGGTCGACCAGAGTTCATACAGGGCCAGGATATGGGGTAATGTCATAAGCGGACAGCTAGAAGCTGACCAGCTATCAAAGGACTCCCAGCTGCTGCTTCAGGCCGCCAGGAAGCTGCTGCCCAAGGTGAAAGCACTACTAGACACGCTCTCACAGTGCGCGCGCTCCCAGGGATTGAAGTGCTAGGCTGGCCCTACGCAGGCTTTTACTGCGCAGCTGCGGCAGCAGTTTAGGCGGCATTTATCCCCAAAGTTTATGTTACACAAGCACTTATACCGATGCGGGAAGCCTTACAAACCAGTGGTCGTCGTGATCAAGGTTGGAGTGATAGGTTTAGGTGTCATGGGCTCGAGGATAGCAGAAAACCTCTACAGAGCGCAGATCTTGACAGGTGTTTACAACAGGTCTAAGGCCAAGGCCGATGGCTTCCATTCAAGGCACCCTGATGTGAAGGTGTATTCATCGCCAGCCGAGCTAGCAGCTGGCGTAGACTATATAATCACAGTGCTTTCTGATGACGCAGCTGTCAGCTCAGTCGTAGAGGCCCTGCTCCCTCATATTAAGGGCAAGGTGTTAATTGAGATGTCGACCATATCACCTACTACAAGCGTCTCGCTGGCCGCCAAGGTCTCAGAGGCCGGAGGAGCTATGTTTGACGCGCCTATAATGGGGACCTCGGTCGACGTTGAGCAGAAGAGGATAACGGTGCTGGTGGGCGGCCCCCGCGAGCGCTACCCCGAGATAGAGCGCATATTAAGTGCCACAGCAGGAAGGGTCGTCTACGTAGGCCCTAATGGCTCAGGCCTTTACATGAAGCTGGCCGGCAACATGATATTTGCTGTCTTTATAAACGGCCTCGCCGAGGCCATAAACTTCGCCCAGAGGGCAGGGCTTTCACCGGAGCAGGTCATGGACCTGTTCCTTAACATAAGTGGAACCAGGTCTCCCAGCAGCTCCCTCAAGGTTCCGAAGATGCTCAGCTCTGACTACAACGTGCAGTTCGCGCTGAAACACATGAGGAAGGACACGGAGATCATGATTAGGGAGGCGCAGAAGCTTAGGGTGCCGCTGCCGCTCACGTCGTTGGCATCAAGCCTCTACAGGATGGCTGAGGGCCTTGGCCTTGGGGACCTTGACCTCTCGGCGGTGATAGAACTTTACAGAAGGACGTCGCAGGGCTAGCCGCGCCCCCTCCCAAGCCTCTCGTGGGCCTTGGCTAGCTCACCCGTCACCTGGGACGCCAGCAGGTTGAGCTCCCCGGCGAGCGCCGTGGCGGCGACTATCTCGGCGAACTTAAGCGCGTTGGTCCCGGGCGGGTTGCCGCCGCCAGCCACGCCGAGCAACTCAAGAGCCTCCCTCTGGGTTGGAAGCCACGTGCCCCCGCCAACGGTGCCGACCTCAAGACTTGGAAGCGTGACTGATATGTAGAGGTCCTCATCCCTGACCTCCGTCCATGTGAACGCCATGCTGCTCTCAACGACCTGTGCCACGTCCTGGCCAGTGGCTATAAAGATGGCAGCTATTATGTTAGCGACGTGGCCGCTGAAGCTGGGACTGCCGGCTACAGCGTTGCCCAGGAGGTTCTTCGACTTATTTATGAAGTCGACGTCCTCGGGCGTGGTCCTCATGACGTCCCTAAGCACATCACGTTTAACTATGGCCTCCGCCACTACGTATTTTCCCCTGCCCAGGAGCTTATTTATCTGGCTTGGCTTCTTGTCACTGCACACGTTGCCACTGACGCTGACGCACCTGTGCTCCCCCTTGTAGTTCTCGTCTATGTGTCTGCAGATCCTGTCAGATGCTATGGTGGCTATGTTCATGCCCATGGCGTCGCCCGTCCTAAACACGAACCTGGGCCAAATGATGTTGCCGACTACGTAGGTCTGAACGTCAATGAGCTCGCCGTGCCGCGTCACTGACCTAACCTCCTCCTTGAGCTTATCTATGTTGCCCTTTATCCACGCAGCTAGGGAGTACGCCTCGGAGACACTTGGGGTCCAAATTATGGGCGCTCTAGTCATCCCATCATAGATAACCTTAGACCTAGCGCCGCCGCTGGCCGTGATGGCCTTGACGCCCCTGTTGACGCCGGCCACGAGCGCACCCTCAGTCGTGGCAATAGGGACGTAGAAGTCGCCTTTGGCGTAGTCCCCCTGAACCCTGAGAGGGCCCACAACACCAAGTGGTACCTGGACTGCACCTATGGGGTTCTCTATGTTATGACCTACAACACCTACGAAGTCTATGACCGTTGACGCTATGGAGGTAAGCTTAACGTTGTACTTTCGCTCCAGAAAAAGCCTCCTTGCAAGTGCCGCCAGGTTCGGGTTACCCAAAAACTGGTCAAGTTTGCTTATGCTCAGCTCCCCTGACTCCAGCTTGGAGAGGGCCTCCTCGACCTTCAGGCCCAGCTCTTCATTAGACATCAGGCACACCCATGGATGGTCTGAACTTCAGAGCATAGTATATGAGGCCTGCCTCCCCGTCAACCCTGGTCCTCCTGAGCACAGCCTCGACCTCAAGGCCTCTCTTCAGCTTGGAGGTGTCAGTTACGTCGGTCAGCTCAGCGACAACCTTCGTGACTCCAAGGTCTACGAGGCCGACGTAAACCGGTGAGTACTCTCTGGCGCCCTCCGGGACCGCGTAGACGATCGTATATGATATCAGCCTTCCCCTCTTTGGCAGCTCGACGGTCTCCACCTCGCGGCTGCCGCAGTATGGGCAGGCCTTCTTAGGAGGGAAGTGAACGCGGCCGCAGGCCTTGCACCTGGCCCCCTCCAGCCTGTATAGGGGGCTCCTTAGCCTCCAGTGCCTCGAAATTGAGAGGTCCATTGACATCTCACTCCACCCCCTCCACAAGCGCAACATAAGAGTTAGATCCGAGGCCGTTCATTGATATGGCGAGGCCTCTCTTGGCGCCTCTGACCTGGAGACCTGGGAACCTGCCTGCGACCTGGAGCGCCACCTCGGCGGCCTGATACACTCCTGTGGCGCCTATGGGGTGTCCCCTTGCTTTGAGGCCTCCGCTGGGGTTGACCACGGGTCCCCTACCATTTATTGAGAAGGCTCCATTAGCTATCAGCTCCGGTGCCTTGCCCTTGGGAGCCAGCCCCAGGGTCTCAAGCGTCAGAATGCCCATTATGGTGAACGAGTCGTGAAGTTCTATAACGTCAACGCTTTCAAATGAGGTCACGTTCTGCAGCCTTCTGTAGGCCTCAGTTAGACTATCAATTGTAAGTGGGTCATCGCTGAGCTCCATCGATCCAAGGCCAGTTGCCGATTCTATGGCACTCACCTTGGCTAGGGGGTTGTTGACGGAGTCCTTGCTTGACAGGACAAGCGCTGCCGCGCCGTCACCCAGCGGGAACGTGTCAAGGAGGGTCACGGGGTCAGCCATCACCTGCGACTTTGACACCTTGTCAGGCTTCAGGGCAAAGTTAAGCATGGCATAGGGGTTCTCCTTAGCGTTGCTGTGCATGAGGGCAGGCCAGTAGGACAGCAACTCGCGATCAACGTCATATGTGTCAAGGTAAACCCTTGTCAGGAGGCCCGCGTCAGCGGCGAAGCCAGCGTTGTAGAACGACCTGCTGTTTGAGTTAAAAAGCATCTGAAGATGCCTGTAGACCTTAGCGCTCTGGAACTCCGTTACCTTTTCAACGCCGACCACCAGCACTCTGTCGGCCATATTGGACTCTATGAGGGAGTTAGCTATGGCTAGGGCCGCTAGGCCTGAGGCCTCGCCAGCCTCAACCCTGAGCGACCTGACCCCCCTAAGCCCAAGTTCAGAGGCCAGGTAGCCGCCCAGGTCAAGTTGCTCGTCCTGGACCTCGCCAAGCGCGTTTGATGCTATTATATAGTCTATGCCTGAGGCGCCCCCAGCCTGGTCAATGGCGCTGAATGCGGCCTCTGCGGCCAGGTCAAAAAGCCCCTTCTCGTAGTGCCTCTCAACCTTAACCATTCCAACGCCCTCTATGAATGATGTCATAGCACTCACCTCACTTAATCGTCAAAATAATTCCCCTACTCTTGGAGTAGAAGCTGTAATCCACAACAACCTTGCGCGCAAGGTACTGGTCAACCGTTGGGGCTAGGGTCTTCTTAGACTCTATAGCGTCCGTGACTACTATTGAGTATGCATCGCTGCCAGCGCCGCTGCCAAATGGAGCCACAAGTATCCTGTCACCAGGTCTGGCCCTTTCGAGGACCCTGGCCAGCCCCATTAGTGCGCTGGCGTTGTACGTGTTGCCTATCATGGGCGTCACCAGCCCGTCCTTTACCTGGTCCATCGTGAACCCCAGGTCCTGACCTACCTTGACGGGGAACTTGCCGTTCGGCTGGTGGAACACGGCGTACTTGAAGTCGCTCGGCTTAAGCCCTGTGCGCTCGAACAGCGCCTTAACGGCGCCCTCTATGTGGTAGAAGTACGCTGGTTCGCCAGTGAAGCCTTCCCCGTGAAGTGGGTACGGCTCCTGAGCCCTCCTCCAGAAGTCAGGCGTGTCGGTCACAAAGGTCACCGAGTCCTCTATTATGGCGGCAGCGCCCTTCTCAGGTCCTATCACGAAGGCGGCAGCGCCGCTGGAAGCAGTGAACTCGAGCACGTCACCCGGGTTTGCCTGAGCAGTGTCACTGCCTATAACCAGACCATACTTTATGAGTCCTGACGCAGCCATGCCGCTCAGGGCCCTCATGCCCTCGCTCGCGGCCCTGCAGGCAAACTCCAGGTCGCTTGCCATGGTGTAAGGCGTTATGCCGAGCGCCTGCGCTATTACAGTGGCGCTGGGCTTCACGGCGTAAGGCTTGGACTCAGTGCCAAAGAACACCGACTGTATTTCTGAGGGCTTTACCTGAGCTCTCGCTATAGCGTTCCTGGCGGCCTCGTAGCCCATAGTGGTGGAGTCCTCATCGGGTCCTGCAACGGACTTCTCTTCAACGGCCAGGCCCTTATACTGCTCGGGGTGCCAGCCCCAGACCTTCGCTATCTCACTTAAGGGTAGCCTGTACGCTGGGATGTAGGCGCCCCAGCCATGTATGCCCGCCCTAGGTCCTGGCATCAAGCGCACCGTGGTGCTCGCCTCTGGCGAATTTAAAAACATATAGACACTTGACAGGGCCTGTATAGACAACTGTCTAACAGAGCATTTCCATAAAGATTCTTAAGCTAGCCTCCTTGAACTAAGCCTCCTGGCTGTGGGCCCGTAGCTCAGCCAGGTAGAGCGGCGGGCTCTTAACCCGTAGACCGCGACGCCTAGCCGCGGGCGGATGTCCCGGGTTCGAATCCCGGCGGGCCCGCCACAGCCACGAAGGGCTCCTTCCTCTGCTTCACCTGCCACGCCGACCCTCTATACTGAGGCAGGAACCCTGAGCAAGTAGTCCCACCTATATTAAAGGAAACCTTTAATAATACTTTTAAAGATCTTTAGCATAGCTCCTTCATTTATTCTAAGTTACTCCAATAATGCTTAATAACTTAGCTTGAAAATAACAACTCGAGACATAGAGAGGTGGAAATGGTATGTCCAAGCTCCCGGCTGTGAGGGTAAAGGACCCAACCACTGGGAAGGACGTAGAGCTGGCACCCATAAAGGTCTGGACTCTGGCGCCTAAGACAAGGAAGGGCGTCAAGATAGGCCTCTTCAAGAGCCCTGAGACAGGCAAGTTCTTCAGGGCCAAGGTTCCTGACGACTACCCGGCCAAGTAAACATAAACAAGGGATCAAATATTAACTATTTTTATTTATTTTATTTGTTTTCCTGTTGCTGGTTGACGTTGAGGACGTTTATTATCACCTGAACCAGGTGCTGCGGCTTTGTGTACCACTTGTCATATGTGTACTTCTGACCTTTGAAGGTAAGCTCTACGTTGTCGTCAGCGTCACGTATGCTCATGAGCTCCGAGCCGCCACGAGATATTGAGATGGTGTTCTTGCCCTTATTCTCTATCTTTATGTTGTACTTGCTGGCGTCCTTCAAGAGCAGCTCTTTGACCTGGGACACGTACTCGCTCATGTAGCCCACCCGGGGTCTCGGATTTAAGCAAACTTATAACCTTTTTGTTATATGTGCTGGTAAATTCAACCCATTAATAAGTGGCAGGACAGCCTACGGCAGGGGCTAAATATGGTCTCAGCAGACGACGTAAAACAGGTACTAGTCGTAGGAGCCGGTACTATGGGACACGGCATCGCAGAGCTGTTTGCAGTAGCTGGCTACAAGGCGTTCATTGCAGACATCAACAAGCAGATACTGGATTCGGCTATGGAGAAGATAAAGTGGAGCCTCTCAAAGCTGGCCGAGAAGGGGCAGCTGAAGGAAAGCGTCGACGCCATAATGTCTAGGATAACTCCCATAGTGAGCATTAACCCTGACGGCACTTTCAGCAACGAGCTGGCAGCAGCGGCCTCACAGGTAGACATGATGGTGGAGGCGGCCACGGAGAGAATCGATGTGAAGCAGGCCCTGTTCAAGTTCATTGATCAGCACCGCAAGGGCAGAATAATAATGGCCACGAACACAAGTAGCCTTCCAATAACTGAGATAGCCTCGGCCACGTCAGCGCCGGAGCTCGTTATAGGCATGCACTTCTTCAACCCGCCGCCACTAATGCCGCTAGTGGAGGTCATAAGAGGGGAGAAGACCTCAGACGACGTGGTTCAGAGCGTAGTTGAGATATCCAAGAGGTTGGGCAAGCAGCCAGTCGTGGTAAATAAGGACGTGCCAGGCTTCATAGTTAACAGGGTCCTGGCGAGATTCCTTAACACCGCCTGCTGGCTTGTGGCTAAGGGCAGGTTCTCAGTCCTAGAGGTCGACTCCACAGTTAGGTACTCGCTGAACTTCCCAATGGGAGCCTTTGAGCTCGCCGACTACAGCGGCATAGACGTGTTCTACCTGATAGCCGTCGCGATGGCCCAGAGGGGCTTCAAGCAGACCCCATGTCCACTCTTTGAGCAGATGTACAAGGCCAACAGCCTGGGCATGAAGACTGGCAAGGGCTTCTACGAGTACCCGAAGCCTGGGGCTTACGTGAGGCCCCAGATACCGAAGGACCTGGCTGGCAAGGTAGATCCCGTGCTACTCATCGCAGGAGCGGTTAACGAGGCGGCGTGGCTGCTTGGCAATAACATAGCCTCAAGGGATGACATAGATAAGGCCGTGAAGCTTGGACTAGGGTGGCCTAAGGGCGTCTTTGAGCTCGCAGACCAGTACGGCATAGACGCAATAGTAGCCGCGCTGAACCAGCTCAAGCAGGACATAGGGCCTGAGTACGAGCCTGTGCCCCTGCTCACTCAGATGATATCTCAGGGCGCGTTGGGCGTTAAGTCGGGCAAGGGCTTCTACGAGTACGGCCGCTATGAGGAGGTTGCCAAGAGCACCATAGTTATAAGGTATGAGAAGCCCATAGCGTGGATCATACTTAACAGGCCCAGCAAGCTGAACACTATAAACGTAGACATGATAAACGAGCTCTCCCAAACACTTGACGAAATAGAGGAGAACCCCGACATAAGGGTTGTTATACTGACCGGCTCTGGCAGGGCGTTCAGCGCGGGAGCTGACGTGACCAGCTTCACCGGCATTACGCCGATGAAGGCCGCGATATTCTCAAGGAAGTTCCAGGAGCTCACGCTGAAGATGCAGTACTACACTAAGCCGATAATCGTGGCATTAAATGGCTACACCCTGGGAGGAGGCCTTGAACTAGCCATGAGTGGCGACATAAGGATAGCGTCAGAGACGGCCATGTTGGGCCAGCCAGAGATAAACCTCGGCTTCATACCTGGAGCTGGCGGCACCCAGAGGCTTCCAAGGATAGTTGGAAGGAGCGCGGCAAAGCTGATTATATTCACAGGTGACATGGTATCGGCTAAGGACGCTAAGGAAATGGGCTTAGTTGACAGCGTCGTCCCGCCCGAGAGGCTGGAGCAGGAGGCCAGGGCCCTGGCTCTAAAGCTGGCCGAGAAGCCGCCTCTCGCGCTCCTTGCGGCGAAGCTGGCGGTTGAGATGGGGCTCGAGTCCAACATATGGGCTGGCCTTGCCCTTGAGTCAGAGCTCTTTGGCCTGCTGTTCAGCACTCAGGACGTAATAGAGGGGGTCTCAGCCTTCCTGGAGAAGAGGAAGCCCAAATTCAAGGGCGAGTGATGCCCACCCAGCCCAATTCTCTTTGAAACACTCTCTAGCGCCTTTTTTAAGGTGAGGCGATATTAACTTTATTACTGGCCGGGTGACGCAGCCGGGTCGTCTAGCGGCCCAGGATGCGGGGCCTTGGACGCCTCAGCGGAGGAGCCCCCGTGACCGGGGTTCGAATCCCCGCCCGGCTACCACACTCAAACTGACCTTACATTGACGCCCATCCTGGTAAGCTCATCTATTAGGGCGTGCCTGAGGGAGGAGCTTGCGCCCTTCTTCTCTATAAGTGCCTCAGAGGCCCCGTTGGGCAGGGACTTCTCAACTGCCTGCCTAAGGGCGCCTGGAGCTAGCTTGCCAAGTACGTGCTTGGAGAACATGTGACCCATGCAGCCCTCACCCAGCTCCAGCTCGGTGAACTTCTCTGGGTAGTGGGTAGACCCAAGCCCTATTGTTGGCGAGCATCTGGGCACGGCGCCTGAGGTTAGGACGTCGAAGACAGCACCTGCCATAGCTTCAAGGGCCTCCCTGTCGCCCCACTCATTCTCGGTGCTTCCTATTTCAATGAATACCAGAGGCTTCATGTTCCCCGTGGGCCCATGGTGCGTAGCCTCGAGGGAAATGGAGTACCGCTCAAGCAGGCCTAGCTCAGCGGCGCGCCTGCGGTAGCTTTGAAGCAGCGCCTTAGCCAGCGGCGCCGGGGCAAAGGCGAGCTCGCCTGGTCTGCCGCCAAACGGGGCCTCGCTAGTCGGGTTGCCCGTGAAGTGAACGGTTAGAGACCTCACGCCTCTCTGCGACTCGTGCCTTGAGAGGACTATCACTGCGTCAGCCCTCGGCTCCGGGGTGACGTCGAGGAACTCAAACAGCGTCTGGTCAGGCTCAAAGCCAGCTATGACGACCTCATCAGACCTGTAGCATAAAACAGAAATTGGGCAGCTGCTGGGCTTGGCATCTAGGTTCTTAACTAGTATTTTAGAGGCGTTGACACCCACGGGGTCCTTTACTGAGAACACTATGGACAGCATCCCGGGCGCCTTGCGAGCACTTAGCCTTCAGCTCACGCGGTTGGAAATAAGGTTTTCTCCCGCTCTGGTCTACCAACAGTGGAGACCTTAGGTGGGTGGGCCTTGGACTCCTCAGCGGTGACATTTAACATAGTTTACGAGGAGCCTGACCTCCTGGTCAAGGGGCTGGATGCAATCAGGGAGGGCCTTCAGAGGGCCGGGTGTAACATGACAGTTGGACCATCGTGGATAGTCGCCTCCTGCAAGAGCACTTTCATTAAGGTTATGGCGTCCCTCTCGGACACCGTGACCAACTTTGTGAGGCCGCGCAACATGATAGTTGTTACAGCTGAGGGGGAGCCGAACGACCTCGTCACGGTGTCAGGGCTTATACTTGGCATTGGAAAGTCCACTGGGGGAGGGGTCTTGCTCTCCCAAGGCTAGCAGCCAACCTAGGAGCCTTGCCCTCCTTGCGTTCCACGGCCCGGATAATTTAATGTGAGCAGCTATTGCTGACGAATGGGTTTATGCTGCACTTTTTAAAACTCCACCTGCTGGACTCCAGCGGGCAAGGTCGATGACGAGGATAGTTATAGTAGGTTCAGGGGCCGCTGGGATGGCGGCGGCCTCAAGGGCTAAGAGGCTCAAGCCTTCAAATGAGGTTATAGTCATAGATTCTAGCAGATGGGTTAGCTTTGCGTTCTGTGGACTGCCCTACCTAGTGGGAGGTGAGGTCAAGGAGCTTGACGACCTCCTTTACTATCCGCCCTCAGAGTTCACCAAGAGGGGGATAGACCTACGGCTGGGCAAGACAGTAGTTGAAGTGGATCGTGACTTAAAGAGGCTGACCTACGTAGATAATAAGACAGGCTCCCGTGAGACTATTGAATGGGACAAGCTGGTCCTCGCAACCGGGGCCAGGTCGAAGGCGCCTAAGCTCTGGCCTGAGATAAAGGAGGCCAGGAACGTCTTTTACATAGTTCACATGGAGTCAGGCCAGCAGATAAGGGACTACGCGACGTCCCTGGGCCCAGGAAGGAGGGCAGTGGTCGTGGGTGCAGGTTACGTGGGCCTAGAGATGGCTGACAACCTTACGAAGCTTGGCCTTAAGGTAACCGTAGTAGAGGCCCTTAACCAGGTCGCCCCAAGAGTTCTTGACCCAGAACTTGCGAGCATTTTAGAGAACTCAATAAGGTCGAAGGGCGTAGAAGTGGTCACGGGCGCAGCCGTTGAGAAGTTTAATATAAAGGATGGACTAGCGACCGAGGTGATCACTAGCAAGGGCACGTACCAGGCCGACATGTTTGTAGTTGGCGTTGGGATAGAGCCGAACAACGACCTAGCGCTTCAGCTCAGGCTCGGGCTTGGGAGAAGCGGAGGTGTTGTAGTTGATGAGAGGACCCTCACAAGTAACCCTGACGTTTATGCTGTTGGTGACGTTACCGAGCATAAGGACCTGGTGACGGGCCAGCTTGTCTGGAGGCCGTTCGCGCAGATAGCCAACAAGATGGGCCACGTAGCTGGAAGCAACCTGGGAGGAGTAGAGTCCGTGTTCCCTGGAAGCGTCGGCACCTCAGCCTTCAAAGTTTTTGACACAGTAGCAGCTAGGACTGGCCTGAGCGCCTCTGAGGCAGCGAGCGCAGGTTTCAAGCCAGTCGAGGTCTCGCTGGAGGCCGGCACCAAGGCGCACTACATACCGGGTGGGAGCAAGCTGACACTTAAGGTAGTGGCGGACGAGAAGACCGGCAGGCTCCTTGGAGCCCAGTCGGTTGGCTTCGACGAGACAGCCTTCTGGAGAATAAACGTTGTGGCCTCCCTGCTCACGAGACAGGGCACGGTCTGGGACCTCTTCGCAGCCGACTACGGCTACCAGCCGCTTCTCTCCCCGGTCTGGGACCCGCTGGTAGTGGCGGCGAGGCTGTTGATGAGGACCTTTGGCGAGAAGCCCTGGTGACATGTCTTAGAGGCCTACGGGACTTCGAGCGAGAGGGTAACCTCGGAACCGTCCTCCAGGCCCAGAAGGTCCCTCAGCCTCTGCTCAGATATGACCTCAACTACGTCCTTTCTGTAAATGGTTATCTCAGGCCTGACAATGAACACGTTGACTTCAAAGTTCAACACAGCTGGGTAGGCCAGTACTCTCCCGAGCCTTGCATTAGAGAGCTGGGGGGGCTCTATCACTATCGGGGTCAGCCTGCTGAGCGCCTCTGCTAGGGGGTTCACGTACGGCTCCTCTACCCTGAGGTTAAGCGTGCCGGGATAGGGCACTATGTTAAGGGCCTTCCTTATGTTTTTAGCGTAAAGGTTTACGAAGAACTCCCCCTCGCCTAAGCCACTGAAGATCTTGGCTTTAATTGATACTTTCAAATAGCCCCACTTCACTTTCGAAGTGTTTCAATAAATTTTAAAGACCTACAGGGCATCGCATACCTAAGGTGCTTTAGGAGTTGAACGGCAAGGGGAAAGCCTTGACGAAGGCATTAATGGCTACCGCCCTTGTAGCCTTTGTAGCATTAGCCTATGTAGCGCTTATGCCACTAAATGCCTCGGCTCAGACGCCGATGTCTCTGAGCGTCAATATAAACAACACTGCCGGCAGCGTGACAGTAAGCAACCTGTACTATTACTTGAAGCTTGATCTGAAGGATGGGGCGCGCGCTGAGGCATGGCTTGTTAATGTGACCACGCCGGCCCTCCTCCCGCTGGTCCCCACAGGTAGCCTCGTCACGCCCACGCCGCTGCTCGCTATCTCGTCGCCGAACTCCACAGAGGTTACGCTGCCAGGTAACCTGGAGCAAGCGAACTGGGTCGCGTCAGTGGTCAGCAGCTCGCCCACCTCAGAGACCATAATGCTTACGCCCGCTGGCAACGAGACGTACCCGTTTAACTTAGTGGAGTACGTTACCGTCAGCTCTTTGTTGCCCTACATGAAGGTCCTTATAGTTGTGGCAAACAAAGGCACGGCACCCGCGTCCGGGGTCCTAGCCTATGGCATAGGCTCAGCCGGCCTCACGGGCAGTTGGAGGGCTGCCGTAGAGCTTGAGAATGGGTCAAACGGCTCTTACTCTATTATAGGGCTTTCTAATGCGACCAGCGCCTCAGGGCAGGCTCTCACGGCCTCCGCTGTTTACTTTAATGAAAGCGGTGCGCCTCTGGCTGCCATAGGCTTGAGCTACGTAAGTCCTCAGGCTTCCTTTGAGTTCCTTGAGGGCAAGCTCTTTGGACTTAACGAGAGCCAGGCTTTCATAGTTGGCCTCTTCAGTATACCTGAGTTGCAGCCTGGGGAGAGCTATAAGGTAAGTTTCGAGGCATTCGCCATAGGCTTCAACCCGTTCGAGCTAGCCTCCACGGGCTCCTTAGAGGTCGCCCAGCAGCTGTACCCTAACATAACCAGCAGGGTGCCGGCGACTATGAATGTGGACGGCGTCACCTCATACTTGAACTCGCAGATAAGTTCGCTCAACTCCTCCCTTAACAGCGTTGAGCAGGAGGTCAACAACCTCTCCGCAAAGCTTTATTACTACGAGAGGCAGCTTGAGGTCGCTAACAACGCAGAGGGGTACTACAGGCACCTTGCTACTAGAGGAGGTTTGCTGGCAGGCGGCATGTTCATTGTTGGTGTTGTGATAGGCGTCCTAGGAGGCGCTTACCTCCTAAGTCCCAGAGGGGTTGAGAGGAGACAGCCTGCCAGAAAGAAGTAAAGAGATCGTTAGTTATTAACACGGGCTTCCTACTAACAACTTATTAAACTATGTTTATGTCATGCTAAAAAAAGCTAACAAAGCCCTGCTTACTGCTAAAGCTGGTCGCCGCGCGCCAGCAGCCTAACTGCGAGGCTAACGTTAGAGCACTTCTCAAAGCTCCACAGGGTTCTGAGCGCGACATTAACGTTCTGCTCAGGCACGGAGTCGCCAACTAGGCTCTTAAACTTGGACTCTACGCCATCCTTGCTCAGCGGGTTTTTGAAGTGACCTGGCGGGTATATAGAGGTCTCAGTGAACGTGCGGCCATCCTTAAGTTTAACAGTTATGGAGTTCCTTATTCCGTCAGGGTAGATCTTGTCTCCCTCAGGGCTTATCGTGACCTTCATAACATTAAGCACCTTCCTGACATCGTCGGCCAGATACTTCTCCGGCCTGAAGCTGTCAAGCCATATCTTACCATCAAGCAGGGCTCTCGCTATTATGTAAGGCATGCTGTGGTCGGCCGTCTCCCTTGTCCTGGGGTCCCACTTCTCTGGGTCCTTTACAATTATGTTGTAGCCCACGGTGAAGGTCTCAACGTTAACGGACTCTATGTCGTCGGGCCTCAGGGCCCCTGCCTCCTGCCTTATCTTCAGTGCAGCCTCAACGGCGCTCATAGCGTGGTACTCGACCGGCCAGTACTTTATGCTGGTCTGTAGAAGCTTGTACCTCTCGCCCTCCTCGCCGCCCATCCTTGGTATGTCAAAGCTCTCGCCGCCCAGGGCCACCTTGAAGAAGCCGAACTCACCGCTGAAGATAGGGGCGGGGCCCGTCATGCCGCGCCACGCCAGAAGCGCCGCGAAGAGTCCATTTCTTGCTGCATTGGCGGCGGCGCAGCCCTTCCACATGCTTAGCTCCCCGGCCCTTGTCTGCCTGAGCGCGGCTGCATTCACTGCCGCCAGGTTAATCGCCTGGGTCATCCTCTCCTCGTCAAGGTCTAGCACCTTGCCGGCGCCAACGGCGGAGGCTATGGCTATATAAACCACGTGGTCCCACCCCCTGTTCCTCACGCTGTAGGCGTCAGCTAGCCTTGCCGTCACCTCGTAGGCTGCAACTATGCCCTCTATTACCCTGGAGCCGTCGGCCTCCGCCAGCTCAGCCGCAGCTATGACAGGAGCTATGTTGTCACTGGGGTGCAGCGCCTCGCGGGAGAGGTACGTGTCATTAAAGTCAAAGTACCTCGCTGCGCAGCCGTTCGCGAAGGTCACGTGGTCGGCGGGGCCCATGTACTTGGTTCCCCAGACGGTGGCTGGTATCCGTGAGCTCGCGGACGACTGCGCTATCCACCTTGCTATGCTGGGCGGCTTCTCGTTGAAGGCTCCCAGGGCTACGCCGAAAGTATCAACTATTCTCTTCTTGGCCTCCTCTACCACCTCTAAAGGAATACGGTTAAACTTAAGGTCAACGGCCCACTTGGCTATCCTTTTTGCGAGGTCCTCCAAACTTATCACCGCCTAGCGCTTACTCAACCCCTTATTAATGTCTGTCGACAAGACCTGTATGAAGAGCGGCATGCTGACATACGCGAGATACCCCTTCATTGTTGATGCCAAGAAGTACCTCAGCCAGGCCTATGGCTACCAGGTGACGCTTAGGGATCTAGCAGACGATAAGAGAGTCTCAGACATAGCGAAGCAGCGACTTTATGATGCGATAGAGAAAGGCGAGGTAAGGGCCTTTGACGGCATAACTGCGGAGGAGAGCGTGGCCTCCTTTTACCTTGCGGCTGCGGCCGTTGCAAGCGCTGACTCAAGAAGGCTTGAGGAGATTTTCTCGAGGGCCGAGGCGAAGAGGGCTGGGGAGTTCCTTAAGAGTGAGGACGTCGAGACCCTTCTAGCTTTAGCTAAGAACATGGGCATCAAAGTTGTGAGGTCCCAAGTGAAGATACCTTGGATACAGCTAAGAGATGGAAGGGTCTCCTACAAGGCCTTAGACTTCGCTGTCCCAGTTACAGATTACCTAAAGGTTGTAGCCCCAGCGCCCGAAGCGCGCTGGTCCCTGGTGAACTCTATGGTCAAGGCCGGCCTCGTTTATATGGACCGTGACACCCTCAGGGATTTCCTGGTCCTAACGGCTGAGAAGGCAGTTCTCAAGATCGTCGGGACCGCTAAGGCTGAGGACTACAAGCCCAGGCTGCTTGCCCAGGAGGCCCTAAGAGCGCTTAGCGCTAAGGACGCGAAGATTTCCGTGGCTGGCGGCTCGCTTAATTTTGAGGCGTTCCCGCCGTGCATGGCCAGGCTTAGGAGCTCGGCGAAGACGGATGAAGAACTTTACGCTTACATATCTTTCCTGGCGGCGATAGGAGCTGAGGAGGGCATCATAGCTCAGGAGATGGCGAGACTGCTTGGCGTAAGCCAAGAAGTAGCCAGAAAGCTTACAAGTGGCCTGCTTGAGGCCGGCTTAGGATCGGTCTATAAGCCCTATAACTGCAAGTTCATGAAGGACAGGGACCTGTGCCCTGTTGACTGCGGGGCGTCGCACCCGCTTCTAGCTTATAGGAGGAACCTGGGGAGGGCTGAATGCTCTCAATTAGCTCGGAGAGCCTAGCCAGCCTCCTCCAGCCCTCCTCCAGGGCTCTGTTTGAGAGGTCCACCAGGTCCTTTAGGGAGCTGGGCTCCACGAGCCACTTGCCGTTAGCCTTGAGCGGCTCTGATACCTGGACGGCACTTATGAGCTCTACCATTAAGGTCTCGTCAGACTCTATATGCATTATGCCGCTGTGCTTGAACCCAGCGTCCCTGGCTATTGAGAGC
Organism: Acidilobus sp. 7A; assembly: GCF_003431325.1. NCBI lineage: Archaea > Thermoproteati > Thermoproteota > Thermoprotei > Acidilobales > Acidilobaceae > Acidilobus > Acidilobus sp. 7A. The sequence continues at coordinate 1,252,660 of NZ_CP010515.1, read as the reverse complement.
AACTTTAGGGCTTTGTCAAGCCCGCGGACCCTTGCGTGAAGTATAGGTCCTGTAACCTTAAGCCACAGGTCTTCATAAGGCCTAGCCAAGACTTCTGCCAGCTGGTAGATTGATATCTTGCCATGCGTTTTGAAGACCACCCTAGCTGAGTCCCTGAGCCAGTGCCACTTGCCCTCAACAAGCGTTATCCTTCCAGTACAGCTACTTGTTGTGGTTAAGTAGGGGCCATTAATTTTAAGCAGGTACCTCTCAGCATGAGGATCGAGGTAGCCTACGAGCCTCTCCTCCAGCAGCAGCTCTCTCACGTCAGCTTTTCTTGACCTCGACATCTAATACCACCTGGTAGAACCTAGGGCCTACCATCCTCACGACGCGGGATCTATCGATAACAACTGAGATATCAGATCTGCCTATGTTCTTCACTAACTCTGACGCGGCTACTCGCTCGGGGTCCTCCCCCTTTGCCGCATGCACGTGAAGGTATATGTGAACATAGCCTGCGTCCTGGAGCGCGTCTATGGCGTACTTAAAGTACGGCAGGGCCAGGTCTGGCAAGGGCATTAGGACCCTGTCAGCGCTCCCCTTAAGTCTGCTTTCTATGACTTCTGCGGCATCACCTAAGTACGGAACTACCCTATCTTCAACCCTGTTAAGTTTGATGTTCTCCACCATCTTTTCGTAGGCATCTGGGTTTATGTCTATGCTGTGAACTATAGAGGCGTTGGAATACTTAGCTATTATTATAGAGAATATCCCGACGCCGGCAAACATGTTAATGACGCGCTCGTTGCTCTTCACCATCCTCGCTACCCTCATGTGCTCATAGCTTAGCCTCGGCGTCACGAAGTCCTTCTCTAGGTCCACCTTAAAGGTGCAGCCGTACTCCCTGTACAGGGTGTGGGCTCTCGCCTCGCCAGCCAGGTAAATGAGGCCGCTCCTGGCCTTGTAAGGCCCTGTGACTGGGCCTGACGCAAGCCAAACCGAGCGGACGCCACCCTTCCCCAGCAGGCCCACGGCAAACTCCTTAGCCTGATGCAGGTCCGGGACAGCCCCATGGGGAGGCTTGACTAGGGCTATGTCACCTATCACCTCAACCTTAAACTTAAGCTCACCCACCGGGCTTCACCATTATTGACGCGAAGAACCCTGGGTGGCCGTCCTCAGGTGAGAACCTGACGCCAAGCCCATTAAAGCTAGCTCCCCTGGGCATTGCGCTGGGTCTCTGAACTTCAAAGCCCAGCTCGGTAGCAAAGATAACGTTAGACTCGTTCTCAACGTCGGTGAGCGTACACGTGGAGTAAACCAGCCTACCCCCGGGCCTCAGGACCCTCCAGGCCTCCGCTATAAACTGCCTCTGGTATCTAGCGAGCGTCACGGCGTCCAGGAGGGACTTGGCGTCATACAGCTTTGGTATAACTCCAAGGTTTGTACATGGGGGGTCTATCAGCACTAGGTCAACCTTGCCCTCAAGCCCGAGGAGCTTGGAAGCCATCCGTGAGTCGCCGCCGATGACCTTAACCCAGTCCGCGCCGAGCCTTTGAAGGTTAGCCTTAAGCTTCTCAACCTTACTGTCCCTGTCAACAGCTATTATTGTTGAGTCCCTCCCAGCCAGCTGAGCGGCCAGGCTTGTCTTACCGCCTGGCGCAGCATTGAAATCTACTATGACCTCCTTAGGTGAGGGTGAAGCCAAGGCAACAGCCCACATGCTTGGAAGGCTCTGGCTGTAGATGAGGCCTTCATCAAAGCCAGGGAGCTCCCTTACCTTTGGGGTCTTGTAGACAGAAGTGGTGACCCTGACGGCGAGCCCCCTCTTCACCCGCATCATGAAGCTCCCATCGACCACTGCGACGCCCTCAGCTACGGGGAGCCCTTCAGGAGTTACCACCGTCACCTCGTCGCCCGCCCTGACATTGTCCGCCTTGAGTACGCCAGGGCCGTAAAGGTCGCTGCCAAGGTAAACGGACTCTGCTGACCTCTTGTCAGCTACAACGACCTTGTCTAGGAGGCTCACCCTGAAAGGCCCCTCGACGTCTGTCCATATCGCATATGGTAACTGCTCGTCCCTGTGGAACTGGAAGCCCCGCTCCGCCAGGGCTTGCAGGACCTCCTCAGCGGACGTCTTGATGCCATTAACCCTCAGGTAAAACCTGCTCGGAGGCCTAGTTAGGTGCTCAAGGAGGTCTCTGAGCCCTCCCCTCGAGACGCTCTCCAAGTCCTCTAACAGCCCCTCGTCATAGATCAGGCTGTCGCTTACTCTCATGATCGTCCACCAGCACGACTATCACGTTGTTTAGGTTCGACCCCGTGGGGCCAGTCTTTATGAGCGCATTCACAGAGGCAAGAGCCCTGTAGCTGTCATTATTGATGAGTTCTTCGGCAGGGTTCACGCCAGCGTTATACATTAGGTCCACGAGCGCCGGAGTCACAACCGCCCCAGCCGCATCTGTGGGTCCGTCAACGCCGTCAGTGGCCAGGGCAACAAGGGTCGCCCTGTCACTCCTTATGCCGAGCCTCCTGAGCTCTAGTGCCCACGAGAGGGCCAGCTCCTGGTTCCTCCCGCCGAGCCCCCTGCCCCTCACGGTTACTGCCGTCTCACCGCCGAGAACTATGGCCGCAGGAGGCCTCACGGGGACGCCCTTTCTCATGACGTCAAGCGCTATTGACGCCAGGAACTTCCCTACCTCCCTTGACTCTCCCTGGGCCGCCGATGTCAGTACGATTGTATTATACCCCATTTCCTCAAGGAGGGCCGCCACGTCGCTTACCACGTCATAGTTTGTGGCCACTATTAGGTTTTCAGCTAGCTCAAGCTCAGGGGACCCGGGCTTTACAGTCTCCTCCACAAGGCCTCTCTCGCCGTCGCGGAGCACTTTGAGCACGCTTGGAGGAATATCGTTAACAAGCTTGTATCTATTAAGTATGTCGAGGGCGTCACGGAACGTTGTAGGGTCTGGCGCTGTGGGGCCTGAGGCAATGTCTTCAAGAAAGTCGCCTGGCACGTCACTGGCGTAAAGGCCATATGTCCTCGCGCCCTTGGCAGCCCTGAGGAGCTTACCTCCCTTCACCTTTGATATATGCCTCCTGATCACATTAATCTCCGATATGGAGGCCCCGGAGCTCAAGAGGACCTTGTTGAGCGCCGACAGGTCATCCAGGCTAATGCCTTCAATAGGTCTTTCCATCATCGCTGACCCGCCGCCGGAGACTGCAACTACGAGCGGCACCCCGGCGCGACTCGCCTCGGCGGCGACCCTGAGCGCCTCATCGCCAGCCTTAATGCTGCCCTCGTCTGGGACGGGGTGGCTGCCCTCTATGACCTCTGCATTACTGCATGGAGCGCTGTTAAGCCTAACGTTTCTGGGCTTTATTAGGAGGCACAGCGAGGGCTCCCGCCCAAGGCCATCAATTACGCCCCTTAGCATGTCTACGGAGGCTTTGCCTACTGATATGGCCAGGTAATCCTTCTTTATCCTGTTGGCCAGGCCCTGAGCGGCAGACCTCGTCCTCTCATAGAGCGAGGACGACTTAAGGGCCCTCTCGATTACAGCCTCAACAACGTTCCTCCTAGCCATCTAACCTCAGCCTGAGACCAGGTACCCAAGCACCCTTGAGCGCCGCTGCCTGGCGTTAACATTAACTAACATGTACCTATCAAGGGTAGGCAAAGGTCTTGAGAGGGTGACCTCAGCCGCCCCATCCTTAAGCGCGAACGACGCCGGCACAGAGGCGCCAGCTCCCACTATGTGGATGCTCCCAGGCTGTAACACGTCTGACCATGGGTAAACGATTGCCTTCATGTTGAGCCTCTGGACCGTATGGGACGGCTCAGCGACTAAAGCGTAAGACTCCTTTAACTCCTCAGTCTCGGCGCCCTTAATAGCAAACCCTACTCTGACCCCAGGGCCGACAGAGTCCTGCTCCTCGTCGAGGACCTCTATGCTCTTAACTTCGACTTGCTTGAGCGACGGCAGGGCGTAAAGCTTGTCGTGGGCGTAAACCTTGGTCTTAGTATAGCCAAGCACGACAGGCCCTACGCCCTTCACGTTGAAGGCCCTGTCTATATATACGTAGCCCTCCTCGCGCGAAGTCACGCTGAGCGCCTTGTCAAGTAGCAGCTTTGCAAACTCGCTCTCTTCAAGGACTGCCAGCCTAAGCTTGCTCTTAGTGATGACGTCCTCTGTTGCCTTGCTAGCAGCTACGGCCAGCCCCATCTGGGCCGGGGAGGCGTCAACGGCGCTGATAAGCTCACCATCCCGCCAGTCCAGCTCATAGTCTGTGGCCACCACGCCTATGTCAGCTATTGACATGGCTATAACCGTGTTTATTATGCTGGCTGGGTACTCGGTGGGTACAATTATAGACAGTAGCTTCTCCTCGGAGAGTTTCTTGTAGTACATGAGCAGTGGCTCCTTGTCGTTTAGCTTCGCCACAGAGGCTGCTAGTGCCTGGGCCTTGCTTGGCTCAGCGGATACGAGCGAGGCTATAGCGCCTGTCAGCATACCGCTTACCCTTAATGGCGGTGTTAGCCCAGGAGCTAATATTTAGCTTCAGCGCGAGGACCTTTGACCGTCAAGCCCGTACGGGGCTCTAAATTTAACCTGCGTAAGGACCCCTTGCTCGCGGGCGAGCGCCAACGACTCCCTTAACAGACGCGTACGGCAGACCGCTGGATAACCTCAGAATAGCCGTGACAAGGGAGTGCAACTACAACTGCTTCTTCTGCCACATAGAGGGCGACCCAAGGGGCGGCCCAGCTAGGATAGGCATGAGCCCGCCCGTGCTGAAGCCAAGTGACTACTACATCATTGCTGCGGCTGCAACCAGGCTCGGAATTAGGGCTTTCAAGCTAACTGGCGGGGAGCCGCTGGTAAGGGGTGATGTAGTTGACATAGTGCTTAACATAAACGAAGCCGCTGGGGGGGCGGCTGACATTTCAATGACAACTAACGGCTACCTGCTCCCGGTGTACGCAGGCAGCCTTCACAAGGCTGGCCTGAGGAGGGTTAACGTTTCCCTCCACTCCCTCAACAGGCAACACTACAAGGTAATCACTGGCGTTGACGGCCTTGACATGGTACTTAGCGGGATCAAAAAGGCCGTAGAGGTTGGGCTTAAGGTTAAGGTTAACATGACTGTCACTAAGGTTAACTATGACGACGTGTGGGACATAATAGAATTTGCCTCGGAGAACGGCCTCTCAGTTCAGCTGATAGAGCTTCAGCCCGTGAACGAGGGCCTCAGGGTGTTTAAAGATATGCATGTGAATCTCGTTGGCATTGAACACAAGCTCAAGGATCTGAGCGCCAAGGTTATCATAAGGGACCTTCATAACAGGCCCATCTATGTGCTTCGCTCTGGCGTTCAGGTAGAGGTCGTAAAGCCCTACAATAACCCGTTCTTCTGCGCCGGCTGCAGGCGCGTCAGGCTACTAGCGGACGGCCGCCTGACGCCATGTATAAACTACAAGGGGCCGGGGGTCAGCGTAGTGAGGATCCTTAGGCAGGCCAGAGGCCTTGAAGAGGCGATAGAGGCTGTTGAGCACGCCCTAATTGAGGTAAATCAGCTGAGACGGCCGTTTTACCTCTGGCCGCTGGGCAGCGGGGACGGCATGTCAAGGAGGCCCCAGGGCGCTCTAAGGGTCTCCTTGCCTAAGCGCCCTTCAGCCCAGGCAGTACAAGGCATGCCTTCTTAACGCAGGGTCCCCAGTCTGATGTAGCAGACACACCTCTTCTAACGCGAGCGGCTGTGAGCACACTCAAGCGACCTCTCAACCAAGTCGCAGCGAGGCGAGCTGTACAAGGGGTGCAGCTATGTGAGGTACTGCCAGGGGTGCAAATACGAAGGCAACTATCAGTGTTGGGTTAGCTAGTATGAATATGCTCTTTGCTGCCTCCCTGGTCGGCGACCTCTGGAAGAGGTAAATCTTATAGCTGGCCAGCGCGATCAAGGGCGTCATGAGAATGCCACCTATGAGGTCCTTTGACGTTATGGCCCAGTAGAGCCACACGCTGGTCAACATCAGTGCTAGGAAGGTTATAGTCGCTGTGGAGACTTTTCTCGGCGGCGCCACGACTGGGTACATAGGGATGTTGGCGGAGCGGTAATCATCGTAATAGTAGTAAACTATGAACCATATGTGCATCGGGATCCACATGAGTACCGCTATGGCAAGAAGCAGCGACGCCATGCTGTAGCTGCCAGCCCCGGCGGCCCAGCCGCCAAGCACCTGCATGACTCCAGCCACCCCTCCAAAGATTATGTTTAGCGGGCTCCTTCTCTTCAGCAGCAGCGTGTACACGGGTATGTCAAATATGAACGCCAGCACTACAGAGAGGAGCACGTACACGTTAATGGCAAGGGCGGCAGCCATTCCTATTATAGTCATTATAATTGATATCGCGAGCCCCTCGCGATAGCTCAGCTTGCCGGAGGGTATGGGCCTGTTTTTTGTTCTGTTCATCTTAGCGTCCAGGTCTGCCTCCAGCACCATGTTGAGCGCCGTTATGCCGCCGATGGCAAAGAAGGCAACAAGGCCAAGCAGGACAAGCCTTACAAGGCTCAGAGGCCCCCCTGCGGCGAAGTATGCACAGAAAGAGGTAAAGGCCAGGAGCCCCAGCTGAGAGGGCTTGGTCATTTCTACTGCGTATTTAATCTTTGAGGCAAGGCTCAAGGGCGCTCCTGCCTTAGCTAACGCGTAATTGTTAATTTGTATTTGTATAGGCACGTATAATGCCAGTGGCAAGGGTTAAGCTACGACTTGGCGTAAGCTATGTGTCAACGCTCATAATTTTTAAGTCTTCCGCAGATAAATAAATGCGGTTGACTGAGTTGTCAGACCACGCCAGGAGCGTTGGCATAGGCCTTGTCACGGTAGGTGTCGTGATAATTATCATTGTTTTCTATTTCGCGCTCTCAGCTTACATGTCATTGGGGAGCGAGCCGCACTTTAAGTCGGTGTTTGGGGGTGCCATGGGCTACTTGCAGCAGGAGGGCTTCTTCACTAACTCCACCCTTGGCGCCCTGGGAGGTTACGCGGGCCTGATAATAGTTATACTCATAATGGCGGTCTTCCTTAGCATAGCGCTTGCGGCTGGCTCAATAATACTTGGAAGAGGCGTTGAACTCCTGAGGGGATGCAAGTAGATGGTGAGCATAAGGGCTCTGGTTCTCATAGCAGGGCTTACCCTTGTGCTAGTGGCGGTTTACCCGCTTGTGAGCTTCGTCTACTCATCGCGCTCTCAGAGCGGCATTCTTGGGGTCACCCTTAACTCTTCAGCGCCTCCCTGCACTAACTCGTCTGTAAAGCTCACGCTAACCTATGAGGACTCGGTGAGCCTCTTCTCCGTGGAAGTCAGGGCCCAGGTAGGCTTGAAGAACGGCTCTGCTGTGACGCTCTCCGCGCAGAGGCCTCTGCTCTCAAGGGGCCAAAGCCTGTTTATGTGCATCCCGGCAGCTTACTTTGAGAACGCGTCGTATCTGGGCCTGAGCGTCAGCGGCAAGATAGACGACCTATACCCGATAGAGCTGGACGTTAGCGCTAATCTGAGTGGGGGGTAAGGTCATGAACTACAGGTCAATAATAAATGAGGTCCTGAAGGGTGTTCTTGATGGTCTACTTTACGTAGTGGTATACTTTTACCTTCTGCCCCTGCTCTTAGGCTACATGGTCTCATCATTAGGTGCCGGCTCGTATGCAGGCAACCTAGGGGGCCTCTACGCGCCTCGGGTCACAATTATTTATATAGCCCTCTTTGAGGGCCTCTCCGTGGCTAGCAGGATACTCAAGGAGAATGCCCTCAGCCCGTTCCTTGAGTCCCTCGAGTCATTGCTAGGGGCTTTTGTTGTGCTATACCTAGTTAACGTCTATATGCCAGGGGGCTATGCAGAGGCCTCCATGAGGCTATCGCCAGCAGAGGCTGTGACAGTGCGAATAGGCTTCTACCCGCTTATTATGATCATGGTCTTGGCCGTATACCTCCCTTTGGCTGTGGTCCCATACATAGAGTTCTTCATGAAGGAGCGCTAAGGCACAGGCATAGCCACAGCGCCTTGGCCGCGGTTACGTTTTTAAGACCGCAAAGCGGCAGTGCCTTCCGGTGGACCGGAGGCGGGCCGGTAGCTCAGCTGGAAGAGCGCCGCCCTCGCACGGCGGAGGTCCCGGGTTCAAGTCCCGGCCGGTCCACCATCCTCTTCGCCTTAAGCCTGTTGGTCTCCTCTATGCTGGCTGTGTTAAGGTCTGTCAGGTTTGCCTTCCAGTAGTTAAGCACCTCATCAACCACGGCCTCCCTTAGGGAGCCCCTCTCCTCGGCCTCCACAAACCTGCGAAGGTCGCTGACCGACGTCATGTTGGGCACTACAGAGTGCACGTTCTTGAAAGCAAGAATGTAGACTATGGCTAGCTCGTAGAGCCTCAGCCCCTCCCTCTTAGCTATCTCGCTGAGGCCGTTGACTTTCCTCAGCGCGGCCTCCACCCATGAGGGGTCCTTGAGCCCCCTGTGTAGCCTCTCGGAGCCCTTAAGGGGCCACCTGACCTCGTCAAGAACGTCAGACGCGTGGGGCGTCCTGATTATGTGGGCCACGCCGTCAAGCCTGAGGAGCTCGAGCCCAGGCAGTTGCTCTACCATGTTAAATATGTACTCCAGCGCCTCATAACCCACTGCTGCGGCCGTCTTGCCCTCGTCGCCCCAGCCTACCGTGGGGCCCAGGGAGACGCCTATCATCTTGGCCCTCCCGGACCTCTTGACGTCCCTCATGAAGTCCAGCACCTCCCTCCTGGTTATGACGTCCATGGTCGGATTATGAAGCATCAAAATGTCTACATAGCCCACATTGAGCCTCTCAAGCGACCTGCTGAGGGCCGTCTCCAGGTAGCCTACGTCGAAGTTAGGCCTTATGCGGCCGCACCTGTAGAAGTCAAGGCCTATCTTGGTCAGGACTACAACGTCGTCAATCTTAGGGCCAAGAGCCTTTGAAAGCACCTCCTCGCCCTTGCCCCTGCCATAGACGTCGGCAGTGTCAAAGAAGTTGATGCCGAGCCTCAGGGCCTCCCTTATAACGTCCTCAGCCACATCCGTGTTGGCCCCCCACTCGTCTGTGACGAGGGACCATAGGCCCAGGCCTACCTCCGAGACCTCCAGGCCGCTGGGCAGTCTCCTGTACTTCATGACGCTCCTTGAAGGTGCCGCCCTTTGGAAGCTTAACGGTCAGGTATAGTCGCGCACAGTGACCTAGCGGCCCGTTAAAGGTGGTTAGGCGCCCTGGGTTTTCAGCTCCCTGTTGCAGCCCGTGAGGAGGCGCCAACGTAGGCTGCCAGGAAGACGCCTCCCAGAAGCCTGTTGAGCGTAGGCCTCTCGCGGGAGAGCGCCCTGTCAAGCTTAAGCAGGGAGGCGGGGTCGAGCTCGCTTGACCTTGCCAGGACGTCCAGCTCCCCGCCCCCCTTGAGGTCCGCGGCCAGCCTCAGGTATACCTTGACGACGCCCGCCACAGGGCTTCTGGCGCCGCTGAAGAGCTTTGAGAGCGCTATTACCTGGTCAATGCCCTTGGCGTTCATCATGAAGCCCCTGTCGACCCTCTGGATGACCTCAAAGAGCTCGCCGAGGGACTGCGTTCTCATAGATATGCTGCTCAGGGTCAGCCCCTCGGCCTCAACGCTCTGAAGGACTTCTGAGTCGCCGACGTCACTTAGGGCTTCCACGAGCGCCTCCACGTCCGACTGGGAGCTACCATAGAGGAGGCGCATAGCAATGGTCTTCAGCCCCTCGGGAAGTCTAACGTTGGCGTTCTCGGCGTACCCATCAATTGCTGCGGTCACGAGCCCGGCGGCCCAGAGGCCCACCAGGGGGAGCTCACCACTTGCGTCGAAGGCGGACCTGAGGGCCTTCCCGATAATGTTTCCCAGACCGAGCTCGCGCGAAGATAGCCTGCCCTCTGCGACGAGGCCCGCCCTCCTGAAGGCCTCATCAACCAGAGGCATGACCTCGATGGCCTCGTAGAGCCTCCGCTCAAAGTCCTCATCAACTATAAGCCTATGGACTGCCCCTGGCTTTATGGGCGCTGAGAGGGTGAGTGTAAGCAACCTCTTTATGCTTGCGAGCAGATCGCTTCACCGGATTTAGCAGGAGCCCGCCCCCTTTTCACTATTATAGATCATCGCCAAGATAACTTTCCATGACTTAGCGTTTATACCGAGTTGTGAGAGGCTTATGCAAAGCCAACCTTTAAGACTCCATTTACAAGGCTACCAGGGGACCTTTACGCATAGCCTCGCGTTAGCCGCCTGAGTTGGGTGACATCAAAGACCTCCAAGGGACGTATACTAGCCTCAGTAGAAGACAAAAGAGCTTGTACAGGCGCTTTTGAGCTCGTAGGGAGACCAGAAAAACGTGGGATACAAAATTAAGAAGCTGCGAAAATGAAGATTTAAATACATGCCTCTTTCAATTCCTTAATATGCGTGGTGGGCCTTTATATGGGATCTGATATCGTGATAGCATCTATTGGCGCCATAGTAGGTGTGATAAGCGTAGCGATAGCTGTCGGGCTTGCAAGGTGGGTGCTCTCGCAGGACCCAGGCCCAGAGAACGTCAAGTTCATATCGGATTCTATAGCCAGCGGTGCCAGGGCCTACCTCTTCCGCCAGTTCAGGACTCTGTCTATAGTGTTAGTGGTGCTTGCAATAATAATAGCCGTAGGTATCTCCTATGCAGATCACAGCTATGCCCTGGGAGGCTCCTCAGCCGCCGCCTTCATAGTAGGGGCAGCGGGCTCTATGCTAGCTGGATACTTAGGGATGTACGTAACTACCAGGTCGGCAACAAGGGCCGCCATGGCAGCTAGGAACAGCGTCTTCCACTCGCTCAGGCTCGCCTGGCGCGCTGGGGCAGTGATGGGCCTCTCACTAGCTGGCATAGCGCTGCTCCTTATAAGCGTCCTCTATATCGGCTTCATTCATGCCCTGCCTAGTTCCTGGGCGCTGGCCCTCATATCGATGGCCTTTGGGGCAAGCCTTGTGACGCTCTTCATGAGGGTCGGCGGAGGCATATATACTAAGGCAGCTGACCTGGGCGCTGACTTGGTAGGCAAGATTGAGAAGGGCATACCAGAGGACGACCCAAGGAACCCAGGTGTCATAGCCGACAACGTTGGTGACAACGTCGGTGACGTCGCAGGAATGGCAGCTGACGTCTTCGAGTCTTACATAGTTATAGTGACTGGCGCAATATTCCTGGCCTGGGTTATGGGTTGGTCCAGCAGCTACCCTCAGCTCGTAGTGCTGCCCATACTTTACGGCGCCATAGCGCTGTTGGCCACGTTCGCTGGCATAGCAATGCTCAGGCTGAGGGGGTCGCAGCACCCGCTGACAGCAATATCCTATGACATATATGAGACCATAGGAATCTCAATAGTGCTGTTCTTCATAGTCAGCTACTTCCTTCTGAGGGGCCTTGGGCTATCCGTGGCTCTACTGGCCCCGCTTGCAGCGTCGCTCGGAGCCATACTGGCCCCCCTAGTATTGGCTCTAACAGGGTACTACACCCACTACACCTATAAGCCTGTGAAGGAAATAGCGAACCAGGCTCTGATAAGCCCCGCGACCGTGATAGTGACTGGCTACTCCTACGGCTTAATAAGTGCCATACCTGTGATACTCATTATAGCGCTAGTGCTCGGTGTGACCTATGCCATGGGGTTCTTCGCCTTCAAGGACCTGGTCTCATCATCGTTGCTGAGCAGCTACTCGGGCTTCCTCGCGGGCATCTATGGAACGGCCCTCGCCTCAGTGGGGCTCCTCTCCGTAGCAGGAATAATAATAACTGCAGACTCCTTCGGGCCTGTCAGCGATAACGCGGCTGGCGTGGCCGAGATGGCAGGCCTTCCGGAGGAGGTCAGGGACAGGCTGGACGTGCTTGACGCTGTGGGCAACACTACCAAGGCCACGACGAAGGGCTACGCGATAAGCAGTGCAGCCATGGCGGCGCTAGTGCTCTTCATAGGCTTCGTATTCGAGGTCATAAGCGTGGCAGCTAAGTACGTGTCTGGCCCTGTAGACTTAATAAATAGCATAATCATAATAAACCCGAACGTCCTCATAGGCGCGCTAGTGGGTGCCGTAGTAGTCTATGTGCTAGCCAGCAGGACCCTCGGCGCCGTGGGCAGGACCGCCATGGAGATAGTTGAGGAGATAAGGAGGCAGTTCAGGGAGAGGCCCGGCATAATGGAGTGGAAGGAGAAGCCGGACTACGCTAGGGTCGTAGACATTGCCACCAGGAGGGCCCTGCAGGAGTTCATGATGCCAGTGCTGGTGGCTATAATATCACCTATCGCTGTAGGCCTCCTGCTTGGTTGGCAGGCCATAGCAGGTCTCATAATGGGCGCCATACTTGTAGGCGTTCCGAGGGCGCTTCTCATGTCTAACGCTGGCGGGGCCTGGGACAACGCCAAGAAGTACATAGAGGCTAACCTTGACCCGAGGCTGGGTGGTAAGGGGAGCGAGGCCCACAAGGCGGCCGTGGTAGGCGATACGGTGGGTGACCCATTCAAGGACACCACGGGCCCCTCGATGAACCCCCTGATAAAGGTTCTCAACACGCTCTCGGTGGTCTTCGCGCCTATGATAGTCGCCGCCAACGCAGGTATCGGCGTCTGGATGTTAGTGCACGGGCTCCTGGCTCTTTAGGCCCCTTCTAACGAGCCTTGCGTGGTCTAGCGGTTTTATCTACAGAATTACTTTGTTTGATACCTATGGGGCTCGGCTTCAGGCGAGGGCCCCTTGTGGTTGAACGATGCATCTTGAGTTTAGATATGTATCATTACTCTAACCCTTTGTTACCTCTGGATTCCGTCTCCCTGCCTATGAATCTTCTCATCTCGTTGACTACCTCCTTAGGCAGATCCTCTATAGAAATTGAGCTAGGGGTTACCCTAAGGTACTTGTCCCACGCGACAACTATCCCGTTGTCGGTTATGTCCATCGGGTGCCTCATCATTGATATCTTTGAGTCCCTCATCTTCCAGACTATTATGGAGCGGTAGAGCCTTCCCTCGATCTCGTCAAGGTCCAGCCTTATTATTCCGTCCACAGCATGTTCAACCCCTGGGCCCCCGAAGCCCCTCTCGCCCACGGAGACCTGGCTCACGAAGAACGCCGTGCAGCCAAGCCCTGACACTATCCTCTTGAGGGCCATCACGGTGCCCCTGGCCGTTGCAGGCTTCGAGAGGTAAAGGGTGCTCACCGAGTCTATGGCAACCCTCTTAGCCTTCGTGTCCTTAATTGCCTGCCTTATGACATCAGCTAGCTCGGAGACGTCATCTAGACTCTTGACGATGTACCTCTCCCTCTGGGCGGCGGCACCTATGCCAGTGGTGAAAGCGTCCACTATGGCGAATGTGCCGTTCTTCTCGTACTCGTCTATGTTCCAGTTAAAGTGCCTGAAGCTCCTCCTTATGGAACTCGGGTGCTCCTCGAGGGCAACATAAACGCCTGGCTCACCCCTGACGAGGCCGTTGTAGATGAACTGCTGGGCCATTATTGACTTGCCTGTGCCAGGCCCCCCTGATATCATGACTACGTTCCTATCGGGTATGCCACCGTAGAGTATCTCGTCAAGACCAGGTATGTAGGTCCTCACCCTTGGAGTTTCCATGAGTAGCTGCACCTCATTTACATGGACTTTTGAAGCTTAATAATATTCCTCCGTCGTCAAAGCTTAAAGGCGCCGCGCTGGCGCGCCCTCTTGACGCGGCCCCCTAGCGCAGCGGCCTCCCCTTCCTCGCCCTTGCGGCTGCGCCTCTCGCGCCCTCGTCAGCTCCATAGCCTCTGGCCGAGCCGCCTGCGTCATGTATCCCCTCCAGCACCCTCCTTAGGGTGAACGTGATAATGGTCACGTCATCATCGAGCAGGAAGTCACCATAGATGGACCTCAGCTCCCTAAACAGCTCGGGAAGCCCCTTAAATCCGTCAAGCCTTGCGTCCTCGTCGGTGAGCTCCTTGACCTTCTTATGAATAACCCTGTCAACCTGCACGACGGCTACAGGCCTGCCGGAGCTCACTACCTTGAGGTACTTCTCCCTGACCTGGAAGCTGCCGAGCCTTATGGTGCTCCTCTTCCTCCCACTCAGTATCAAGTTCAGGTACTTCCTCTTAAAGGTCAGCATGCTCAGCGTTCTCGTCAACCTTAGCTCCTCGCGCCCCCTTAAGCTGCTGTGGAAATCTAGCTGGCGGAGTAAATAGCGTTAGCGCCGCAGGAAAGGTTGCTAATAGAAGCCTCTGGTGACAATCATCAGTGTTTGTAAAGCTTTTTCTGCTTGCAGTAAGTTGTTGGTAGCAAACCTTAAATATAGCTTTAGAGTAACAGTAAAAACAGCTAGCTGTAAGGGGTGGCCTTAGTGCGGGTAAAGTCCTTTTGGTCTTCCTTCTACTGGTCCTCCTGCTGGCCTCGACGAGCCTTGCGCTTCCTGGCGTAAGGGTGGCGAGGGCCCAGGGCGTGAGCTATTATGGTCCCCCGCTGCAGGGCTCCGAGCTGGGCCAGCTCAGCCCTAACGCAGTCGTCAGCATATCCATCCTGTTGCCCCCGAGGAGCCTCAACGAGCTTATGCTGGTGGCCCAGGAGGTCTCCGAGCACCAGCTGAGCCCGCTCAGCAGAAGCCAGGTGCTCAGCCTCTTCGCGCCCTCCCAGGAGGAGTTCGACGCCATAGTGAACTTCCTCAAGGAGAGCGGATTCACGATTACTTACCTAAGCCCTGACAGGCTGTCAGTCATGGCTCAGGCGCCCGCCTACGTGGTTGAGAAGGTGTTTGGGGTACAGCTGGACCTCTACAGGTCGCCTGACGGCGCAGTCTACTACGCCCCGAGCGGCATGCCGAGGATACCAGGGGCCCTGCAGGGCACCCTAGTGCTTGGCCTGACTAACAGGACGGCTTTCAAGCCGCAGTTCATAGTAGCAGGCAGGATAGAGCACTACACGTTCATGCCGGCCAACTTCAGCGGCCTCCCAGCGCTGCCCCAGCAGGTGGCCTCGGCTTACACATATTACACGCCGGCTGACTTCGAGGGGGCCTATAACGTGACAGACCTTATGCAGTACAGCGAGGGGGCCTCAATAGCCATAATAGACGCCTACGGTGACCCACTCATATACCAGGACCTAGCCGAGTTTGACGCAATGTTCAACCTGCCGCCCGTAAATCTGACGATAATACCGATAGGGCCGTATCACCCGTCGCTTGGCTACCTCACTGGCTGGGACATAGAGACGGCACTTGATGTTGAGGCTGCTCAGAGCATGGCGCCGTACGCCCACATATACCTGATAATAGCGGCGAACCCTGATAACGCGCTGTTTGAGGCTGTTGACTACGTGGTTAGCACGGACCTAGCGGACGTCGTCTCAATGAGCTGGGGCCTGCCAGAGAACCTCATAGGTATGTCGGGCGTCTACACAACAGTCCCTGCCTTCACCCTTAACTACCCGTTTGCCGACTACTACTTCGCCCTTGGCGCGGCCGAAGGGATAAGCTTCTTTGCCTCGTCCGGCGACGAGGGGGCCTTTGACGCCACCCCAACCACCTATGGCGCGGTGTTGTTCCCGTCGTCATCGCCGTTCGTCACAGCAGTGGGAGGCACGACGCTCTTCGTCAACGTTACTTCGGGCTCAATACAGTTCCTCAACTCGACGGGCACCTACGGCTACGAGACCGCCTGGTCCGTTAGCCCACTCGATGGAACTTCCGAGGTTGCCTCTACGGGCGGCTACTCGAGCCTCTTCCCGAAGCCGTGGTATCAGTACGGCGTCGTCAAGGGCTTCTTCAGGACAACGCCAGACGTGGCCGCTGACGCCAACCCCTACACTGGCTTCGTTGAGATCGTAGATGGGCAGATGCAAGTCATAGGCGGCACTAGCTTGGCGTCGCCGCTGTGGGCCGGCATAACAGCTGACATAGACGGCTACCTAGGCGTGAAGCTCGGCCTCCTCAACCCGCTGCTGTACGATATATACAGGAACCAGACGCTGTACAACATGGCGTTCCACCAGATAACCTTCGGCTACAACGGCAAGTACCTTGCGAAGCCGGGGTATAACCTGGTGACAGGCCTGGGCTCCCCCAACGCAGGCCTCCTGGCCTACGCAATAAAGTACGAGCTGACGCGCTTCCCCTCGCTGAGTATAGCTGTGACCACGTATCAGCCCGGCGCCATGTACGCCTGGTACATGTATAACAGCACTTTCCAGGTCGTCGCAGCCATACGGTACCCCAACGGGACCCCGGTGACGCAGGGCAAGTTCAACGCCTACGTCTTCACGACGCAGGGCCTCGCGATGGAGGTGCCCCTGACCTTCAACGGCACCTACTGGGTTGGCAACGTGACTGTCGAGGAGGGGCTGCCGCCTAACGTGTGGACAATAGTGGTCAACGGCACCTCCGCAGGGCTCAGCGGCACGGGCGCCACGGACGTCTACATAGGGACAGGGCTAACCATAATAGCGCCTACACCGTACCCCTACGCCCCATCGATACCCGTGAATGAGCCGTTCGAGGTAGAGGTCTACGCGATCTACCCCAACGGCACGCCGATGACCGTGCCCTCGCTCACTGCAGCCTTCTACCACGACGGCATTAATTACTTCAACGCAACCCTGCTGCCTAACACTACTGAGCCAGGCCTCTACGAGGGCACAGCAATGCTGCCGTACCCAGACCCGCAGGGCGCCTACATAATGTACGTCTACTCAACAGCTCCTAACGGCAAGGTTGACGGCGCGGCCTATGAGTACGTCTACTTCGGCGAGATGGTACTGCTTGGCCGCGTGATAACGCCGCTGAACGACGGAACCCCGAGCGTAACGGCCGGCCAGAGCCTCACGTTCCTGGCACAAGTTATAGACCCCTTCGGCTTTGGCCAGTTCACGAGCCAGGTCTACGTGGACATATACAGCCTTAATGGAACCCTGGTGAAGCAGGTGCCGCTGCAGCCAGCCCCTGCCCCACGGCTGGGCTACCAGATAGGGTACTTCGTGGTGCCTCCATCCATGCCGCCGGGCTGGTACGACGCTGTCTTCGTGAGCGAGGAGAACAGCAGCACAGGGCCGCTGTTCGGCTATCTCAACCAGTCGTTCTACGTGGCGCCGCAGCAGCTCAGCGCCACTGTGCAGAGCGCCTACTACACGATAGAGGGCCTGTGGCTGAACGTGTTCGCTAACATAACCTACGCCAACGGCACCCCAGTGACCCAGGGCACGTTTATAGCTACCGCAATTCCGGCTCAGTACGCACCTTACCTCATGTCATACGGTTTCTCCGTTGGCGTGCCGCTGCAGTACAACGCTTCGCTTGGCGAGTGGGTGGGCAAGTTCTACATACCCTCGGTCTACACTTCGTCCATGACGGCCTTCGGCCCGCAGGGCCTCTACAGCCTGGCTGGCCCGTGGTACGTGTTTGTGTCTGGAGAGGACGCGGCCGCAAACAACCTGTACCCGGTCCAGTTCCCCACCTACGTGAGCCCGCAGGCGGTGCCTGACCCGGTTGGGCAGGCCCTAATGAGGTACGCCGCGATACATGGGGCCTACGAGATATCGGCCCTGTCCTCTGAGGCCTCAGGCGTTCTCTCAGGGTCCCACACGTCGCCTGCCGCCCTTACGACGGTGCCAATAGGCTCACAGGCACTGGCGTCGCCTGCCCTTACGGCGCCAACCGGCGCACAGGCGCTGCTTCCGCAGGCGCAGGAGTACACAGCCGAGCTGGGGAGCGTGGAGCAAGCTAACGCGCAGGCAAGGGCCAGCGCGCCACCCTCAATAATATACGTGGCGCTGCTCGCTGCTGTGGCCTTCGCGTCCGCTCTTGCTGGCGCACAGGTCGGCAAAAGGCTCTAGCCTTTTTCTAGATTTAATTTTAATTATTTTAAATCTTTTGTTATTAGCTTTTAGTCCCTGCCAGCCATTATGCTGAATATGCGCCCTATCTCCCAGAGCTTCACAGTCTCATGTTCGTTGGGCCTGGGCTTGCTGGCCAGGTAAACCCCGTAGGGGTCGTAGCCATTAGCGGTCCTAGGGCCGTAGGGGGAGAACACTATGAACTCGTCAGCAGCCAGGACCAGCTTCCTCGCCGCAGAGTCTATCACGCTGTAGATCGGGCACGGGTCCGGTGTAGGCAGCCTCTCAAGGGCAGTTATAGCAGCTATAACTGGCCCTGAGTCCAGGGCTTCGAGGACGGCGCTGACAACGCTATCCACCTCCTCCTTAGCGCTGGTACTAGAGTCCATGGCAAAGCTGGGGCTCCCCAGGGTTGGGTTCGTGAGGGGTACATTAATCAGTGTGGCCCTGGTCTCCGACACGAGTGGGAGCTCGGGGGCCTTCAACAGGAAGCCCTGGGTCTGGGTCTCCTCGCCTGTCAGGACTGTTAGCCACGCTGACGCAGGGCTCTGCAGAGTCCTGTTCTCTGTGACCCCCCTGAACGTGGTGTCCAGCAGCGTGAGCAGGTTCCTGGAGTTGCACTTCATGAAGTACTTGTAGGTTAGGGAGTCAATGCCTAGCATCAAAGCCTTGACTCTAGCCATTGCACCCTCTCCTCCAGCACATCCTCGGGCACAGCGCCTACAACCCTGTCTACCTCCTGGCCGTCAAGGAAGAACATGACAGTTGGCAGACTCATAACGTAGTACTTCGAGGCCGTCTCAGGGCTTTCGTCAGCGTTGACCCTGGCAAAGGCTATCTTGCGATGCTGGGCCGCCAGGTCGTCTATTATTGGGGATATTAGGAAGCACGGCGCGCACCACGGGGCCCAGAAGTCAACGACAACGGCCCTGTGGGAGCTTATGTAGCTGTCAAAGGTGGAGTCGTTAAGCTCGGCCACAAGCTGCTCCCCTGAGCCTTGCAGTCCTGTGCCTGGGAGAGCTTGGGCGACATATTCAGCCTTCTTCCTCTCAAGTATCTTCCTTAGCTCCGCGTCATCCTCCTCCGGCATGTTCAGACCCAAAGCTTTTGCTAGTTTGCTTAGAACTTAAAAAAGGTTACCCAGTACATTACGTATATTATTTTCATTTTTAGAAAGATTTTGAATTGCAATGAATAAAATGGTATTTTTATTAGTCTAAATCTATGTTTGATTACCTCAGGCAGGGCCAGAATAGTTTATTAAGCCTCCACGCTAAGCGAGGTAACAGGCCCTAAGGAGGGCATGATCTGGAAAGTGTCAAGTAGCCCTGAAGGAGAGGCTGTGAGGGACTATATAATAGGTAAGCATGTTTTTGGAAGCCTGTACGGGATACCCAGGGAGGTAGCAGAGGACGAGAACCTAGTGCGTCAGGCAGTGCTTGATGCCGTCAAGGCCGCCAATGCCACGCTGATAGAGATAATGAGCTGGAAGATAGGAGGCCAGAAGGGAGGAGTCTCAGTTATAGCGTTGGTCAATGAGAGCCACATAGTTGTCCACACTTGGACTGAGTACCGCTACGCCACAGTTGACGCGTACACCTGCGGCGAGCACACGAGGCCTGAGAAGGCCTTTGAGGTGATACTGGAGAGGCTCAGGCCTGAGTACTACACGTACAACTATGCTGACAGAACTCAGTTCCCGGCCTCAAGTCCTGTCATCGTTGTGAAGAGGAGGGAGGCCAAGGCAGAGGCTGCCAAGGCAGCGCCTGTAGGCTGAATTCCTTTTTCACGGCAGTAGAAATCACTATATAGTATTACGTCCGCAACAGGCTGAGTGGATGACCCCTCGCCTGATGGGGGCGCTGCCCCAAGGGCGAGGGGGATGAGGGCCTTAGATGCCCCGCCGCTGGGCCTGACAGCCGCCATGAGCCCACGCTGATTGCCTATGAGGCGCGGGCGAGGTGGGGGTCCCCGCGCTCGATAGTGAATAAGCAGATGATTGAGGTGAGGGCGAGGGACAAACGGGTGCTGCGCCCTCCGGACGAAGCCCGGTCATATTTAATTAAAATTTATATTATTAAATATATTAAAGCCTTTCGCGGTCTTTATCTTGGTAAGAGCATGAAGCGCCTTCTGCAAAATGTATAGCCCTGCGTTTAGTAAGAGCTTCAGATGCCTTCTGATGTGGTCCTTCACGCTTTTGAGTTAAGCGTTTACTATATCTTATCAATAAAGCTTCAGCTTTCCAGTGACCTTGTCCACGAGCTCTGAGGGGGCAGGCCCCACCGCTACAGCTGTCTTAGTGCCTGGCGGCAGCTGGGTGAGTCCAGCGTCCTCTATTATTGAAGTTGGGAGGCCCAGTGACACGGCCTCAGAGTAAACCTTGTTCAACTCATCCTCACTCTCCACCCTAAGCACGACCTTCTTCTGGCCCTGTGAGAGCCACTCGCGAAGCCACTCTGACCACTGCCTGTTGTCGCCGTTCACTATTTGCACGACGGCGTCGCAGGCCGCGTGGGCCGCCTGGGCGGCCGCCTTCCCCCTGCCCATCTGTAAGTCCCTCCTGAGCACTATGGCCTGCTTCATCTGATGGCGCATCAAGCGGTCCTACCCCCTATGAGTGAGGCGGCTATCGCGGCGTAAAGGTTGGCTGTGATAGGGTCAACGTTGAACTCGAGCTTCACGCGACTGAGCCTTCTGAGCCTAATTTCAAGCTCTACGTCCATGTAGTCGTGCTCCTCGACGGTGCTTATCATCTGCACCAGTGCGTCACCTACCTTGGACAGCCTGTCTGGCTCATCCATTGATATGGTGTCCCTGCACCTATCCGCGCAGACCCTGCAGAGGTAGAGGGAGCCGGGCGCGAGGGAGGGCCCATAAAGGGCAGTGAAGTTGCTGAGCCTGGAGGCCTCCCCTATCTCCTTACCATACCTTGACAGCACCCATGTAATAGAGTTGTTGATGTCCGCCACCTCAGCCCTTAGCCTGGTTCCCCTGGGCCCCTTCAAGTCGCTCGACCAGAGGGTTGCGGCAGCCATCATAGTCAAGAGCGGCGCCCGCGGGCTTACGACGAGCCTCTCAAGGTTATCGTGCCTGGAGAGCCTGGCCTCCAGGGTCTCGTCCATGGGTGGCGCAACGAAGTACGTCAGGGTCCCCATCATAGCCGCCTCCTCAGCGACCCTGATCGCCCTGCTGTCCTTGGAGCTAACAGACATCACTACGACCTCGCCAACGTCGCGGTAGGGAATTATGAGCGTCGAGGCCTCTGTGTGCGAGGCTAGCGCCACCCTGACGCCGGACGATACGAGTGATATATAGAGGGCCCTGGCCGCTGGGAGCGAGTCATAGGAGTAGGTTATGAGCATGTCGTCAAGTAGCTTTGGCTTCTGCACGCTGCCGGCGGCTTCTATAGCCTCCTTCACCTGATTTTCAACGTCACTGGATAGCATTCTGGAGCGCCCTACAGCAGCTGCAGCGGGACACCTCTGGCTCAGTCGCCAAGCGAGGTATTACGTCGTAAAGTATTTTCCTGGCCTTCTCAGTGTTCTCCTCCA